>SYMT01000270.1 GCA_005805375.1 Actinomycetota bacterium
GATCGCAGCCCGGCAGGACGCGTGGCGAGAAGTCGTTGCCCTTGCTGTGCGGGCCGGCATTCCAGTGCTCGGGCTCGGTGGGTCGCTCGGCTACTTCGATATGTACCGGACGGCGCGGCTGCCGGCCAATCTGATTCAAGCGCAGCGTGACTACTTCGGGGCGCACACCTACGAGCGCGTGGACCGCGAGGGTGTGTTCCACACTGAGTGGACCGCAGCATAGCGGCGTTCCGGGACCATCCGGGAGAGGAGATCTCATCGTGCTGGGCATTGGCATCATCGGCGGAGGACGAGTGTGCGGCGCGCACGCGGTCGCGGCACGGGCGCTACGGGCGACGCATCTGGCGGCTGTCGCGGAGGTGGACCCGGAGCGCCGGGTGAAGGCGGAGCAAGAGTACGAGTGCCGTGGCTATGCGAACTACGATGCGCTGTTACAAGACCCGGCGGTGCAGGCGGTGGTCATCGGTCTGCCCCACTTTCTCCATCTCCCGGCGGCAGTGGCCAGCCTCCGGGCCGGCAAACATGTGCTGATCGAGAAGCCGATGGCGATGACCGTGGACGAGTGTGACGCCATCCTCTCCGCCGCGCGGACGACGGGCGCCACCCTCATGATCGGACACAGCCAGCACTTTTTCCCGGCAAACCAGGCCGCGCAAAAACTTCTCGCGGACGGGGGTATCGGCCGGCCCGTGATGGCTACGGATACGTGGAACAAGCCGTTCTGGGAGGGAGTGCGCCCGCCGTGGTTTCTGGAAGACAGTAAGGGCGGCGGAATGTGGCCGATGAACGGCTCCCACATGATTGATCGGGTGAAGCTACTCCTGGGCGGCGAGGTCGTCTCGGTGAAGGCGCGCGTCGGTAACCCGATCCACGGCGTCTCGACCGATATGGGTCTGGCGTTCCTGCAATTCGACACCGGCGTGGGCGCGGTGCTGCATCACGTGGGCTACAAGGACGGCGTGAATCGCTTTGGGGCGGAAATCACCGGCACAGAAGCCCAACTGCGGGTCAGCGGTGACCGGGGCGGCGGCAACCCATTGCTCATCAGTCGCGGGGGAGCCTGGGTCGAGCTTCCCGTGGCGGCGCTCGCGCTGGACCTGAAAGACGGAGTCACGGATGTGGGCGGCGCCTTCGTGGCGCAGATGCAGGAGTTTGCGGCCGCCATCGCGGAGCAGCGCCCTCCGTCGGTTACCGGCGAATGGGGCCGCGAAGTGGTTCGAATCCTGACCGCGTGTGAGGAGAGCAGCCGCACCGGCCGCGATGTGGACCTGCGGTGAAGTCCGCCGGAGCGCAGGGAGACGGCTCGTTGACGATCCCTGCCGGCACCGGTGGGCAGGCGCGGCCCCCCGCCGCCTGAGCTGGACCGAAAACCCGCTGGCCTGAGGGAGTCCCAGTCCCTCAGGCCTGCGGTAAGGCGTCCGATTACGCGAGAATCTCCGGGATCGGTTTCCCGAAGTCCAGTTCCAGCCGTTTGCGGCCCGGGATTTCCAGCCGGTGGGCATCCATGCCGAGTTGATGCAGCACGGTGGCGTGGAGGTCAGTCACGTAGTGGCGATCCTGCACCGAGTGGAAGCCCAGTTCGTCAGTCGCCCCGTGGGCGACTCCGCCGCGCACGCCGCCGCCCGCCAACCAGACCGAGAACCCATACGGGTGGTGGTCCCGCCCGTCGCTGCCCTGAGCGCCGGGAGTGCGTCCGAACTCGCTGGACCAGACGACCAGGGTATCGTCCAGCATCCCGCGCTGCTTGAGATCTCGCAGGAGGGCACCGATCGGTTGGTCCACCTCGGCACAGAGCCGGGTGTGACCGGGCTTCAGGTTGGAGTGTGCATCCCAGGCGCCGGCGCCGCCATTACTGCCGTGGAATACCTGTACGAACCGGACGCCCCGCTCCGACAGCCGCCGCGCCGCGAGGCAGAGGCCGCCGAATGTGCGAGTGACGGGCTGATCGAGCCCGTACAGGCGGCGCGTTCCCTCGTTCTCCTCGTCGAGCTGCATGACTTCTGGGACGGCTGCCTGCATCCGGAATGCGAGTTCGTAGGAGCGAATCCGCGCTCGCAGCGCCGGATCGTCGGGATAGCGGATGCCGGACAGGCGGTTGAGGCGTCCCACGAGGTCGAACTCTGCCTGCTGCTCCTCCACGTAGCGATCCGCGCCGGGAGTGGCGAAGGGAAGCGGACTCTTCGGATCCACGTTCATCCGGATCCCGTTGTGCTCGGGCCCCAGATAATTCGCACCGTGCCCGTTGACGCCTCCGCAGCAGTCCGCCAGCGGAGTGCCGAGTACGACGAACTGCGGCAGGTTGTCGTTCAGCGAGCCGAGGCCGTAGTGGACCCACGAGCCGATGGTGGGGTAGTTGCCTTCGAGAGAGTGGCGGCCGGTGAAGAATTGAAGCTGAGCTCCGTGGTTGTTGTCGGTCGTCCACATGGAGCGCACGATGGCGAGGTCGTCGGCATGGGCCGCCACATGGGGCCACCAGTCGGAAATCTCCAGACCGCTCTGCCCCCACTTCCGATAGCCGGTCTGCATCGGGAAGATTTTGGGATGCACCTTGTGGAGGCCTTCGATCACCTCCCGCAGGTTCTCCTTCAAATAGGGGGATTTCAGTGTGCCCGCGTAGGGGGACTCGTCGATCGTTTTCCCGGCGTGGACGTTCAGTTCCGGCTTCGGGTCGAAGCTCTCCATGTGGCTGGTCCCGCCGACCATGAAGAGCCAGATGACTCGTTTCGCTTTCGGCAGGGCATGCGGCTGCCCGGTAGGCGGGGTGTACGCGCCCTCGCTCGCCCGGGCGATCCCATCCCGGTGCAGCATGGACCCGAGTAACAGGCCGGTGAAGCCCATGCCGACGTCGCTCAGTAACGTGCGGCGCGAGACTCCGGCACACCGTCCGAGGGTGTTCTTGGTGTTCTGCATTGTGCTATGGCTCTCGTTTCGGCCCGCGGCGCCCCCGGCCGTGATGCACCCTCTGGCCGGTTCGGTCAGAAGGTGCGTTTCAGCGCGATGGCGGCGGCGGCTCAGGGGATCGTGACGAACTCGTGGTGGTTCAGGAGCGCGTGGACAAGGCTTTCTCGCGCGCGCTGTTTCGGATCGGCGGCGGCGGCGACGGGAGCCGGCGCGCCGGCGGAAATCGGCGTCAGACCCGTCGTACTGCTGAGGCGAGCGGTCTGCTGGGTCAGGAAGCGCTCACTTTCCAGCCGTTCCTCGCGGGTGGGCGCCCGGCCCAGGATCTGCAGGAATGCCGTGCCCACGAACGCGGCGTGGTCGGCGCTGCCCACTTCTCGGGAGAGACTCGCCGCGAGAGTGCGCGACGCCGCGAGCGCCAGAGGGCTATTGGCGAGCGCCAGCGCCTGCTGCGGCACGATGCTGTCCGATCGCTGGTAGCATTCGTTCACGTTGGCCTGATCGAACGCCGCCAGGAACGGAACGTACTTCTCCATTGAGGTGCGGAAGTAGAGGCTCCGGCGCGGCACAGTCATCCCCTGATCCGGAGAGAGGTCCGGACCGCCGGCACTCGGGTCGAGCGTGCCGGCAACGTGCAGGACGCTGTCGCGGATCGCTTCTGCTTCGACGCGCCGTGGGCTCATGCGCCAGATCCGGCGGTTCTCCGGGTCGGCGGCGAGGGCCGCCGGGTCCGGAGTGGAGTCCATCCGGTAGGTGCTGCTGGTGACCAGCAATCGGTGGATTGCCTTCATCCGCCACGCCGATCCATCCATAAGTTCTGATGCGAGCCAGTCCAGCAGAGCCGGATGCGAGGGCGCCCGCCCGTTCCGCCCGAAGTCAAACACGCTGGGAACGAGCCCCAGCCCGAAGTGGCGGAGCCACATGTGGTTGATCGCCACCCGCGCCGCAAGCGGGTTCTGCCGGTTCGTGATCCACCGGGCAAGCGCCAGGCGCCTTCCGGTACTGACCACGGGATAGGTCTTTGCAATCCGCGGCGTGTACGCCACGGTCAATGGCATGGCGGCGGCCTTCTCAGCAGAAGCGAGTGCCTCGGCGGCGGCCTTGTGCCGGGTGCGCGCCTGATCCAGCGCCGCGGCGTTCTTCTTGACGGCGGCTTCGCCGGCATTGCCCGCGGCGGCCCGCAGCGCCTGGTCATGGGTTCGCTGCGCGACCTCGATTTCCCCCGAAGCGGTGATCAGGTTGAGCTTCCCCCCCAGCACCGCTGCTTCCCGCTGCGCTCGAGTGGCGGCCAGGGCGGCTTCCTTCCATTCGGCGCTTTCCTTGCCTGTCTGCTCCTCCAGCGCCTCGACGCGGAGCACGGCGAGCAGCGCCTCGTGGCTCGCCGCCGCGGAGGCGGCGCGCACCCGCGCGATCTCGGTGCTTCGCACATCTGCACCGCGTTCGGCCTGTTCCACCGTCCGACGGGCCTCCTCCACCGCCGCTTCGCTGGCCGCAAGAGTCTCGCGGAGCACGAAGTCCTTGCGATCCGGCACGCTCTCGGTACGCGGCAGGGACACAGGCGCGGCCTGGAAGCTCCCACCCAATAGTGCAGGAACGGCCGCCTGCGCGGGGCGGGTCTTGTCCGGCTTGCGGTCATCTCCCTGGAGCAGCAAGAAGGTTTCCACCTTCGGATCGCCATCGAACACCCGGGCGATGCCGGATTTGTTCGGGTCGGCTTCACCAGGCACACGATCCAAACGGACGTCAAAGGGCTCGAACACCGCGCGGAAGTCGTAGTACTCCTTCATGGAAATGGCGTCAAACTTGTGGTCGTGGCACCGCGCACAGTTCATCGTCACGCCGAGGAAGGCTTTGGACGTGTGCTCCACCATTTTCGTCAGCGTCTCGTGGCGGCTGAACTTGTACCAGTTCCGCACGAGGAATCCCGTGGCGGGCAGCACGGCAGGATCTCCCGGCGCCAGTTCGTCTCCGGCGAGCATCTCCTGCACCATCCGGTCATAGCCCCGATCCTCGTTGAGCGAGCGGACGATCCAATCGCGCCACCGCCACATGTGCGGCTGACTGTTGCGCACCTCTGCCTGGTAGCCGTCCCAATCGCTGTAGCGCCAGACATCCATCCAATGCCGGGCCCAGCGTTCGCCGTACTGGGGTGAGGCGAGCAGCCGGTCTACCACACGTTCATACGCACCCGGCGCCCGGTCGGCGAGAAACGCATGGAGGTCGGCGCGATTGGGGGGAAGCCCGATCAGGTCGAGGTAAATCCGCCGCAGCAGGGTCTCGCGCGCTGCTTCAGGGCGGGGCTTGAGCCCGTGGCGCTCGCGTTCGGCGGCGACAAAGGCATCCACCGGGTTGCGGACCCAGCCTGGCTGCCGGACCTGCGGCACCGGCGGCCTCCGCACCGGCGCAAACGGCTGCCACACCCAGCCGCGCTCCCGCGCCCACTTCGCCCGGAGCTCGGGAACGCGCGCCAGATCCTTCGGGGTTGGGCGGTCCTTCGCATTTCCCGGAAAGTGCCCGGTCAGGAACTCTGCTTCGTTCGACGCGCCGTCGCGGTCGGCATCCTCGCGGGCGATTGCGTCCAGGCGGGCTGCCAGGTCGGCGGATCGTTTTGCCCGCGTGAGTTCCTCGCCCACAGTTACCAGCCGGGCGCCGAATAGGTTATGCGGCTTCGGCAACTGGGCATTGAACTTCGGCTCTTCCTTTGGGCCGGCATGGCAGGTGGCGCAGTCCTGGACCTTCTGTGCGAGCCCGGGGCCGAAGTGTTCCCGCAGGACCTTCGGGTACGTCGGCCGCGCTCCGGCCGGGAGGGCGGCCAGTACCATTGTTCCGATCAGCAGCAGTCGCATTCGCATTCGGTTCGGTTCCCGCGCGTGGCGCGCTCCGGATACCCCAGCGTGGGTACGGGGCATTCCCTTTCATTCTGAGAACGTTCGTGGGTCCTGGTTTCAGCTTTCGTCGCCGGTGATCCCCAGGGAAGACCGGCGCGCGGCTAATTTCTCGACGCGAGACGGGAACGCTGTGGTCATCGCGCGCGCGACGGCAGGCCCTCGAAGTCAGCAGCCGACAGACAGTTGAGGATTTCGATCAGGCCCCGGGTCGTTTCAGCAGCCGCATAGCAGCGTAATCCGGGCAGGTTCTTGCGCCCATTGGCGGGAGCGGCGTTCCAGCCCAGGAGACGGAGCCAGCCGGCGTCGCTCGGACTGTCGGCCACTCCGAGCACCTCATCCGGTTTCAACCCGGTCCAGTCCAGCAGGAGTGAGACCGCACTCGCCTTGTCCACACCGCGAGGAGTGATGTCTATCGCGCTGGCGCTGTGATTGACCTCCAGCAGGTCCAGGTATGGCGCCACGGCGAGGTCCACGCGGGGCCGGAACGATGCCGTGGTGGCACGCCGGCCCGTACTGTCGCTCAGCGGCGGGTTGATGGAGAGGCAATACTCCTTCCCCACCTCCAGTTGGGCGCCGGTTTCCTTGAGCAGCGGTTCGATCCCCTCCCGGCGCAACTGGGCGAGCCCCTCTCGCACCGCGGGCGTGAGGGCCGGGTGAGGAAACGGACGCTTCGCCATCGGATCGTAGAAAACCGCGCCGTTTTCGAAGACGGAGGGCCACGAGATCAGATCCGGGGCATGAGACCGCCACACGTTCCCAAACACGTCCTCGGGGAGGCGCTCGAAGAGGTTGAGCGCCTGCACCATCGCTTCCCCATACGGTTCCTGCCGACCCGAGCAGAGGATGGCCGCGCATGGGGACTTGCGGAAGAAGGAACGAATCCGCAGCAGGTCCTCCAGGTCCCAGGGGTGTTCCGAGCCGCCGGGCGGTACGAGCACGCCCTCAATGTCCAGGATGACCAATCGAATCGCCATTCGCCCCTTCTCCCGTTCTCACGATACCATTTTGGAAGTCACCCACCCCGGTTCCCGAGGGAGGCCGGGGAAGTATGCGAAGAAAGTTGCACGATGGTCCGCCACGCCTTCACCATGAAGCTCCAACCCGGAGCGCTCGCCGAGTACAAACGCATGCACGACGAGCTCTGGCCCGACCTCTTCGCCGAGATTGAGCGGTGCGGCATCGGCACCATGACCATCTTCGAGGCGGACCCATACCTTTTTCTCTACTCGGAGATCCGCGATCCGGCCAGGTGGGAGGAGCTGCGCAATTCGGACGTGCATCGCCGCTGGGGGGATGCGCTGCGCCCGCTGTTCGTGCTCAAAGAAGATGGCAGCGTGGACATCGGCGATCTGCGGGAGATCTTTCACATTGACACTGCCGCGAATGACAGCGACGGCGCCGACTCAGGGTAGGCTCGCGGTCCCGTGTTCTCACCTGCCGGCGCGGTGGTGAGCCACCGCGTCGAAGGCTGATCTCGGCGCAGGCGTTCGCGGAAGGGACTCAGGGGGATCACAGTGATGATGACCCCGACCGGTCGTACCGTTGTGATCGCTGCCGTGGCTGCCGTTGGGGGAGTCGGAGCCCTCGCGACGGACGGTGGGACGGGGTCGCCGGCGCCACTGCCGATCGGCTCCACGCGACAGTTGTTTGTGGACCGCACTCTGGTCGAGACGCTCCGCAGCACGACGCTTCAGTTGCACGCGCCGGTACGCCGGGAAGTGGTATTTCGGTTCGACGCGCCGTGGGAGGGCCCGCAGAGCGGGTACGTCACCGTCATGCCGGACGACGGGAAGATCCGCCTCTACTACCGCGGCGGCGGCGACCTCACCCGAGAAGTGGCGTGCATGGCCGAGAGCACCGACGGCATCCGGTTCACCCGCCCGGAGTTTGGCCTGCACGAGTTCTCGGGTTCGCGGCGGAACAACATTCTCTGGATGCCGAAGGAGAAGGGCTATCAGGAAGCACACAACTTCACTCCCTTCCGCGATCGGAATCCCGCCGCCCTCCCGGACGAGCGATACAAGGCCGTTGCACTCGCCCGCATGATTGATCCCGCCGTCCAGGACCGGCGGAAGATGCTCGTCTCACTGGCGTCGCCGGACGGGATTCACTGGCGGCGGCTCTCGAATGCTCCCATTCTGTCCGAAGGCTCGTTCGACTCACAGAACGTCGCCTTCTGGGATACCGTACGGAAGGAGTACGCCTGCTATTCACGAGGTGGGCGGAATGGAGTGCGAAGTATTCTGCGTTCCACTTCGCCGGATTTCCGCAGATGGAGCCCGCAGGAGTACATAGACCTGGGTCCGGGCGCGGCGGAACACCTGTACACCAATGCGATCACTCCCTATTTCCGGGCGCCCGCTCTCTTCCTCGGCTTTCCGATGCGCTTCATCCCCGAACGAAAGAGCATCGGCGCGGACCGGCGCGCGGTGGACGCCCTGTCGGACAGTGTGCTCATCTCCAGCCGGGATGGAGTTCATTGGGACCGCACCTTCCGTGAGGCGTTTCTTCGACCCGGACTCAGCCCCGGCAACTGGGGGAACGGCCACGGCAACAACACGCCGGCGTGGGGTCTGCTCCAGACCGGCTCCGGCGAGCTCTCTTTGTACTGGAGTGAGAATTACGGCGCCACGCCGCACCTGCGACGCGGCACGCTGCGCCTGGATGGCTTCGTATCGGTACGCGCGCCGGCTTCGGGAGGCGAACTCGTGACCCGGCCGCTGGTGTTTTCCGGCGCACGCCTGGAGTTGAACTACTCGACCTCCGCCGCCGGGAGCATCCGCGTGGAACTGATGGACGCAGCGGGAAAGACGCTCTCCGGCTTTGCACAGTCCGACTCGGTGGAATTGTACGGGGATGAAATCAGCCGGACGGTGACCTGGAGGGAACACCCCCAGGTGCAAACACTGGCAGGGAAACCCATTCGTGTGCGGTTCGTCATGAAGGACGCAGATCTGTACTCCTTCCGGTTCGCGCCCGTTCACGACGCTACCGGTATCCGGTCGGAAGCGGATCCTTGCGCCCGGTAGGTTTCGCCGCGCGATGTGCAGCAGCGAGGCGCCCCGGTCGGCGGAGGAAAAGACGCGGGCGGTAGGGAAAGCACGCCGTTGGAGCACGACGCGAAAGTGGAAATTCGATGAACCAGACTCGGTGGCGGCATTGCGTGCGGCTGTTGTCGTCGGTGGGAATCGCGGCGGCTGTGGCCGCGTGCGGCCGGTCGGGAACCGGGGCTGCAAATCCCCTCGGTGCGGCGGATCGCACGGGCGCCCCGGCCCCCGAGGCCGGGAGTGCGTCGTCGGTCCCATCAGCCGGTTCGCGGTCGGGTCCCGGTGGAGGGCCTCGTCCCTCGCCGGCGCCTCCCGGGCCGGGAAGTGGGGCAAGTGGGGCCCGCGGACAGTTGCGGGTGGCGTTCCTGGATGTCGGGCAGGGCGACGGTGCGCTGGTGCTGACGCCGGGTGGGAAGAGCCTGCTCGTGGACGGCGGACCGGGCGGGGCGGGTCCCCGAGTGCTTCAGGCACTGCGGACCGCGGGTGTGCGCAGGCTGGACTGGGTGATGGGTTCCCATCCGCACGAAGATCACATCGGCGGTCTCAACGACGTGCTGGCTGAGGTGCCGGCGGTGCAGGTGCTGGACCCCGGCTACAACAACGGCACCGCCACGCAGCGGAAGTACCTGTCACTTCTCAAGCAGTGCGGGGCGAAGGTGATTCGCGCCCGTGCCGGACAGACGTACGACCTGGGGGCGGGCTGCCGGCTGGAAATCGCGGCGCCGAAAGAACCGCTGCTCACCGGCACCGACTCGGATGCGAATAACAACTCTATTGTTGCGCGCCTGGTGTACGGGCGAACCCGATGTCTCTTCACGGGAGATATGGAAGAGAAACCACGCACACACCTCCTGGATTCGGCGGCCTCCGGCTCGCTTCAGGCGGATGTGCTCAAGGTGGCGCACCACGGCAGCCACAACGGGACTGACGCGCCGTTTCTGCGGGCGGTGGCCCCGCAGTATGCAGTGATCTCGTGCGCTCGGGGGAATGACTACGGCCATCCCCACCGGGAAGCGATGGCTGCCCTTCGATCACAGGGTTGTCCGATCCTGCGCACGGATGAACGGGGCGACATCCGGTTTACGTCCGACGGCACCCAGGTGCGTCTGGAAGGTGGGCGGGCCGAGAGCCCCGCCCGCGCCGCGGCTCTGGACGGCGGCGAGCCTGCGCAGACACCGGGGTCGGGCAGCGAGGGGCCGGGCGTGCCGCGGGCCGGGCAGGTGATCGGAAACCGCAGCAGCCGCGTGTACCACCAGCCCGACTGCGGTGCGCTGCCCGACTCGGACCGGCGGGTGGTATTTGAATCGGCAACTGCCGCTCAGACAGATGGCTACCGGGCGCATCGCACGTGCAACCGGTAAGGGGACCCGACAGAATCAACGATCCCGGCAGGGCCGGCCAAAGGCCGGAGCTTGCAGGCACAACTCTCCGTGGCGCTCACACAGAGGGGATAGTGCTTTCGGCGAGCTTCCCTAACCCCTGGGCTCCGGCCAAAGTGAGGTGTCCCCCTCCCGTGGATACCAGCAGCCCAAACACACGCCCGCGACCGGGGCGCCGCTGTCCGCCACGGGACACAGGACCCACCTGAGCGCCCCGGGGGGTACCCGGTGCGTGGCACAGACACGGGCGCGTGGCGCCATCTCCCGCGTCGTACTCCATAGCCAGACGAGCGTGACCCGCTCCCAGGGGATGGTCGCATCTTGCAGGTGTGGCGCGGGCTGGGGGAGTCGGGCTCCCTGAACCAGGCGCAGACCCGGCACAGGACGCAAACGGCGTCAGAACTGCTAGAATCTCCGCAGACGGGGTGCGCAGGGCGGCTACCGGGTGCCTGGACTCGTAGCCGCAATTCCATCCGGTCGCTGTGCCGCTCCGTTTCCCCGCGAAAACGGCCAGGGTGCAGGTCTCCCCTTCCCCCATAGTCCACCGGAAAGGCGCCCCGGATGACGCTGCTCGACCGGCCCCCGTCTCCCCTGCTGCCCGATCTCGGGGGCAGCCCCATTCCGTCGCCCGTCCTCCCCATCCGCCCGCAATTGGATTGGGCAAATACGTACGATCGTCCCGAAGAGACGGACCTGCCCGACATTGAGGGGTTCGGGCCCTACCCCGACGCCTGTGACCGGCGGTCGGATGTGGATCCCCACGACCCGGAGTTCTTTTGGGTGGCCCCCGAGGAAGACATGCCGCATCTGATCCCCCACTCGAAGTCGTCGCGCTACCAGATGGACGCGCTGACCGCCGAGCTTGCCGAGCAGGGACGGCACTGGTGGGTGCTGGAAGACCTGCCCTGCGCCTGGGATCCGCGCGACCCGCAGGCGGTGGTGTGCCCGGACGTGATGGTGGGGGAGCCGCCGCCGCCGGAGGGGTTCGAGATCTACCGGCAGGGGCAGCACGGGCAGTTGCGCTTTGTCGCGGAGATCGGGTCGCGCGGGAGTGCGGGTCGCGATCAGGGTCCGAAGACGCTGCGCTACGCGGCGCGCCTGCGGCCCGACGAGTATCTCTACTTCAATCCGCGCACCAACCGGCTGCGGTTGTTCCGCTGGGACGGCGCGAAATACGTGTTGGACGGTCCTGCGCGGCCATCCTGGGCAACGGGGCCGGAGTGGGAGGCAGTACGGCATTGGGCGTGGAGCCAGGTTCTGGAACTGTGGTTTGCCGCGATGGGCCAGCACGAACTGCGCGCCTTCGATCGCAGCGGCCGTCGGCTGGAAAGCTTCCAGGAAACCGCTGTGCGCGAGACGCTGCACGCCGCGCAAGAAGCGGCCCGGGCGGAGCAAGAAGCGACCCGCGCCGACCACGAAGCGGCCCATGCTGCGCGGGAAACGGCCCGCGCCGAGCAGGAAGCGGCGCGGGCTGCGCAGGAAGCGGCCCGGGCGGACCACGCCGAACGCCTTGCGGCAGAGCGCCAGGCACGCCTGGAAGAACTGGAGCGCCGACTGGCTGCATTGGAAGCAGGGGGCGTGTAACGCGGCGACACGGTCTCGTGCTCCACGGCGTGCTTACGGTGGGATGGATTGGCTGCGCGCAGTGGCGCCCGGCGCGGCGCTGATGGGGCGGCCCGCTTCCCGCTTCCCGCTTCCCGCAGCCCACAGCCTGCTGCTCGCTTCTACTGACGCAGGACTTACGGCCCGCGTCCGACGTCAGTAGAACCGAGAACGCCCCCTGGACTTTGGCCAAAACCAGGGGGCGCAAACGGCGTCAAGACTGCTAGAATCTCCGCAGACGGGGTGCGCAGGGCGGCTACCGGGTGCCTGGACTCGTAACCGCAATTCCATCCGGTCGCTGTGCCGCTCCGTTTCCCCGGGAAACGGCCAGGGTGCAGCGAACGCGATGCCTCCAGCAAGGCTGACAGTGTCGAAACCGGCCTGGCGGCCGCGGCTCTGCGGCCCGGGACGTCCGGCGCCTTGCACTGGTATCGAGACTGACTGACGGAGAATCCGCGCATGCGCAGAGCAGCACTCATGGTGGTGAGTGTGGGAATGGTAGTCGGGCTGGCGACCCGCGCCCCCGGTTTGGGGGCCCGTACCGGCGGAGGGCCGCGGCCGCCGTCGGTGCCTGCCGGCACGGGAACCGTTTCGGGTGGGGGTCGGGGACAACTTCAGGTCTCGTTCCTGGACGTGGGGCAGGGTGACGCTGCGCTGGTGCTGACGCCGGACGGGAAGAGCCTGCTGGTGGATGGCGGGCCGGGCGGGGCCGGTCCGCGTGTGCTGGAGGCGCTGCGGGCCGCCGGCGTGGGCAAGGTGGACTGGCTGGTCGGGTCCCATCCACATGAAGATCACATCGGGGGTCTCCTTCACGTCCTGCGCGCGATGCCCGCGGTGCAGGTGCTGGACCCTGGCTACAATCACGGCAGCGCCACGCAGCAAACATATCTGTCGCTCCTGAAGCAGTGCGGGGCGCAAACGACACTGGCGCGGGCGGGTCAGACGTACCACCTGGGACCGGGCTGCCGGCTGGAGATCGCAGCGCCGGTAGACCCGCTGCTCGCAGGCACCGAGGCTGACGTGAACAACAACTCCATCGTTGCGCGGCTGGTATTTGGCCGGACCCGATTCTTGTTCACCGGCGACATGGAGGAACAGCAGCGCAAACTCCTCCTCGGTTCCGCAGCCGCAGTCGCGGGAGTGCTTCCCGCGGATGTGCTGAAGGTGTCGCACCACGGCAGCTTCAACGGGACTGACGCGCCGTTCCTCCGGGCGGTGGCGCCCCGGTTCGCCGTGATTTCGTGTGGCCGGGGCAACGACTACGGATACCCGCACCGGGACGCCCTGGAAGCTCTGCGGAAGCAGGGATGCCAGGTATTGCGCACGGATGAGCAGGGGACGATTCGCTTCACGTCGGATGGGGAGCGAGTGCGCCTGGAGGGTGTGCCGACCGCACCGCAAGGGGAATCCACGCCGACGGGCCGAAATGTGGGCGCGGGTGGGACACGTGGGACAGGTGGGGGAGCCGCCCGGCCGGTGGTCGTTCCAAACCGGGATTCTCGCACCTGGGTAATCGGAAATCGCGACAGCCGGGTGTATCACCGGCCGGATTGCGGGTTACTGCCGGCGCCTGTGCGGCGAGTGATGTTTGTCTCGGCCGCACAGGCGGAGACGAACGGCTTTCGGCCTCATCGGGACTGTAACCGGTGAGCAGATCTGGGGGGGGAATGACGGAACGAGTCCAGGTGGATCGGATCGAGGGGAACCGGGCGGTACTCGTGGCAGGGAAGGACGGAAGCGAGACGATTTCTCTTCCGGCACGCCTCCTGCCCGAGGGGACGCGTGAAGGGACCGCGCTGGACCTCACCCTGATCCCCGCTCCGGGCGACACGACCCGAGCGGAGGTGCAGGACCTGATGGACGAGCTGTTTGCCGACTCCCCGGCGGCCGGCGCACGGTGACCGACGCGGACCCGGTCGCGGTTCTGGGCGGCGGGAGTTGGGGCACGGCGCTCGCCTGGCTGCTCTGTCGCCCGGGCAGCACAGTGCGCCTGTGGGCCCGTGACCCGGCCCAGGTGCGGGCGCTCATTCAGTCGCGGGAGAATAAGCACTACCTCCCCGGCCTGACGCTTCCCGCCTCCGTTCTGTTCACAGCCGACCCGGCAGTGGCCCTGGATGGCGCCCGGGCGGTGATCATCGCCGTTCCTTCGGATGCCGTGGGACCGCTTTGCGCACACCTCCGTGCCGCCGGCGGCGCGCCTGCCGGGATGTTGCTGGCGGCGAAGGGGCTGGAACGCGGGTCGGGGCGGAGGCTGAGCCAGGTGGTACAGGCGGAGTTGGGCGCCGTGCAGGTGGCGGTACTGTCGGGCCCGAATCTGGCGCGAGAGGTGGTGCAGTTGACGCCCACCGCCTCGGTGATCGCCTCCGAGGATCCGGACTGGTCGCGAGAACTCCAGGTCCGGCTCGGGACACCCGTCTTCCGTATCTACACGAACACCGATCTGGCCGGGGTGGAACTCGCCGGTGCGCTCAAGAATCCATTGGCGATCGCGGCAGGGATCAGCGATGGATTGGGCTACGGAGCCAACACGCGGGCCGCCCTGCTCACGCGCGGGCTGGCCGAGATGGTTCGACTGGGAGTGGCCGCAGGGGGGCGGGCGTCCACGTTCAGCGGTCTGGCCGGATTGGGCGACCTGATGGCCACAGCCGGTAGTCCCCTGAGCCGGAACTACCGCGTGGGGCTGGCGTTGGGGAGAGGGGACGGTCTGGCGATGGTGCTGGCGGCGCTCGGGCAGGTGGCGGAGGGCGTGCCCACCACCGCGGCAGCGTGCTTGCTGGCGCATTCGCTCGGGGTGGAAGTCCCGATCCTGGCGGGCCTGCGGCGAGTGCTGGATGGGGGAGCGTCGGTACAGGATGCTGTAGTGGACCTGCTTGCCCGGCCATTTCGAGAAGAAGCATAGACATACGGTCAGGGTTGCCCGTATTTGACACAATGGAAACTTGCCTCACAGGCGAAGTGCGGCTACAGTTTTACAATAATCGTGGTACGACCCCCGTCGTGGAGGGATACGGATGCGACTCTCCTACTCCAAACTCAAGACCTACGGGCAATGTCCGATGCGGTACCGGTGTACCTATCTGGACCGGCTCCCGCGGCGGCCCCGACGCTTGTTTCAAGCGGGACGACGCGTGCATGCGGCCCTCATGCGCTGGCTCACCTATGCGCGCACCGACACGCCGCACTGGGAGCGGGTGGTGGATGCCTATGACACGGCGTATGGCGCGGTGCAGGAACCGGTGATCCGGGAGTCGCGTGATTACCAGGAGGGGCTTCGGATCCTGGAAGAGTACCATCACGCCAATCTGGAGAAGCCGGGCCACCCCGTGTTTCTGGAGCACAAATTCTCGATTCGCGTCGGAGACCACGTGCTGAACGGGGCGATTGATCGGGTGGACGCCACGGAGACCGGCTACGAGGTCATAGACTACAAGCTGGACCGGGAACTGCGCAGCCAGACGGAAGTGGATGGCGACCTCCAACTCGGTCTGTATCATCTGGCGATGGAGGAGCAGCACGCCATCCGGCCGGAGACGCTGTCGCTTTACTTCCTGCGGCACCAGATGGAACGCACTACCTCGCGCACCCCGGATCAGATCCGCGAGTTGCGGCGCTGGGTGGGAGCCACCGGGACCGACATCAGTGACGACCGGACGTGGGTTCCCTGTGTGGGGGACCATTGCGGTAGTTGCGACTTCAAGAGTGCCTGCCCCGCTCACACCGGACGGCCGGCGCCGGAGCTCTCGGCGGTCGCGGTGCAGCGCCATATCCAGACCAGCCAGCAGTTGCTCACCCTGGATTTTGACGCCGCGCCTCCGGTGTCACCATCGGTGATTCCCACCGACGCGCGACAACTGGCTTTGTCGCTGGAAGTTTGAGGTCGGGAGAAAGACGTATGAGTGTGGCACACGGGTCCGCTGACAACCCCGATGCGGAACGACGTCAGGTACCGCGCCTCGCAGACGGCCCGCCCCTGACGGTGATCGGCACTCCTGCTGCAGTGCATGATGTCAGCCGCGCGGGCATCTGCTTGCTCTGGCCCGAGGCCCCGAAGCCGGGTCAGCGGACACAGCTCCAATTGCGTGACGAAGTGAGCCAGTCCGCGTGCGAGATGCAGGCGATGGTCATCTGGCACCGCGAGGGCCGCGTCGGTCTGTGCTGGGTGGATATGCAACCGTGGCAGGATGTCTGGCTGCTGCAGCGGTTTGAGTTGTGGCTGGGGCGTGAGGACGACTGACGGAATGTCGCTGCGGGTGGGCCGCCTGGTCCGGCTCGTAGCGTCGCGTCCCGGCTGTCTGGAGTGGGAGGTGCAGGTCGAGGGAGAGGTTCAGCGCCGGCCTGCGATCAGTTTTCCGGCGCTGCATTCATCGCTGGCAGTGGGGATGCAGGTATGGTTGAACACGACCGCCACGGAGTTGCACCTCGGGACCGGTGGGCAGGATTTCATCCTGGCTCCAGCGGAGCCTGCGTTCGATCCGACGCCGTCCCACCAGCGGCGAACCGACGGCCACCTCCTGAAACTGCGTTACACCCCGCTCCAGTTGCGTGTCTGCGCGGTGGAGGAGGATGCGTCGCCGCATCGTTCCACCGTTGAGGGATGCGCATCGCTGGCGGGGGCGCCGGTCGTCGCGGCGGAATTGCACAGTCAGGCGATGGCCGTCGCCATCGCTGCCCATGCCGTCTCCCCCCGGCTGCGGATCGCGTACGTGCAGGTGGATGCAGCCTCCCTGCCGCTGGGGCTGAGCCGTCTGGCGCCCACCCTGAGGGAGGCGGGAGTGTTGCAGGGTACTGCGACAGTGGGTCAGGGCTTCGGCGGCGACGTGGAAGCCGTCAACATCTATTCCGGACTGTTGGCGGCGCGCAGTGTGCTCGGCGCAGAGTTGATTGTGGTCGGACAGGGGCCGGGTAATGCAGGGACCGGCACCCGGTTCGGCTTCAGTGGGATGGCGCTGGTGGAGGCCCTGCATGCGGCGGAGCACCTGGGCGGCCGGCCGGTGCTGGCCGTGCGGGCGAGCGGCGCCGACCCCCGTCCCCGGCACCTCGGCGTCAGCCATCACACCTGGACGCTGCTGGAGTGCCTCCGCACGGCCGTCGGCCTCCCGGTTCCACAGGAGTTTCCTGTGATCGTGCAGGGACTCGCGGCGCGGGCCGGGAAGCATGAAGTGATCCCGACTTCCACAGAAGTGGGAATGGCGGCTCTCCGGGCGTTTGACCGCGATCTGACCACGATGGGGCGCACGGTCACGGAGGATCCGCTCTTTTTCGCAGCGGCGGTGGCGGCAGGGATGGTCGGGGCGGCTCTGGCAGCCGGTAGACGGAGCGCGGAGGACGAGTGACGTATGGTCCCAGGGTCTGATTCCGGTGCAGCGGGCAGCACTGCGGCGGCGGATCTGGCGCTGTTCACGCGGCAGTTGGGCGCGATGCTGGATGCCGGCGTGAGCGTGCTCCGGGCGCTTCGCATTTCCAGCCACCACACCGGAAGCGAAGTACTGATTCGCGCTTCCCAGGAGATTGCCTCCCGGCTGGAGGACGGCGCCGAGTTCCACGAAGCGATCCGCCGGCGTCCGGATCTGTTCGATCCCTTCTACGTCGAGATGGCGCGTCAGGGTGAGACCGACGGCCTGCTCGGGCAAGCGTTGATTGCAGTCGCCGACTTCCTGGATCGGCAGGCGCTGGGGCCGGAGCAGCCGGACTCGGAGGCAGGCGCCGAAGGTGGCGAACTACCGGTGGGTCCGGTGTTCCGGACGCTGGGGAGGGTTGCGCTCGGGGTCGCGGCGCTGTCGGGGCTGGCGGCGACTGGAGCGCTCTCGAAGCGTTGGGTCGGGCCGCTGGCAGCGGCGTGGTCCGGCTACTGCTTTCTGCTGGCGGCGGATGCGCACCCGGGAGGGGGAAGGATCGTGCCCCGGATTACGCTCCCCCACAAGAGTCGCGAGCGGCGGATGGCGGAGGCGGACGCGGTCGTGCGCAACGCCGTAGACGAAGAGCAGGAGGCGCAGGATGCCGCGGCCGCAGAGGCGGCGGGGGTACCGCTGCCGGATTTCCTGGGTGGTAGTGACGAGGAACCCGCCTTTTCACCGGCCTGAGGGGGACAAATGGGACTGGAAGCACGGTGCGTGGCCCGCTGCGGCGAACTGGTAGGGGAAGGGACGGCGAGCCTGGAGTTGGACCGCCTGCTGTTTCGCGGCCCGTTTCGGCTGTCGCTGCGGTTGCAGGAGTTGACCGAGGTCTCCGCCGACGGCGGGGAACTCCGGCTCGTGTCGCCGGAGGAGACCACGATCCTGGAGCTCGGAAATCGCGCGCCCCGTTGGGCGGAACGCATATTGAAGCCTCCGGGGCGTCTGGAGAAACTGGGAATTCGCGCCGGGCAGACTGCCGCGCTCGTCGCGGTGACCGATGCGGAACTGCCGGCCGAGCTGGTCGGCGCGGGTGTGAGCGTGGTGGCTGAAGCGGAAGTGGCCCGGGCGGACTGGTTGTTCTTTCAGGCAGACTCCCCCGTGGCGCTCGAACGCATCCCCGCCCTGGCCTCCCAATTGCCGCCAAAAGGCGCCATCTGGGTGATCTATCCCCGCGGGCGCAAGGATCTGCAAGATGTGCAGGTCTTCGCCGTCGTCCGGCCGGCGGGGTGGACCGACACCAGGGTGGCCCGGTTCTCGGACACGCACACCGCAAGCAAGTTTGTGCGGAAAGCAGCAAGGGGGTAGGTGTGGGATCCTGGGAAAATGTACTGCAACTGGATGAGCACCGGAACCGGGTGTGCGGCAGCACCGCGGGTCTGTGCGCGGCGTTGGAGCGCGGGGCGGACCTGCGGATCGGCACGGCGTTCCGGCACAACGAGCACATTGACACCGCGTCGGACTGCGCCGAACTGATCCGCGAGCGGATGGACTTCCGGGTGACCTACGTCCTGGAGCGGCGCTGGGCGGCGGGAATTGAAACGCTGCGGATGCCGGTGGAACTGCCGGATGGGTTCGGAGCGCGCCCTTCGCTGTCGTTCTTCCTCTACAACCAGGACGGTGCGCAGGCGATCGGCCGTCCCTCCCTCAGCGACGGTCCGCCGCCTCCCGGTGTCTCACCAACTACCCCGGGGCGGGACCCGCAGATGCACCGGATGACGCTGGTGCAGGCGAACGACGAGGGCACCAACGCTCCGAGCCACCACTTCTTCTACGCGTTCGACTACTTCCGGTTTTTCGTCCGCGACGGCTGGCGCGAAGTGCTGGCCCACACCGAGCAGGGCGAAGTGGTGTCGGGTTCCCTCGCCGCGTTGACCGAAGCCGTAGACGCCGGCTGTGAGGTGAAAGTGGGTATCCGCGACCTGTGTGCTGATCTGGGTGAGGGACCATCCCACGAGGTGTTCGTCCACCTGGGGCCCTGCTATCACTACACAGAGCGGGGGGTGCTGATTGGGGCTGCACACCCGCTGGTGCGGGTGCGGCCCACGATTCCACTGGTGTACCAGAGTAGGGGCTGGGATTTCGGTTGGCTGCTGATGCGCACCGATGGGCAGGTGGCGCGCTGGCTCTGCAACCCGTATACGCTCCGCTTCGAGAAGAGCGCGGCCCGGCACGCCGTACGCTGGTTTGTCGACACGGCTGCCTGACACACCACAGAATCCACGCACAAGGAGAATCTGTCATGAAACGCCGATCACTGCTGCTGGCGGCCGGCTGTCTGAGTGCGCCTGCGTTGCTGCCCGCATCCGCCGGCGCGCAAGGCAAGGACGCTGCCGGGCTGGCCGCCGAGGCGCGCGACGCTGCGCGCAAGGGGGACCTGGTGCAGGCGCTGGCGCTGGCGAACCGGGTCGTGGAACTCGAACCGAAACAGACCCGCTCGTGGACACTCCGCGCGCAGGTCCAGGAACTTCGGGGCGAGCACGCGAAGTCCGCCTCCGACTACGGGGAGGCAATTCGCCTCGCGCCCGCCGTGGCCGACCTGTGGCAGCAGCGCGGAGAGGCACAGTTTCGCGGCGGCAAGATCCGGGAGTCCATCGCCGACTTCGACCGCTATCTGGCGCTCGTGCCGGAACAGAAGCCGCACCACTGGCAGCGGGGCATCTCACTCTACTACGCGGCGCGCTATGCCGACGGGAAGCGGCAGTTCGAGATTCACCAGACGGTGAACTCCCAGGATGTGGAGAACGCCGTCTGGCATTTCCTGTGTACCACGCGGGCGGAGAGTCTGGACGCCGCCCGCAAGAAGTTGATTCCGATTGAAGGAGATCCGCGGGTCCCGATGGCGCAGGTACACCGGCTGTTTGCGGGGAAGGGCTCGACGCGCGAGGTGTTGGCAGCCGCGGAAGCGGCGTCACCCCGTTCTCGGTTCGGCGAGCCGGTGTTCTATGCGCATCTCTATCTCGGCCTCTACTACGAAGCCACCGGGGACGGCGGCCGCGCCCGGGAACACATCTTCAAGGCGGCGGAACGCGCGAAGGAGAACGGCTATATGGGAGATGTGGCGCGGATCCACGCCGAGCTGCTCCGGAAGCGCGGAGGGAAAGCATAGGCGACCCGAAGCCTGACCGAAGACGGCCGTGCCGCGCGATCAGGTGAGGCCGGGTGGGGCGACATCCGGCGCGGGCTCGTCCGGGTCGAGGCGATCCCGATCGGACGGGAGCAGGGCGAGGAGACGGCGGGCATGCACGCGGGCGGCGCCCAGATCCACTCCTTCCTGCTGATCCGGGTAGGGCTCCCAGAGCGCCAGGGCCTGCGTTAGCAGCTTCCTCGGGGTGCGCATGAGCCCCAGCTTGAGCTGGAGGTGGGCTACTACGTACTGGAGCAGTCCCTGATGGAAGGTGTTGCGCCGCGCAAAGTAGAGCACCTCAATGGGGGCGACACAGGCCCGGTAGTCCCCTTCCGCGAAACTCCGAGCGATGCCCCGGAGTTCGGGATGAGGGACGGAACGGGCCGGGTCCGTCGGCGGCAGCACCTCAATTTCGGGAGGCGCCGCCGGAACAGGCGTCCCCGGCCCTTGCTTGCGGCAGCGAATCGGTCCCGTCACGCGAGCGCGGTCTGAATCTCGTTCCATTCCGGAAACCGACCGGCATCCTTCTTTGAGAAAATCACTGCCCCATCCCGCTGTACCTCGAACACCCCGCCGCTACCGGGGATGATTTCGAGCGATGCAATCTGCATCTTGAACGCAGCGAGGAGCTTCTCCGTCAAACTGACGGCGCGAGGCAGGTAGCCTCAGCCGGTGCAGTACTCGATCCGAATTTTCATCATTGACCTCCTGGAGACCCACTGGCAGGTGCTCCACCGGGAATTCTACTCGAATTCCCGGAGTGTTCGTCACGGGGTGCGCAGGGGAGTCATTCCGGCCGATGTTTGGGGATGTTCGGATCGCGCCGGACTTTGGTGGCTTCGGCTTCGCATCTGTCCACGAACTGCTGCGGCGTCAGGTCGCCCTGCAGGAGTCCGGTCATCGCGGTCTTGGTTCCCTCTTCCAGCGGCTTGTACCACTGGGTGTACTGCGTGCTCCAGGTGACGCGCGCATTGCGCAGCGCAGCGGCGGGCCCGCGCAGGGTCTCGGGAAGTGGGTCGTCGTTGCTGCCGCGGACGGCGGTGAGGGTTCCCTTTGCCAGCACAAACTCACGGGCTTTCTTCGGGCTCGTCAGGTATTTGAAGAAGTCCAGAGCGAGGGCGGTGTTCGCGCCCTGCGTGGGGAGCAGCCACGGCTCGACCCCCACCTGCAGGGTGGTTGGGTCCCCCTTCCCCCCGGGGATGCGTGGGGGCAGGAAGAATGCCATGCGGAATCCGGCGGGGAGTTGTTTCTTCATCTCGCTCTCCAGCCAGGTGCCGCAGGGAATCATCGCCGCGTCGCCGTTCAAGAACGCCATTTGCGCTTCGGTGTGACTCAGGCCGATGGAACCGTTCAGGAAGTAGCCCTTCTGCCGGAGCAAGTCCACCTTCTCCGCCGCGTGCAGGAAGGCAGGCGCCTTCCAGGCGTCCGGCTCCAGCGCCTGCGCTGCCTGATACACACCAATCCCGCCCTCCGAGATGGCCCAGGGCAGTAGAAAACCCTGGATGGCGTAGTACGGGTACTTCCCCTGGTAGGTCAACGGCGCGATGCCGGCGGCCTTGATCTTCTCACACAGGAGGAGCAGTTCGTCCCAGTCGGTCGGGGGCTTCCACCCGTGTTTCGCGAAGAGGTTGACGTTGTACCACCAGCCGTTGAGGGTGAGGTAATAGGGCAGCAGGTAGGTCTGGCCCCGATAGACCCCGAGCTTGAGCACTTCCGGAATGAACGTTGCCTTCCACGTGCCCGTGGCCTCTCCGTACGGGCTCGTGAGCAGCACGTCATCCAGGGGGAGCGCCTGGTGCTCGTAGATCAGGGCATAGTTATCCATCCCCCAGCCGGGGAAGGCCAGCCCGGGCGGGTTGCCGGCGACGAAGCGGGGGCGCAGTTGTTCCCAGATGCGGGGATCCCCTTTGAGGTCTATCTTCACCCCGGGGTGCTGTTCCTCGTACTCGCGGGCCGCCTTCTCATAGAAGTCTACGCCATAGCCCCCCTGGAACGCCCGCACTTCGATCTCGCCCGTCCGCGCGCGGGTGAGCGCCTCGGTCTCCGACGCGGGGAGCGGGTGAACGCAGCCTGCCAGCGTACCGGTGAGTGCAGCGGCAAGGCCGATCGCCGGCACAGAGGAACGCGGGAAGAGGAGTGCGGAAAGAAGCGGACGAGCTCTCTTCCCGTTTCTTGCATTAGCAGACGCTCTTGTCTCTATCATCCAATTCCTCATGCGCACCAGAGCGGGACGGGAAATGGAGAAAAGAGGGAGCCAGGCTCGTTCCTCTTCCCTCACTTCTCGTTCATTCCGTCCGGACCTACTTGCCGACCTTCCGAATGACGTGATCGGTCAGGTCCGTGCCCCCGAACAATATGGCGGATCGGGCATACACTACCGGCGCCCGCTGGTCTTTTGCGACCCGTTCCACCAGGCCCATGATCTCTTCCTGAACCTGCTCGGTGAGCTTGTTGTCCAGATCGCGCAACTGGTCGCGCCGGTCGGCCGCGGCTCCGGCAAGTTGCTCTGCGGCCTGCGTGCGCATGTCGGAGAGCAACTTGATGCGGTTGGCTTCCTCGGGAGTCGGATTCTGTTTCTGGCTGAGCCGGGAAATCTCGTTCTCGACCTCATCTGCCCGCTTGAGCCAGCCATCCAGTTTGGAGCGCTCGGCGGCAGAGGCGTTGATCGCCTTGCCCCGGATCAGGAGCGCTTCCTTGCGCTCTGCGTCTGTGCAGTAGCGGAGTTGCGCCAGGAAGGCCATCTCTTCACTCAGTTCCTTCGCACGCTCACTGAACTGCTTTTGTGCCTGTGCAAACGCCGGCGTCTTGCGAAACACTGCCAGCACCCGCTCGGTGTCCACGAACGCCGGCTGCACTTTCGGCGGGTCTGCGGCCTGCACCGCGGCAGCGGTGGCCGCCAGGGTGCCCGCGGTGATGCCGGGCAAAAGGGAACGACGCGTCCTGCGAGACATGGGGAACTCCTCCAGATACCAGCCGCGGTCGGTGAGGGTCAGGGTGGGGGTTGTGAGCCGCGGCCGGTCCGAATGACGGCCGCGACGGCGGACAGAACTTCCTGCACATCACCCAGGGTGGTAAGTCGGGTGAGGCGTCGCCGGGCTTCCGCCGCGTGGGGGAGTTCTGCGAGATAGTGACAGAGTTGCCCGCGGGCGATGGACGGCAGCGGTGTATCGGGCTCGGCATAGCCGTGCGCTTGCATGGCGAGAAGCCGGGCATGTTCGGCAGCGGCGCTCAGGCGCTCCGCCGCGCTGGGGGGGCCGCCGCCGCCCTCAAGGCCAAAGTGGGCGCGTATCTCGCGGAAGATCCAGGGATACCCGAGCGCCGCCCGCCCGATCATCACGCCGTCGCACCCGGTTTCACGAAACATGCGCTCGGCGTCGGCCGCGGTCCGCACATCCCCATTCCCGATCACTGGAATCCCAACTGCTTCCTTCGCCTCAGCGATGGGACGCCAGTCGGCATTCCCGGAAAACCCCTGGACCGCAGTGCGGCCGTGGATCGTGACCGCCGCCACCCCTACACTCTCGGCCACCCGCGCCAATTCCACCGCGCTCCCTACGCAGCCGTCCCACCCGACCCGTGTCTTGATGGTGACCGGTACGGAACTGGCTCTCACGACGGCCGACATGACCTGTGCGGCGCGCGGCATGTCTTTCAAAAGCGAAGCACCGGCGCCGGTGCGCGCCACC
>SYMT01000271.1 GCA_005805375.1 Actinomycetota bacterium
GAGGATTTCGGCCTGGATCAGGTTGGTGTCCTGGTATTCGTCCACCAGGACATGGGCGAACATGCTCCCCAACGTCCTCTGTAGCGCGGGGACCTCACCCAACGCCCGCCAGAAGAGAAGCAGGTCGTCGTAATCGAGCAATTGCTGCCGTCGCTTACGGCGCGTGTACTCCTCAAATACCTGACGCATCCCATCCGTGGCGTCCCGGCACCACGGGAAGTGTTTCTCAACCACTTCGCTCAGCATGGTGCGGCTGTTCACCATGCGCGAGTACACTGCGATGAGGGTGCCCTTCTGCGGGAAGCGTTTGCGTCCCTCGCCGAGCTGCAGTTCGCAGCGGATCAGGTGCATCAGATCCGCTGCATCGGACTGGTCCACGACCGTGAACTCCGGACTGAGGCCCAGGGCGCGCCCGTACTGGCGCAGCAGGCGGTTGGCCACGGCGTGGAACGTGCCTCCCCATACCCGTGATGTCGATACCGACCCGGCGAGGTGCCCGGCGCGTTCCAGCATCTCTGCCGCGGCGCGCCGGGTGAACGTCAGGAGAAGGATCTGTTCCGGCGCTACGCCCCGTCCGAGAAGCCAGGCGACGCGACAAGCAACGGTGCGGGTCTTGCCGCTTCCGGCTCCCGCAATCACCAGCAGGGGTCCTTCTTCGTGGGTGGCCGCTTCGCGCTGCGCGTCGTTCAGGCTGTCCAGCCAGGAGTGTGCCGACATGGTGCCTTTCGATTCGCCGGAACACCCGTTTGATCCTTGTTTCTCAGCGGAATTCCCGCGATTCCAGGGACCGTGTCAGTGCGGCAGAGCACGAGTAAACTGCTCCAGCCGGCGGCAGGCGAGAGCGCGATCCAGCAAGGTGTCCAGCAGGGCGAGGTTGTCAATCTGCTGCACGCGGGTCACCACATCGTGCGGCACCAGGGTGAACCTCCGGCGGAGAACGTGGAGGATAGCCTCTGTTTTCGCCGTTGCTGTTCCGATGGTGATCCCTTCCGCTTTGCCTCGTGCAAGTCCGATCGCTTCGCTCTCCGTTTTCGCTTTCTCGATCTCTTCTGTGAATGCTTCACGCATCCACGCCGATTGCAGTGCCATCTTTCGTCCTCCGAGGATCTCAAAGACACGCGCGTCACTATAATTAATCTCAGCGAAGACTTGGCAGACCGCCAGCAGATTTGCCTGCTGGCCCGGATCCCCCACCTGGCGGTCCACCAGGCCCCGCACCTGCTGCGCCAACTGCTCGCCGTCCGCGTCCCAGTGCGCGGCCAGGGCAAAGGGCCCGAGGCCCGCTTCGTCCAGGGCCAGGATGTCGGCGGCTTCCAGTTCGAATACCCGCACCGGGGTCCAGCCGGCGGCCAGGGACGCGTGCCGGAGCCGGCTGGCCACGACATGGGAGTTTTCCAGCGCGGCGGTGGAGTGGCGGCGCACAATGTAGGCAAAAGCCTCGGGGAGGCGCCCGAACGCCCCCCAGGTCAAGGCGATATCGTTCAGCATCTGGATCAGGAGACGCAGTTCAGCGTAGGTGGCGATTTCGAGGAGGAACAGGTCCGGCCCCTCCGCGTCGGGAGGCGTGAAGTTGGTTTACAGCAGCCCGTCCGGCACGCGGGTGGGCAGCACGATCTTGTTCTGCAGCGAGGTCACTCCGCCGGGGACGACAACGCCGGCGAGGCGGAGCAGCGCGTGGCCGAAGTGCTGCATCAACCACGCTGCGCCTTTGTCAAACTCCCCCATCCGACTCACTCCTCCAGAGATCGCGCAAGAGGACTGCGGGATGCCGGGTGTCGCCCCCCCAGAGGCGCGTGAGTTGCCGGCGGCAGGAGTAGCCGCTGCTGACCGCGACCGGTGATCCGATGACCCCCTGGAGTGCGGGCAGCAGGCGTTGCTCTGCGATGCTACGGGATACGGCGGGGTGCTCGTAGCCGAACGAACCTGCCATCCCGCAGCAGCCGGCATCAAGCAAGGTGACTCGGGCGTTGGGCAACCCCTCCAGGGCGCGAAGGCATGCCGGCGCCTGCCCCAGACTCGCTTGGTGGCAGTGCGGTTGCACCAGGAGCGGGCCCGGGGGGGCCGCAAAGTGACCAGTGGCTCGCGGTCCGCGCAGGGCGGACCCGTCTGCAGCCCAAGCCTCGAAGCTCACCGCCAGACGCCGGAGCGCCTCCAGCGCACGCCGTCGCGGGGCAGGGACAAGATATTCGTAGTCGTCCTGGATCATGGAGAGGCAACTCGGTTCGAGGAATACGATCGGATAGCCCATTGCTTCCACCGGCCCGAGTACTTCCAGCACCCGTTCCGCCTGCTGACGGGCCTCGGGCAGAAAGCCGCGCGAGAGCTGCGGGCGGCCGCAGCAGATGCCATGGATGGGGATGACCCCGTTCCCGGTGGCCAGCACCAGTTCGACCGCGGCGTGGGCGACCTCCGGTTCGAAATAGTTGGAGAACGTGTCCACAAACAGCACTACGGGATGCAGACCGCCCAAGCGTGCCCGATCCAGTTCGGGATGCTGGGACCGGCTGAAGGCGCGCTCGGCGACCCTTGGTAGGCCGACATCCGGGTCGAGCCCGAGAAGTTGAGCGGCCCAACGCCCGACCGGTCCCGCCAGGATCTGATTCGCCAGCTCGGGCGCGTAGCTACCCCACACCCCCAGCCGGTCCGGCCGTGCCAGGATCCGATCCCGGAGCGGAGGGCCGTGGGCGCGGTGTTGCTGATACAACGTCTCCGCCTTCAGGCGGGCCATGTCCACGCCCGTGGGGCATTCCGCCTTGCACGCCTTGCATTCCAGGCACAGATCCAATACCGACCGCACGGACCGGTCCGCGAGCCCTTCGGGGCCCAGTTGACCGGAGAGAGCCAAACGGAGGGTGTTGGCGCGTCCCCGAGTGGACGCAGACTCGTCGCGCGTGGCCATGAACGAGGGGCACATGCTGCCGGACAGGCGCTTCCGGCACTCGCCGATCCCGGCACATTGTTCGGCTGCTCGCGCGATCCCGCCGAAGTCGTCGAAGTTCAGCACGGTGAGGGGCTCGCGGGCCAGATAGGTGGCGCCGAAGCGGAGGTTGTCCGTCAGTGGAGGCGAGTCCACGATCTTTCCGGGATTGAACACGGCGTAAGGATCGAAAGCCTGCTTGAGTTCGCGAAATGCCCCGTACAACTGCAAACCGAACATGCGCTCCTGGAACGGCCCGCGGACCAGCCCGTCCCCATGTTCTCCGGAGAGGGCGCCGCCGAACTCGAGCACCAGGTCCGCAATGGCGTCGGCAATGTGCGCGAATCGCTCTACGCCGTCGGCGGTCTTCAGATTGACCACCGGGCGGACGTGCAGTAGCCCCACCGAGGCATGGGCATAGAAGCCGGCTGTGGTATGGTGCGCGGCGAGGATCCCCAGGAAGCGCTCGATGTAATCTCGCAGCCGCGCGGGATCCACTGCGGTGTCTTCGACGAAGGAACAGGCTCGGGCATCTCCCCGCCCGGCCATGCTGAGGCCGAGCGCGGCCCGGCGCAGGCTCCAGGCGCGCCCCTGGGCAGCGGGGTCCGGGACGCGTACGAAGGGGGACCCCAGGCCCGCCTCCGCGAGGGCCCGCTGCATCGCGTCGAGGCGACGTTCCAATTCCGTGGGCTCGTCCCCCAGCACCTCCACCATCAGGATCGCGGCGGGGTCGCCCTGGATGAACTCGTCGCGTTCGGCGCGGAACCGGCGGTGCGTTCGGGTCGGCTCCAGTACGAAACGGTCCACGAGTTCCACTGCTGACGGGGAATGAGTCAGCAGGTATGGTGTCGCCTCCAATGCCTCCAGGAGGCTGTCGAACTGCACCACGGCCAGGGACTTCGCACGCGGAAGCGGCGCCAATCGCAACTTTGCCTCCAGCACCAACGCCAGTGTGCCCTCGGAGCCTACGATCAATCTGGCCAGCGAAAACGGCCATCGTCCAGGGACGAACTCGTCGAGGTTGTATCCGCCTACCCGGCGGAGGATGCGGGGGTAGCGCCGCACGATCTCCCCCGCGTGCTCGGCAGCCAGCCGGCGCACTGTGCGGTAGGCCTGCCCCTCCAATCCCGGTCGCGCGCAGCGGCGTTCCAGTTCCACTTCGTCCGGGACCGGATCGAAGGTGCAGACCGTGCCGTCCGCCAGGAGCACCGTCAGTTCCAGGACGTAATCGAGGGTCTTTCCGTAGAGCACCGAGCGCGTGCCTGCGGAGTTGTTGGCGATCATCCCGCCGACCGTTGCGCGATCGGAAGTCGAGATGTCCAGCGGCAGATGGAGACCGTGCGGGCGGAGATGCGCGTTCAGTTCATCCAACACGATGCCGGGCTGCACTCGTACCCAGCCTGCCGCCGCATCCACTTCCAGCACCCGATTCAGGTGGCGGGAGAAGTCTATCTGGAGGCCCGATCCAACGGCCTGACCGGCCTGGGAAGTACCCCCGCCGCGGGCAGTGATCGAGATCCCGGCGGTTCGGCAGAGCTCCAGGGTCTGCACGACGTCCTCTGGGAGACGCGGCACGACCACTCCGAGCGGCATGATCTGGTAGACGCTGGCGTCGGTAGCGTACAGGCCGCGATGCACGCGGTCGAAGTACACCTCCGCCGTTGTTTCCTCAACCAGTTGCTGCTCCAGGGTGCGCTGGTCCGGCGTGTAGGGGGGCATGGTGAGAATTGGATGAAGAGCAGTGAAAAATGAGTGGGGCAGGCGGCATCAAGAGGAGTGAGTGGAGAGGAACGCGAAGCCCAGCAGGACCCCGGCGTTCCCGAGACGGGTCACACTCGATTCTCACCCCTCGCTACTCACTTTTGGCGCAGAGCCCTTCCCGCAGCCGAGCCAGGCCCTGTTCGAGACTCCGGCCACCCGCGGCAAATGAGATGCGCAGGGTGCCCTCCCCCGCGGCGCCGTAGGCTGCACCGTGCATTACCACGACCCCGTGGTCCCATAGCAACCGTCGGCGTGCTCTGTCCGACGGTTCCTCAGCGGCTCTCAGGTCCACCATTGCGAAGAATCCGCCCTCCGGCGGCAGCACGCGCGCGTACGGCAGGCCGGCCAGTGCGGTGCACACGGACTCACGTCGTCTGCTGTATTCACACCGCATCTGCTCCACACACTCCTGCGATCCGTTCAGCGCCGCCACCCCGGCGTCCTGCACGAACGTCGCCGGCCCCCGGCTGGCCTGTTGGAGGACCAGAAAAATCGCCCGCATCCAGAGCGCGGGTCCGGCACAGTACCCGAGGCGCCAGCCGGTCATCGCATAGGTCTTCGAGAAACTGTTGATGACGATGGTGCGCGCTCTTGCAGCGTTGCTGAGGGCCGCTGGAGAGACGAACTCCCGGTCGTCGTAGCGGATTGCCTCGTAGATCTCGTCGCTCAGCACCAGCAGATTCTGCTGCTCGGCGACGGCGACCAGGGCTGCTAACTCTGCGCGCCGGAACACCGTGCCGGTCGGATTCCAGGGATGGTTCAAGAGCAGCACCCGGCTGCGGGGTCCGCACGCATCCCGGACAGCATCGGCATCCAGCACAAACCGATCGTTGACCCGTTGCGCCGGGATACTCCGCGCGGTGCCCCCGGCCAGCGCGATGGGAGATCTGTAAGCGTCATAGATCGGCTCGGGGAGCAGGACTTCATCGCCGGGCTCCAGCGCCGCCGCCAGCGCCGCATAGATCCCCAGCGTGGCGCCAGTGGTGATGAGAATCTCGTCGCCGGCAGAGTAATGGAGGTGATTTTCACGGGCAAGTTTCGCGGCGACGGCTTCGCGCAGCGCCGGCTCCCCCTGATTGTCCGGATAGCCGGTGCGCCCCTCCCGCAGTGCCCGCTCCGCGGCCGCGACGATGTGTTCGGGGGTAGGCAGGTCCGGCTCCCCGCGCAATAGTGAGGCGATATCGCGCCCGGCGGCGCGTGCTTCGCGGACTTCCGCAAGGACCGTGTTCACCGCGGTGGGACGCAGGAGGGAGATGCGGGAGGAAGGAGTGGGGAGCGCCATCGTTTCGGTGTGTAGTTCTGGGAGTGAGAAGTGAGTGCGGAGAAGTGAGGCACGAGTGGGGCGTCTCGGGCGCTCGTACCTCAGTTCGCTCCGCTCACTCCATCTGCGCCGGGGAGAGCCTGCCGGGAACGAGTGCGCGGATGAGAATCCAGCGCATCACGGCTTGCTGCGCGTGGCCCGCGCAGGCTTCGCCGCGGGATCCTTCTTTGCTGCCGGTTCCTTCTTCGCCGCGGGTTCCTTCTTCGCCGCGGGTTCCTTCTTGGCCCGTGTGGTCGGCTTCCTGGCTGTGCGCTCTGTCCCGGCGTTGGAGGCGCACTCCTGGTTCGTGCATTTCAGCCCCTGGCTATGGCCGCGGTACACCTTCTCGGCCAGCGGGTAGCTGCAAGTTTCGCACCGCTGATCCGGGTGCGGGCGCGACCAGGCCACATAATCACACTTGGGCCTGGCGTTGTAGTGTGAACATCCGTAGAAGATGACATTTCGGCGCGATCGGGCGGCGCGGACCGTGCCGCCACAGCCGGCGCGGGGGCACGGCATGGAGAACTCCGGGTCCGGGGGGGGGAGGTCCTTCTTCTTGGGATCCACAATCGTCTTGCACTCGGGATATCCGGTGCAGCCCCAGAACTCGCCGAAACGTCCCCCGCGTTTTTGCATCGGCTTGCCGCAATTCGGGCAGTCCGGGATCGCCTCGGCAGGGGCCGCGCCTTCCTCCCCTTCGGCCGGCGTCTCCTGGTAGGGTTGGGTGTGCTTACATTCGGGAAAGCCTGAGCAGCCGAGGAACTTGCCGTAGCGACTGCCGCGGATGTACATGAACTTGCCGCACGTGGGGCAGGGAACGTCCGTGACCTGCGCCTCCGGGCGAATCCGCTCCATCTCGGTCTTCGCGCGCTCCAGTGCCCCCAGGAAGGGTCCGTAGAATTCCTGGAGTACGTCAACCCGGTTGCGCTCGCCGGTGGAGATGTTATCCAGATCTTCTTCGACCTGGGCCGTGAAGTCGGCGCTGACTACGTCCGGGAAGTGACGCACTAGTTGATCATTGACAATGCAGCCCAGGTCCGTCGGGCGGAACCGTTTGTCCTCCAGGGACACATAGTCGCGTTCAACGATGGTAGAGAGAATCTGGGCGTAGGTGCTGGGCCGACCAATGCTCTTCTCTTCCAGCGCCCGCACCAGAGTGGCCTCGGTAAAGCGCGGTGGGGGCTCTGTAAAGTGCTGACCCGGCGCGAGCCCGAGCAAGCGCAGGAGATCGTTGACGGTCAGACGGGGAAGTTGCCGGCCCTCCTCAGCGTCTTCTTCGCGTTCCTGGGCTGTGCGATCATCGCGCCCCTCTGTGTACAGCGCCATAAAGCCTTCGAACTTTACGACCCGCCCCGTAGCCCGGAAGAGCAGATCCACCGCGCCGATATCCACCGAGGTCACGTCGAAGACGGCAGAGGCCATCTGGCTCGCGACGAAGCGCTGCCAGATGAGCTGGTAGAGACGAGCCTGATCCGTGGTGAGAGAGGCGCGCACGCTGTCGGGAGTGCGAAACACGGAAGTAGGGCGGATCGCCTCGTGGGCCTCCTGCGCGCCTTTGCGCGAGCGATACTGGCGGGGCTCCGGCGGTAAGAAGTTCTTCCCGTGTCGCTGCTCGACGTACTGCCGGGCTTCCGCCTGAGCTTCGGTCGAGACGTTCAGCGAGTCGGTCCGCATGTAGGTGATGAGGCCCACATGCCCGTCTGCGCCCAGTTCAAGCCCTTCGTACAACTGCTGGGCAGTTTGCATCGTGCGCCGAGCATTGAAGCCGAGCTTGCGCGCAGCCTCTTGCTGCAGCGTACTGGTGGTGAAGGGGGGAGCCGGATTGCGCCGCTGTTCGCGTTGACGCACCTCCAGAACGCGCCATTCGGGTGGGGCTGCATCTGCTTGGGGCCGTGCTTCCCATCCGCCGCCGTCCTTCTCGCCGAGTGCGTAACCCAGTCGCTCCAGCACGCTCGCGGTGCTGTCCCGGCTGTCTAGTTCCGCCTTCTTGCCCCCGATCTGGGCAAGCTTCGCGTCGAACGGGAACTCGGGACCGTCGCGGTGCGGCGTCAGGCGGGCGGTGACGGACCAGTACTCGTTGGAAACAAATGCCTGGATCTCCCGTTCCCGCTCCACCACGAGCCGGACGGCGACACTCTGCACTCGCCC
>SYMT01000272.1 GCA_005805375.1 Actinomycetota bacterium
CCGGCGGGCAGTTCATCAGCGAGGACGTGGGGCAGAAGATCGAGAACATCCAGCTCAGCCAGCTCGGTCGCTGCAAGCGGCTGATCGTGACCAAGGATGACTCGACGATCATTGAGGGTTACGGCGACGCGGCCGCAATCCAGGGCCGGATCGCCCAGATCAAGGCCGCCCTCGAGAAGAGCGAAAGCGACTACGATCGCGAAAAGCTCTCTGAGCGCATCGCCAAACTCTCCGGGGGCGTCGCGGTGGTCAAGGTCGGGGCTGCCACCGAAACCGAACTCAAGGAGAAGAAGCAGCGCATCGAAGACGCGCTCTCCGCGACCCGGGCGGCAGTGGAAGAGGGGATCGTGGCCGGCGGCGGCGCCACGCTACTCCACATCATCCCGAGCCTGACGGACGATCTCGGCGAAGACCACGATGAGCGGGTCGGCGTCGCCATCGTACGCCGCGCGCTGGAGGAACCGGCCCGCATCATCGCCCAGAACGCGGGTGCTGAGGGCTCGATCATCGTCCAGCAGATCAAGTTGCTCCCGGCGGGTCAGGGCTACGACGCCCGGGCCGGCGACTACTGCGATCTGGCATCCCGCGGCATCGTGGATCCCGCCAAGGTGACCCGCAGCGCCATCGAGAACGCGGCTTCCATCGCCAGCCTCCTCCTCACCACCGAATGCCTCGTGGCGGAGAAGGCGGAGAACAACGAAGCGAAGGCCGGCTAGGCCCTACCCGGCCCGCCGCACCTCTCGGGGCGTCGTTCTGCAGAGAACGACGCCCCGTTTTTTCACCGGCGACGCCGGAACTCCGCCTGCGGGGCTAGACGCCGAACGCCTCGCGCACCCGCGCGCACGCCAGTTCCAGTTCCGCGTCCGTCATCTCGATCGCATCCAGGTGGAGGTAGCCTTCGACCGCGTGGTGCGCCCGCGCCATGACCGACGGATCGCCCGCCGCCAAGGAGCGCGTGAGGGACACCGCCGTGTGGCCACTCGCGGGGTCCACCTGGAGCCGGGCCCGCGAGAACGGACACCCGTTCGGGTCCGGATCCACCGAGAGCGTGAGGCCGGGAATGCCGGCCAGCAGCGTCAAAATGCGGGCGACCTTCCGGTCCTGCTCGGCCGTCCAGGCCCGCATGTCCTGGGCCTCGCGGTATTCCAGGGCCGCTATCGCGCCGAACACGGCCTCTTTTCCCGCTTTCATCCCGCGCCCGATGCCCCGATTCTGGAGCAGCACCGCCCGCACGAGGGCAGCGCGGCCGGCGACAATGCCGCCGGTTGTGGAGCTGAGGTACTTGTGGGCGCTGGTAACCACGAGGTCGCACCCGAACCCGATCAACTCCCGCAGGCGCTGGTCCTGCGCGGCGCCATCCACCAGAACCGGGACGCCGCTCGCATGCGCCAACGCCACCACCCGCGGCAGCCCGACATAGCCATGCCGCACCGTGTGGTGGGACTCGACCGCCACGACGGCCGCCACCTCTCCTCCCGCCAGTGCATGGCAGAGTTCGCTCTCGGAACAACTGTTGATGGAACCGACCTCTACCGGCACGGCACCCGCGAGCCGGATCGCCTGTGTGATGGGCTGCCCGTAATTTACACAGTGACCCTTCTGGATCAGCACGCGGTGCGGCATGCCGCCGGCGTCCGGAAGCTGGAGTACCCGGCCGAGATCATCGCCCGTCATGCAGGCGGCGACCCCAAGGGTGATGCCGGCGGCGCTGCACGCGGTCACACACCCGTCCTCCGCGCCGGTAGCGGCGGCGATCACCCGGCCGGCGGCCGCCTGGATTTCTTCGAGGAAGAAGAAGTGACGCAGGGATTCACTGGCTGCAGCCGCAATCTCCGGGAGGACGATCGCGCCGGAGAGGTGGGTCATCTTGCCGCAGGCGTTGATCACGCGGCGGAGGCCATACTTTGCGTGGAGGTCCATAGGTACTCGGGAGGACGGAACAGATGCGCTACGATATTCTCATTCGCCGCGGGGAGGTGATTGACCCTTCCCAGAATCTGCACGCGGTGCGCGACCTCGCGATTCTGGACGGCCGGATCGCCGCCGTGGAACCTGCCCTCCCCCAGGCAGAGGCCCCCCATGTCGTAGATGCGCGGGGTCTGCTCGTCACGCCCGGACTGATTGACCTCCACGTCCACGTCTATCGGGACCACATTCCCCTGGGGCTCGACCCGGATCCGCTCTGCCCGGCCGGAGGCGTGACCACGATGCTGGACACCGGAAGCGCAGGCCCAGCCAATTTCGACGGCTTCCGCCGTGATGTGGTGGACCGGGCCCGGACGCGCATCCTGGGTCTGGTGAACCTCTCGCGCATCGGGCTGGTCGCGGCAAATCTCGGCGAACTAATGGACCGGCGCTACGCCGATCCGGAGGGAGTGATTCGCACGCTCCGCCGTCACGCCGATGTGGCGGTGGGAGTAAAGATCCGTGCCGGGAAGCACATCATCGGGAACGGCGAGCAGGGGTGGGCCAACTTCCGGGACGCGGTCCGGGCCGCACGGGAGTCCGGTACCTGGCTCATGGTACACATCGGCGAGTGCCCGATGTCGCTGCCCGAGATGGCGCCCGATCTGCAGGCGGGCGACTGCATCACGCACTGCTTCAAGGGAGGCAGCACGAGGGTATTGGACGACGCCGACCGTATCTACCCCGAAATGCGCGACGCAGCAGCCCGGGGAGTGGTGTTCGACGTCGGGCACGGCTACGGCAGCTTCCGCTGGCAGGTGGCGGAGGCGGCACTCGCCCAGGGATTCCTGCCATCCACGATCAGCACCGACCTCCACGCAATGAACCTGCACGGGCCGGTCTACGACATGCCCACCACCATGTCCAAGTTCCTCTTGCTCGGGCTGACGCTCGAACAGGTGGTCGAGATGTCCTCCACACGCCCCGCCGCAGTCCTCGGCCGCAGTGGAGAACTCGGGACGCTGCGGGTGGGAGCAGTCGCCGACGTGGCGGTGCTGGAACGGCGTGAGGGCCGGTTCCGGTTCACCGACAGCTACCGCCAGGAGCGAGTCGGCCGCGAACTGCTGACGGCGGCGGCGACGGTGCGCGGGGGCGAACTGGTGCCGGGCGGCGGCGGCCTGCGCATGCGCCACCTGACGGATGAGGAATGAGCGGACCGAACCCGGAAACTCCGGGCTCCGATTGCTGTCTCATGGGAAGAGGGGGATCGAGCAATGCTGACGATCGGCGCGGGAAAGACGCGGCTGTGCGAGGGGATCACCCGGCGGGAGTGGCTTCGCGTCGGGGCGCTGGGCGCGGCGGGCCTGGCGTTACCGGAACTGCTGCTGGGACAAGCGGCCGGGGCTGCTCCGCGCACGGACCGGACGTTCGGACGCGCGAAGTCCTGCATCCTCGCGTTCCTCTTCGGCGCGCCCGGCCACCAGGATCTCTGGGACCTGAAGCCGGACGCTCCCGCGGAGTACCGCGGCGAGTTTCGACCGATCCGCACCTCGGCCGCAGGCATCGAAATCTGCGAACTGCTGCCGCAGACAGCCAGACAGGCCCACCACCTCACACTCGTGCGTTCCGTCACCCACCCGGACGACACGCACACCGTGGCGATGCACTACATGCTCACCGGGCACCGCCACGCCCAGCCCCAAACGAATCCCCAGAACAAGCCCACCGACTTCCCTTGCTTCGGGGCGGTGATGCGCCACCTGCGCGCGGGCTCAGGACCCATCCCGTCGGGGATCAGCTTGAACGCCCCCGCCAACCAGGTTTCGGCCAACAACCACATCTTTCCCGGCTTCTTCGCCGGCTTTCTCGGCGCGGAAGCGGATCCGCTCTTCCTCGCACAGGACCCCAACAGGCCCGGCTTCCGTCCATTCGAACCTGCGCCCGGGCTTTCGGCGCCCCGGCTCTCCCGCCGCCGGAGCCTTCTGCAGGAGGTGGACGCGCGGTGGAAGGAAGCAGAACCCGCCCTCGCCGCGCGGCGCCTGGAAGGGCATCTGCGCCAGGCGCTCGAGTTGACCACCTCGACCGCCGCCCGGCAGGCCTTCGATCTGGAGGGAGAACCCACCGCGCTCCGGGACCGCTACGGCAGACATCCCTTCGGGCAGGGCCTGCTGCTCTCCCGGCGGCTGGTCGAGGCCGGCGTACGCCTCGTCACCGTCAACTGGATGCGCGACGATGCGTTCTGGGACACGCACAGTAAGAATTTCTCGCAACTGCGCGAAAGCCTGCTCCCTCCGTTTGATCGCGCCTTCAGCGCGCTCCTGGAGGATCTTTCCGCCCGCGGGCTGCTGGACGAGACGCTGGTGGTCTGCCTGGGCGAATTCGGGCGCACCCCGAAGATCAACGCCAACGCCGGACGGGACCACTGGGCGGCCTGCAACACCGTCGTACTCGCGGGCGCGGGCATTCGGGGCGGCGCCGTCTACGGCGCGTCCGACGCGCTGGCAGCCTACCCCGCCAGCGCTCCGGTCACTCCCGACGATCTGTCCGCAACGATCTACCACGCGCTGGGACTGGACCCGGCCACGGAGATTGTAGATCCGCTGGGTCGTCCGCTGCCGCTATCGCGGGGCGGCCCGGTTCATGCACTGTTCGGGTAGTACTCGTAGTTATTCGTCCATCAGCGGTGTTGTCGCCGGTCTCGATGCGTGACTCCCGTGGGTGAGTGCCGCACTCCGCCGCGGAGGTCCCCGACTCCCATGCCGCGCAATCCGCAGCGGAGTGCGGGAGACTTCGGATGGGGAGCCATCGCCGGAGCCGGCGCGACGGGGCGTCGCCGGCCACGAATGTTTCGGCGGAGGGGTGACGTAACTATTCTGCCGGGAACGGTGTCTATGACTATTGAAGGAAGGGCCGTTTCGCTGCCTGCCGTGCACCAGGTGTTTCGCACATGGGTAATGGAGGCGGCAGTTTCCAGGTGGGGAGGGCGTGGACTTGCCCTTCCCGGTTTGCACAGCGACAGGGAGACAGAGCGTTTCTCCGTACCCCCTGCGCGGAATCGGCATTGCCCCAGTCGCAGCCGGACCGGCGGGCCGGGGCGCTGACTGTTGCTCGGGAGATTTCCGTTGACGTCATCCACTGCTTCACCACACCGGTGGTTTCCGCTGCTCATCACTGTCGTAGGCGGCCTGGGAGCCGCCTGGTTCGCATTTCATCCTGCCGCCCCACGCCGGGCGGCGTACTCACCGCGGGGACTCGGTGGGCCGGCGCCCCAGGCTCCGGCCCCGCCCCCCTCCGCGAGAGGCGGGCGCCGCCGCCGCGTCCGCCTCTACCCC
>SYMT01000273.1 GCA_005805375.1 Actinomycetota bacterium
AAGACGCAAACGGCGCCAAAACGGCTAGAATCTCGGCAGACGGGGTGAGCATGGTGGTTCCCGGTGGAATCGATTTGCAACTTCAATTCTATCCGGTCGCGTTGCTGCCCCGTCGCCCTCCAAAATGGCCAAAGTCCAGGACAGCAGGTGTTGACCTTAGGCAGGAAGCGAGGGAGACTCCGGCCCGCCGTCGAACAACACCGTCGTATGGCTTCCCGCCGGCGGGCCCGGCGGGCGGGTGCGAGGAGATGCGCGTCATGATCTGGATTCTGCTCGGCGTGGTTGCTGTCGCGATGGGTGTGGGCGTGACCATGTGGCTGCGACAACGATCAGGGAGTGGGCAGGTGGCCGCCACCACCCGGACGTTGCCGGCTGCCCCGCCGCCGGAACCGGAACTCGATCCCTACGAGAGCGCCCTCCAGTCCGGGCGACAGCGCAGTGTTCCGCCGGCGCCTCCGGTTCCGGACGCAACCGCCCGGAAACAAGAGGCAGGAGACAAGAACCCGAAGGCGGCCGGTCCGGCGACTCCGATGCCCAGGGACCCGAGCCCGCCGCCGACTCATCCAACCGTGAACCTCGGCACTCGGGTTCCGCGGGAGGATCCCTATGCCACCCGCGGCACGCCTGCAGGACCTGCTCCGGTCGCCCCCGATCCCTTTTCGACACGGGCGCAGGACGCAGGCGCCGCCCCGGCCGGCGATCCTTTCGCCACCCGCTCGCAGCCGGATGCCGTACCGGATGCCTTCGCCACGCAGGCGCGCCCGGACGCCGGACCGGAGTCGCCTGCCGTGCCGGATGCGTTCGCGACCCGCTCGGGGGCGTCGGGAGTTCCCGACCCCTTTGCTACCCAGGCGCGCCCCGGCACGGAAGACCCTCCGGCGGCCACTCCGGATCCCTACGCCACGCGGGGGCAGGACTCGGCGTCGGGCACGGCCGCCGCCGAGGATCCTTACTCCACCCGCGCGCGCGATGGCGATGCCGCAGGCAGCGCCGACCCGTTTGCCACGCGCGGCCAGGCGGCCGCCGGTGTGCCGGAGGCCGATCCCTATTCCACCCGCGGCCAGGCGGCGGCCGGCGCGCCGGAGGGCGATCCGTATTCCACCCGCGCCCGCCCCGAGGGAGAGGCAGCCGTCGAGGACCCCTACTCCACGCGCGCCCGCACCGAGCCCGAGGCGAGCAGCGAGGATCCGTACTCCACGCGCGCCCGCACCGGGGAAGAGGCGAGCAGCGAGGATCCGTACTCCACGCGCGCCCGGGAAGGTGACCCGGGCCCGGCACTGGCCACCCGCGCCCGGGCAGAAGCCCCAGGTGAGGCGCCGGCTACGCGGGCCCGGTCCGGCTCCGGCGCGGCCGGAGCCGCGGCCGACGCGGGAGACCACCTAGCGACTAACGCCGCTGTCGCGGCCCGCGCCCCCGTCCCGGCCGACGACACGCCTCCGGCTCGCGGCGCGGTAGGGCGCCTCATCGCCATCGGCGGCACAGACCGCGGTCATGTCTACGAACTCGGAGAGCGGACCACCCTGGGCCGGGAGTCTTCCAATACGATTCCGCTCCGGAACGACACGGCCGTCTCGCGCCAGCACGCTGAACTCCTGTTCAACGGGCGCACCTATACCGCCCGCGACCTGGCCTCGTCCAACGGCACGTGGGTCAACGGCGAGCGGATCACCGAGCACGTGCTCCGGCCGGGGGACGAACTGAAGGTCGGCCGCAGCCACTTCCGCTTCGAAATGTAAGCGGTACACAGCGGCTTCCTGCTCCAACACAAAGGAGCAATGAGGCACGATGGCCAGAGATCTGCTCACAGGGGTGCGCTCCCGCGACACGCTGGCGCGCGTGCTCCAGCACGAGATCGAGCAGTCCCGCACATCCGGCGGGGCCTGCTCGATCCTGGTATTGGATCTCGACTACTTCAAGAGCATCAACGATGCCTTCGGCCACACCCGCGGTGACGCTGTACTCGCGGAGTTCGGCGCCCGCCTCCGGGCGGGCATCCGGCGCTCGGATTTCGCGTTTCGCTATGGGGGCGACGAATTCGTGCTGGTGCTGCCGGGCACGCCGCTCGTGCGCGCCACCGCGCTCGGGCGCCGGCTCCTGGACGCCGTGCGTGGTGCTCCCTTTCCCGGCGATCCGCCTCTGGATCTGTCCATCAGTGTGGGTGTCGCCACATTCCCCGAGGATGGCGCCGACGCGTCGAGTCTCTTTGATGCGGCCGATCGCTGCCTCGGCGAAGCGAAGCGCGTGGGGCGGGGACGGGTCGTCACGCGCCAGGAGTGCGTGTCGGACACCGAGGCCCACTCCTGGGAACTCCCGGGCCGCCTGATCGAACGGGAGGAAGCACTGACCGCGCTGCGACGCTTGCTGGACCTGGCGGCGGACGGGCGCACGGGCGCGCTGCACCTTGTGGGGGCCTCCGGGTCCGGCCGTTCGGCCCTGCTGGCGGAGGCGGAGAAGTGGGCCCGGATGCGCGGGGGCGCCGTCGTACGGCTGCGGCCGGCACAAAGGGGAGCTTCCGGGGGCACGGCCCTGGAACGCGCAGTGCGGGTGGACACCGGGAACCAACCCGTGGGGGGCCGGACCCAACGCGCAGCGGAGGGTCTCCCGGGGGGCCCCTTCCCGGATCCGAGCGGACTCCCGGCCTCGGAACAACCCCGTCGCGCACCGCTCCTCATCACCGCAGAGCGCTGGTCCGAACTCGACATAGAGTCGCGCCACTGGGTGGAAGCCCGCCTGCAGGCTCGGGCGCCGGCGGTGGCGCTCGTCTGGTCAGGCACTGCCGGCCACCACGGGGGCCCCGCACTTCCCGAAGCATGTCCCCTGGAGCAGATGGAACTCGCCGAACTCACTCCCGCCGGAGTCCGGGCCTGGATGCGAACCACGCTGCGGATCGAGCCCCCGGAAGCATTCGTGACCTGGCTGCGCCACGAAACCCGCGGCCTGCCCGCCGCCATTCAGGGGGCGCTGCTCCAACTGCGCCGCCGGGGTTTGCTGGAACTGACCGACGGCGGCTGGATGCTCCACGCCGGCTACGAAGCGCTGCGCCTCGCCAAACCACCGCGGCGGCCGCGGCGGCGGGTAAACATTCCGACGACGTTGACGCCCTGCCTGGGACGCGAAGCGGAGGCACAGGACGTGCTGATGCGCCTGGATCAGGCGCGCCTCGTGACTCTGCTCGGTCCCGGAGGGGTGGGCAAGACCCGGCTGGCGCTCGAAGTCGCTGCCGCGTGCGCGCCGGATGAAACGCAAAGCGTGCTCTTCGCCGCGCTCGCCTCGACTGCAGACGCAGAGGAGGCGCCCCTGGTTCTGGCCAACGCCCTGCAACTCACCGGCAGCAATCCGGTCGCGCGCCTCAAGCGCACGCTGGGCGAAGCACGTGTGCTGCTGATTCTCGACAATCTGGAACAAATGCGGGGCGCCGGCCGGTTCGTCTCCGAGCTACTCGCTGCGGCGCCGGCACTCCGCATACTCGCTACGAGCCGCACCGCACTCCGCGTCCACGGCGAGCACGAGTTCCCCGTTCGCCCGTTGTTGCTCCCCGAACCCGGCCCCCTGCCGGATCTGGACACGCTCGCGAAAAACCCGGCCGTGGCGGTGTTCCTCGACCGCGCGCGGGCTGTCCTGCCGGACCTCACGCTCACCCAGCACAACGCCGCCGCCATCGCACAACTGGTGCGTGCGCTCGATGGCCTTCCCCTGGCGCTGGAACTGGCCGCCGCGCGTGTCCGGGCGCTCTCCCCGCAGGCGATTCTGCAGCGCATCCTGCCGCACGGACCCGAGTCGCCGGAGCGCGGCGCACTTCGCTGGCTCACCGGAGGGCCCGCACATCTCGCAGCGCATCAGCAGACCCTGCGCGCAACGCTCGAGTGGAGTTGGCGCCTCCTGTCTGCAGAGGATCAGGCGATGCACCGGCGCGTTGCCGTGTTTCAGGGGAGCTTCACCGTCACGGCCGCAGAAGCAGTGCTCGACCCGAGCCGTCCGCCCGGAGACGACTTCGCCCCTGGAGCGGGGACTGTGTCCCCGGACCTCGTCCGGTCTGCCCGGCAATGCCGAAGTGAGGCCCCCGATGTCCTCGGGGCGCTGGAACGCCTGCTGGAAAACTCTCTCCTCCACCAGGAACGGGGCTGGGGTGACACCGCCCGTTTGTGGATGCTGGAGACCCTCCGCGAATTCGCGCTGGAGCGTCTCGCTGAGGACCCGGAGCAGGGGCTGTTCCGGCAGCGCCACGCCGAATACTACCTTGCGTTCGCGCGCGGCGCCGGAGCGGGCCTCCGGGGGGAGCTCCAACCCGACTGGCTGGCGCGCCTGGACGACGAGCACGAAAACCTGCGAGCGGCGCTGAGCTGGCTGCTCACGACACCCGAGCAGGAGGACGCTCCCCCCGGCGCCGCTCCGGCTTCCCAGGCGAATCGCGAGCGAGCGTTGGAGTTAGTAGGAGCCCTCTGGCGCTTCTGGACCACCCGCGGCCACCTGCAAGAAGGTCGGCGGTGGGTGGAGCGCGCCCTCCACGCCGGGGGAGAGGACCCCGGCTGTGCCGCGCCTGCCCGTGCGAGCGCGTGGTTGGCGCTCGGGATTCTCCAGTTGTTCGCGGGCAACTTCGACGCCGCGCGCGCACCGCTGGAAACAAGCCTGCGCCTGTCGCGAGAAGCGGGCGACCTCAACGGCGAGTGGCGCGCCCTGAACAACCTCGGAAATCTGGCTTCCTGCCTGCAGGAACATGTCCGATCCGGCGAGTGGTATACGCAGGCGCTGGAGGTGTGCCGGCAACTGGGAGACACCCAGGGCATGGCTACCACCTTCCACAATCTCGGCGAAGTAGAAATGGAGCTGGGGAATCTCGTGAGGGCAGAGCAGTTCCAGGAGGAAAGCCTGCGCCTCTTCCGGGAAGCAGGAGACTTGCAGAACCTGGGCAACACTCTCTGCGCCCGCGCCGAGACCCGGCGTCTGATGGGGCGCACGGCCGAAGCCGCCGCCCTCCTCCGGGACGCCATCCTGGTCTGGGGTGAACTGGACTACCGGCCGGGGATCGCAGTGGCGCTGCACCGCTGCGTCCGCCTGGCCGAGCACGACGTCGGACTACTGGCCCGCGTGCAGGCGCTGGCCGCAGTGCGCAGCCTGCGAGAGGAGATGTGTCAGGCAGACGGCGAGCCGGACCTCCGCGCCACCCCGTTGGTGCGGGAAGCCCTCGACGCTTGCGGACGAGACGCCGTAGACGAGGCCCTGCGCCTCGGCGCACAGCTTCCGTGGCGCGCGGTCGCGCGCCTGTTCTATCCTGACCTCTATGCGCCACCCTCGACTTGAATTTAGGCAAGACTAAAAAAAACAGCCGTGACTCCTGACTCCTGTTCTGCGCCTGGCTATACTTCGGATGTAGTCAGCCTGAACAGTGGAGAACGGACCCGTGACCTGGAAACGAAGTGCTGCACGTGGCTTCACCCTGATCGAACTTCTCGTCGTGATAGCGATCATTGCCATATTGGCTGCGATCCTCTTCCCGGTGTTCGCCCAGGGGCGAGAGAAGTCACGTCAGGTGGCATGTCTCACAAATGTGCGGCAACTGTCGTTGGCGATCGCGATGTATGCGCAGGACTACGAAGGGTATCCAGTCTACTCGTATCCAGGCTCGAGCACCGAACGCTGGCACACGATCATCCAGCCTAATGCGCGCAACCAGCGGATCCTGGTCTGCCCGTCTGCCCCCGCCAGTTACGACTTCCGGAATATGTCCTATGGGTACAACCACCAGTACCTGGCCCGCTCGCCGGATCGGGGGGGAGCCGGTTGGACTGCCGAGGCAGCGATCGAGTTTCCGGCCGACACGCTGGCCGTAGCGGACGCGGCCGGAACCGGCGGCTGGGCCGCCAACTCGCTGCCCTGGGCCCCGCAGCCGCAGAACGACTGCGACCGGCTGCTGAATCACGGCTACACCGTGGATCCGCCGCTGCTGCCGGCCGGAAGCAGGTGGGGCACCAGTTGCCGCGTTTCCCTACCGCTCCCCGGCTACCCGGGCGCCGGCCACACCCGGGTCGGCATTCGCCACCAGGGTGGGGCGAACGTTGCCTTCTGCGACGGTCACGCGAAGTGGATGCGCCGCGAAGCCCTGGAGACGGACAACGCCTTCTGGAACGGCCGCCGGCTGCCCACGCCGTAGCTGCGCGCTATTCTGGGCGCCGCTAGGGACAAGCCCCCGCAGCCTCCTTCAAGGGCCGTCGCTCCTCGGGCAGCCAGCCGGTCTCGGGGTAATCCAGCCCATAGGCATCCGCCATCCGGTTGAAGAAGGCGAACAGGGCGGTGATAAACGATGCTTCGAAGATCTGTTCGTCCGTCCAGCCGGCCTTCCGCAGTGCCTCGGCATCGGTGTCCCGCACCTTCGCAGGCTCGAGCGTCAGCACCTTCACGTAGTTGAGCAGCACCTGCTCTTTCGGCGCGATCTTTGCTTGATCCGCCGCGCCGCGGGCGATGGCATCCACATCGGTTTCACTCTGTCCCTGCAACTGCAGGAAGCGCGCATGGCTGCCCACTCAGTACTTACACCGGTTCAGCGCGGAGACGTGGGTGGCAATCATCTCCTTGGTCCGGCGGTCGAGGAAACCATCCGCAAAGTGGGCCTTTCGCGCGGCTTCATTGATCGCGGCCAGGTACTCGGGCTGCAGGCTCATCGTACGCAGAATGCCGCCGCCGGGGCGCCGACCAAGAAGCTGCTCCACTCGGGCCATGCGCGGGTCGTCATCCGCGGCCCAGTCGAGGCGCATCACCCCACGGGACCGCCGGACCGCGTCCCGGATGCCCGCCGGATCGGACGAGCGGGCGACGAGCCGGGCGCGGCGGTCGTAGACCAGCGCCGTAGGAGTCTCCGTCACCTGATGCTGCTTTGCCAGCGGTTCGACCCCGGTGGAGAGTGGGACCCAGCGCAACCCAACGGCCGGGGAGAGTTCCTTCTGCAACTCCTCCGCCAGCGTGCGCTCCATCGTGCTCCCGGGCCGATAGAACAGGAACAGGGTCGGACGTTCCGGCGCCAGATGCCGGGTGAGAGCCGTCTCCCGGGCCGGCGGCAGCAGCACGGGGAGCTCGGGAGGGGGAGCGGCGGCGGCCGGAGCCGCTGCTCCCACGAGAAACAGCAGGGGTAGGAATCGCATGCTTCGGTCCTCATGGCGCACAGCGTGGCAATATCGGCGTGTCTCCGGAGTCGAGCCGGGGCGCCCAGGCGTGGCCAGGGAATTGATACCGTATCCGGCACGCGGCTGCCGTTAGAGTTGGTTAATCGGGACGTAGGTCGCGGACGCTTTCCCGCCAGACGCCGGCAATCCGCTCCTGGAGCGCGAGGATTTCCCCCTGGTTCTTCACCATAATCGTGCGTGCCCGCTCTGCTCCCTCGTGGAGAACCGGCGCCATCGCCTCACACCACGATCCGTCGGGGAACTCCAACGCCGGAGGGGAAGGCGGGAGTGCGCGCGTCTGGAGAAAGTCCGCCAGTGACGCACCCGGCGTCAGGTTCCGGAGAGGCGGCAGGCGGTGCGGCCGCGCGTCATTCAGGGCGCCGGAGGCCTCGTTCCAGATCTCGCGAAAGCATTCGATGGCCTCCTGGGCGTCCTCTTTGGAGAGGTCCTGCGTGCCGGACAGGCCCTCGATCAGCGCGAAGAAACGCCCCTGAGCCCGTATTTCGCGGTTCGCAACATCTGACCCTTTCGGGCCACAGTGAGGGGCCAGAATAGCAAACTATATGATCGAACTATTGGCTGACACCTGAGGAACACCAGGTGAAATCAGCCCCCGGAGCTTGTTTTCTGTAACCATGGCCACAGAAAATTGTTGAGTTAGTTACGGATATGTTGAACCGCGAAATACGGGCTGAGCGCTCCAAAAGTGCTGAAAGATACTCTGGGCCAGGGCCTGGAACTGGTACCGGGCCAGCAATTCCGCCGCGACGCCGCCGGGGAGTGCCGCAGCCATCTGGTAGTGTGCCCGGAAGATGTCCCGGTCCAGCTCTTTGAGTGCGGCGATGTCCTGATCCAGTTGCGTATCTACGAGGTGGAAGAGCGTCTCGACTTCTTTCACGCGCCGGGTCTGACCCCGGAACTCAAACTCCTTCCGGCGCAGGCGAATGCGACCGTCTTTCAGGGCATCCAGGAAGGCATACTCTTCGCGCCGACGGTTGTAGTCCTTGATGAACTCGGCCATCTTCCCGCCATACACCCGGTCGAAAACGACCAGGAGGCGCGGTTCGGGCCAGGGCTGCGCGACTGCCTCTCCGGCCAGTGCCGCCACATCTCCGGGCTCTACGGGCCGGTGGTCGAACAGTCCCTGGTAGCGGGCGTCATATGTCTCCGCTTCCGCTTCCGTGCGGATCACCTCCTGCACCTTCTCCGGACTGGAAAGCGAGAGTTCGCCCTGCACACTGACCAGGTCCGCGTAGATCCGGGTGGTCATCTCCTCACGCAGACGCTCTGCGTCCCGGAATAGAAGCCAGGCCGGGCGGTCGTCGGGCGCACTCCGGATGTACACCTCTTTGGCGTTCTGCTCCCGTTCCCAGTGCGTGGGATGGGAATCCCAGATCCCCGCGTTGCCTTCGGTGACCGGGAAAACCTGCGTCTTCTCCGTGACGCTCGCTGGGAGAGGGGGCGGAATGCCCAGATTCGGTTCACCTCGCTCCGCCCGCATCGCCTCCAACGCCCGGGTCTGGCGATAGTAGAAGTCGGACGTGTACATTTGGTGCAGCGCGGCCTGGTTCAGCGCGCCGGCTGCCCGCTGCTGCTGCTCCCCGGCGAGAGTGCTCTTGTAGAGCGCGTGGACCTGGGCGTCGCTCCCCACCACACTCACTGCCATCCGGTCTGCGTGGAACTCCATCTCCCGGCTCAGCGCCAGGCTGCCCAGATTCAAGACCAGAAACACCCCTTTCAGCACCCAGCGCAGCACCCAGATGAAGGCGGTGAAAACCCACCCGAAGAGCGCCAGCCGGAAGTCCAGCCTCCGCCAGGTATCCAGGACATCATCCCAGCGGTCTCGAGCGAACACCATGTCGCCGATCACGCGACTGGCCAGCGCCACGTACTGCCCGAGCGCCATCGTCTTCTGGGCGAAGTGTCCGAACTCGTGGGCCAGCACCGACTTGAACTCGTTGATGGTGAGGACATTCACCAGCCCGAGGCCGATCTCCAGGTTCTTGCGCACCGGCACCAGCAGATTCAGCAGCGAAGTATCGTAGAACACCGCCGCGTTCACGTCGGAGGAAAGGAAGATCCGATGCGGAAACGGAGCGCGCAACTCGCGGCAGAGGCGGCGAATGAACGCGTACAGTTCCGGTTGGTCCGCTTCCCGGATCTCGATGTACTCCGACAGGTCCGCTTGCTGGCGCTTGAACAGCGACTTCACGAAGAACAGAAACAGCATGGCGCCGCCGACGATGGCAAAGAGCTTGAGAGCCACCTCGTTCCGGCCCACCGCCTCGAGCGGATAGGTGAATGCCAGGTAGACGAGATAGCCCGAGCCGACCACGCAGCCGAGATAGAAAAGGAGGAAGAGCCCCAATCCAAGCAGCACTAGAACCGAAAAGAGCCAGTAGCGCCGGGAGGGCGCCGTCAGACCGCGCGGGGTGGCCGACACACTGGGCGGGTAGAGTTGTAGACCCATCGCCATGACAAAGTATCTCCTCAATGGAAAGTTCGCGACTACCATCACATCGTCCTGCCCCGTACGAGCGAAACAGGACAACAGCGGCCGGAGAAAGGCGGCGCCCCGTGTGGGGAGGAACGAGCGGAGAGGAGTGAGGAAAGAGGACCACTCGCTCCTCTCCACTCACTCCTGCGATGATTCGAAGCGATGTGGAGTCTCCGGACTCCGTTTCGGAGCTATCCGGTGGACCCCGGAGTCCCCTCGTGCAGCAGTGGGGCCGGGGGGAGCGTGCGAAGGCTCAGACTGGCTGGGAGTCTCCGAATCGGAGTTTGGAGACTCCCTATGCGGTGGGGCGGCTGGAAGTCTCGGAAGCGGAGTTCGGAGACTCCGTGTACGTGATCTGCGTTCCGGCGCAGGGTGAGCAGGAGGGGCTATGTTCTCGCGAGTGCTGGTGGCCAATCGGGGCGAAATCGCTGTTCGCGTCATCCGTGGACTCCACGAACTGGAGATTGAGGCGGTCGCGGTCTTCTCGGACCCCGACCGGGACGCGCCGCACGTGCGCCTCGCGGACCACGCGCTCCCGCTCGATGGGGTGCGCTCACAGGACACCTACCTTCACGTCCCGAAGTTGTTGGAAGCGGCGCGGGCGGCGGGCGCCGGGGCCGTACATCCGGGCTACGGGTTCCTCTCCGAAGACGCAGAGTTTGCCGCAGCGGTAGAGGCGGCGGGGCTGACCTGGATCGGGCCGCCACCGGGGGCAATCCGGGCGATGGGGGACAAGGTGGCGGCCCGCGAGCGGATGGCCGCGGCGGGGGTCCCGGTGGTGCCCGGCTGGCATGGAGAGGTGGAGGTCCCCGACCTCGCGCCGGTGCGCGCGGCGGCCGCGGAGATCGGATTTCCGCTTCTCGTCAAGGCCTCAGCCGGAGGCGGCGGGAAAGGCATGCGGCGCGTGGCGGGGGAGGACGGACTGGCGGCCGCGATCGAAAGTGCGCGGAGCGAGGCGGAGAAGTCGTTCGGAGACGGCCGCGTCTTTCTGGAGCGAGATCTGACCCCCGCCCGGCACGTGGAAGTGCAGGTCTTCGCAGACCACCACGGCCGCACAGTCTCGCTCGGAGAGCGCGAGTGTTCCATCCAGCGGCGCCACCAGAAGATCATTGAGGAGTCACCGTCGCCGGCGGTGGACGACGCCCTCCGCGTGCGGATGGGGGAGGCCGCCGTGCGCGCCGCCGAGGCGGTCGGCTATCGGAACGCCGGCACCATCGAGTTCCTGCTCGACGCCGCGGGCCGCTTCTACTTTCTCGAGATGAACACCCGGCTCCAGGTGGAGCATCCGGTCACCGCATGCGTCACCGGTTTCGACCTGGTGCAGGCACAGCTCCGGGTGGCCGCCGGAGAGCTGCTGCCGTTCCCCGATCCGCTGCCGGCGCCGCGAGGCCACGCCATCGAGTGCCGCATCTATGCTGAAGACCCCGAGCGCGGCTTCCTTCCGGGCAGCGGCCGCATCCAGATCTACCGGGAGCCGGCCGGGCCCGGCGTACGGGTGGACAGCGGCGTACGCCAGGGCAGCGAGGTAGGCGTCCACTACGACCCCCTGCTGGCGAAGCTCATCGTCTGGGCCGAAACCCGAGCCGCCGCCCTCCGGCGCATGGACTGCGCCCTGGGAGAATTCGTGCTCTTGGGCGTGCCCCACAACCTCTCGTTCCTGCGCCGGGTGATCCGCCACCCCGAGTTCCGCGCCGGCCACCTCCACACCCGGTTCCTGGATGAACACGCGCTGGCCAGCCCGCCCGCCCCCCCGCCGGCCGTCCTCGCCGCCGCCCTCGCCCTGACCGTGCGCCCACCCCGCCCCACCGGCCCCGCCCCCCGCACCCCGAACCCGTGGGTGGATGGCGGGACGTTTCGGCTGTAGGGCCCAATGCAGCGCAGCGCAGCAGGAGAGCGCCCGCCAAGCCGGCGGCGTGGCGGGCGGGCAGCGCTCCCTGGGTCCAAAAGGCGCACCGACCCACTTGGAGTCCGGCAACTCCGATTGCCGATGCACAGTCAGAACGAGCTTACCGACCCATCGAGCGCACCAACCCATCGGGCGCACCAACCCATCCGGCGCACCGACCCATCAGGCGCACCGACCCATCAGGCGCACCGACCCATGTGGAGTCCGGCAAATCCGATTGCCGGTGCGAATGGTGTTCGATTCTTTGTCGTTGGC
>SYMT01000274.1 GCA_005805375.1 Actinomycetota bacterium
ACGGAGTTCACCTTCGCGCCGAGGAGTTCCATGCGAAAGACATTCAGGCGCTGCCGCTCAATGTCCTCGGAACCCATGTAGATCTCGCATCGGAAGCCGAGCAGGGCGCACGCCGTCGCCGTGGCCACGCCATGCTGTCCGGCACCGGTCTCCGCGATGATCCGCGGCTTGCCCATCCGCTTCGCCAGGAGCCCCTGCCCCAGTGCATTATTGATCTTGTGCGCGCCCGTGTGGTTCAGATCCTCGCGCTTCAGGTAGATGCGGGCGCCCCCGGCGTGCCGCGTGAGGCGCTCGGCGAAGTAGAGGGGCGTCGGCCGCCCCACGTACTGCCGCAGGTAGTACTCCAGCTCTTGCTGAAACTCCGCGTCATCCCGCGCCTTCAGGTACTGCTCCGTGAGCTCCTCCAGCGCCGGCATCAGCGTTTCGGGCACAAAGCGCCCCCCATACGCACCGAACCGCCCCCGCGCGTCCGGCAGGGTTACCATTCCCATTCCGCTTCCTCCTCGCCCGGAAAGTCCAGACCGAGCAACGCGACACCCAGAGCGCCGCCGCCCCGGCGCTCCACCCGCAGCCGCACCCGGCTCCCCGCCAGCGCCGCCTCATCATAGAGGAGCGGCGCTCCGACTCCATCCACTGTCGTTCGCAGTGCAATCCACCCCGCCGCGCCCGGCGTCACCTGCAGCCGCGCAGCCGCCGCTCCCTCCAGGCGGACCGCGCGGAGTTCCTCCCGCGCCCGGGCAGGCGGGCGCCCCGTGTGCGCCGCCAGCGCGGCATAGAGCGAACCACCCTCCGGCAGATTCAGCACCAGATCCCGAAACCCCGGCGCCAGGTAGGACCGCTGCCACACCACCGGCCGCCCCGCCACACTCCGCAGCCGTTCCAGCCGCACCAGCGGACTCCCGATCGGCAACCCCAGTGCCGCCGCCGCCCCGGCCCGGCACACACCCTCCGTGCGGGCCAGCACGCGCGTTTCCGTGCTCCACTGCCGCGCCGCCGCCTCCGCGGCAAATCCGGGCAGCGACGGCCACTCATCCCCTCGCCACTCCGCCACGAAGGTCCCTACCCCGTGCTCTACCCGCACGAGGCCCTCTTCTTCCAGCGCCCGGAGCGCCCGGCGGACGGTGATGGCCGTGGTGCCGTACTCGCGCGCCAGTTCCTGGATCGCCGCCAGCCGCGCCCCCGCCGCCAGGCGCCCGTCGAGCACCTGGGCCCGCAGCGCCGCGGCAATGTCCGGATACCCCGGTCGAGGATGAGAGCGTATGATAGACATCTACATGTCTAGTTTACCCGGTGCATCGCCGATTGTCTACTTTCCGGCGCACGGAGCGACGGGAAATCAGGGAGTAATTCGCCTTGCGGGTGCAGGTGGCCTTCGCCACGGCTCCACCCAGACGTGTGGCGTACCGGAGGGGGTTCGCCCCTCCCGCGCGTAGTGGATCGGGACTCTCCGATCTCCCCGGGGCGCCGACCTTCCCACCGCTGACGCGCCGAAGCGGTGCGGGACGAGGCGGCACCGCCTCCATCAGCCCTCCTTGCAGTGGAGAGGAAACCCCTGCGCGGAAATCGAGACTGCACCCGCTCTGCGGGGAAGCAGCTCTGCTCCCTCAAGGAGGACTCCCTGTGTCGTTCTCGTTGGGGCAGGAGATTCCGCGGCGTGCGACGCAACGAGTCGCCAGCAGTATCCCCGGAGAAGCGCACGATGTCTGAACCATCCGCCGGACCACTTACGTTTCTCTTCACGGACATTGAGGGTTCCACTCGCCTCTGGGAGGAGCACCCCGAGGCGATGGGCACCGCGCTGGCGCAGCACGACGCTCTGCTGCGGACCTGCATTCAGAGTCGCGGAGGCTGCGTCTTCAAGACTATGGGCGATGCCTTCTGCGCCGTCTTCACCAACCCCCGCGAGGCTGTCGAAGCTGCTCTGGCGGCACAATTTTCGCTTCCCACCGCGGCCCTCGTCACGGCGGAGGCCCGGCTGCCTCTCCGAGTGCGGATGGCGCTGCACACCGGCCTGGTGGAGGAACGGGACGGCGACTATTTCGGTCGCCCTCTGAACCGGGTGGCCCGTCTCCTCGCCGCCGGACATGGGGGCCAGGTGCTGCTCTCCGCGGCCGTCCAGGAATTGGTGCGGGACGATCTGCCGGATGGGGCGGCGCTGCAGAGTCTGGGCGAGCATCGCCTGAAAGACCTGGGCCGGCCGGAGGTGCTCTTCCAGCTCCGCCACCCGGAACTGGCAGCCGACTTTCCCCCGCTCCGTTCGCTCTGTCATCCGGAACTGAAGCACAATCTGCCGCAGCAGGTGACCAGCTTCGTGGGCCGGGAGGCACAACTCATTGAAGTGAAAGGGCTCCTGGAACGAACGCGGCTCCTGACGCTGATGGGGGCCGGCGGCAGCGGTAAGACCCGCCTGGGGCTGCAACTGGGCGCGGATTTGCTGGAGCAGTTCCCCGAAGGCGTCTGGTTGGTGGAACTGGGGGCGTTGACGGAGCCAGGTCTCGTGCCCCAGGCAGTGGCCGAGGTGCTCGGCGTGCAGGAAGAGGCGGGCCGACCGCTCCTCACGTCTCTGACCGAAGCGCTGCAGCCCTGTCGCCTGCTCCTGCTGCTGGACAACTGTGAGCACCTGATCGCCGCCTGCGCCCAACTGGCCGAGAGCCTCTTGCGCCGCTGTCCGCACGTGGTCCTCCTGGCAACCAGCCGGGAGCGTCTCGGCATCGCGGGCGAGGTCACCTACCGGGTCCCGTCCCTGTCGCTCCCCGATCCACAGCGCCACCGGACGCCGTCCTTGCTTTCCCCCTTTGAGGCGGCCCAACTGTTCATCGAGCGGGCGCAGGTCCACCAACCGCAGTTTGCGGTAACGAACGAGAATGCACCGGCACTGGCCTCAATCTGCTGTCGCCTGGACGGGATTCCGCTGGCCATCGAACTGGCTGCCGCCCGGGTGCGGGTGATGCCCGTGGAGCAGATCGAGCGCCGGCTGGATGAGCGATTTCGCCTGCTGACCGGCGGCAGCCGCACCGCTCTGCCGCGCCAGCAGACGCTCCGCTCCCTGATTGACTGGAGCTATGACCTGTTGAGCGAGCCGGAACAAACGCTCCTGCAGCGTCTTTCCGTCTTCGCGGGCGGGTGGTCGCTGGAAGCTGCCGAGGTGGTGTGTTCCGGGGAGTCAGTGGAGGCGTGGGAAACGTTGGATCTGGTGACCGCCCTGGTGGACAAGAGTCTCGTACTCTGCGTAGAGGCTGGGGACACTGCCCGCTATTCTCTGCTCGAAACGGTCCGCCGGTACGCACAGGATCGCCTGCGGGAGAGCGGGGACGCATTGCTCCGGCAGGATCGGCACGCCACCCACTTCCTGGCGCTGGCACAGGAGGCCCGGCCCCATCTTACAGGCGCCGACCAGCCCCGCTGGCTCCGTCTGCTGGAGCAGGAGCACGACAATTTGCGCGCGGCGCTGACGTTCCTGCACCGGGACGAGGCGCATGACGCCGAAGCAGTGCATCTGACCCAGGCGCTGTCCTGGTTCTGGTATCTCCGCGGCCACTGGAGCGAGGGCCGCCGCCGATTAGAGGAGGCGCTGGAACGGGCCGCGGGTCTTCCCCCGGAAGTGCAGGGGCGCACTGCCTATTCGGCCGCATGTCTCGCTCATGCCCAGAGTGACTACGACGCCGCACTTGGGCTGTACCAGCTCAGCCTGAAGCACGCCCGCACCGGGGGCGACGAGGCCTGGATCGCCTGGATTCTCGGCAACCAGGCGGCAATCGCCCTGGAGCGGGGCGATGCCGACTCCGCGGTTCTGCTGGCGCAGGAGAGTCTCGCGCTCTTCCGGCACCTGGGAGACGCCGCCGGTACGGCGGCACTGCTGCGGGTTCTGGGAGACGTCTCTATGCTCCGCGAGGACTACCCCGTGGCACGAATCTACGTGATCGAGAGTCTCGGGCTGCTGGAACGGCTGGATGATCGGGCCGGAGCGGCCACTCTCACCCTGACGCTGGGGGCGCTGGCGCTCAAAGAACGGAATCCGGATCAGGCTCAGGGTCACTTGCAGGACGCACTCCGCCTCTCCCGCGAGACGGGACTGAAGAGCCGCCTGCCGGACATCCTCGCCACCTGTGCCGAATTCTGCCTGACGCGCGGATCGCCGGGGCGGGCCGCATCCCTGTTGGGTGCCGCGGAGGGTCTCCGCCGGGAATTGGGCGCCACCCTGCTCCCCGCGAATCAGACGGAATATGACCGGGTGGTGGGCGCAGTCCGGGATGCGCTCACGCCCGCGGCACTGGACGCCGCGTGGCAGAGCGGCATGGCGAGAACGTCCGAAGAGGCGATCGCAGATGCACTCGACGCGCTGGCGCCGGCCGGGTGAACAGTGGTTCAGCCGGAATCCCGCATCGCGGCAGCAGAGGGGAGGGGTGTCGGAACTTACCGCTCCAGGGCGAGTTCCACCAGCCACAGCACCTGGCGCTCGTCCTCGGTCAGCCCGGCGCGGACCGCGCGCACCAGTTCCGCCCAGGGACCGGTGGTGTGGAAGAGGCGGATCTTGAGCAGCAGCGCAGTGGGTGTGCCGGAGAGGGGATGAGAAAGAAACTCCTGCTCCTGCAGAATCGCGGGATCCCCCAGCAACCCGGCGGGCACCCGCTCTTCGAACAGGGCCCACACCGTCGGCGTATCAGGCAGGGTGCTGCCGCAGAGGAGCGCGGCGAAGAAAGAGCGGAAGATCACGTCGTGACACATCTCAACTTCATGGCACACGTGGTCCGGCCCGAATTCCGGGCGCACGTCCCGCATGAGCCGATCCATCCGACCCTGGAGTTCCTGCGCTCGGCCGTAGGCTTCCCGGAGATTCATCGCCCGGCTTCCCGATTTGAGCTGCCCCGACCCCGACGCGTCATTGGCGCAGGTACAGGTGCCGAACGGAAAGCCAGGGTCTCCACGGTCACGTCCCAGTGCTCGATGGTCAGTTCCTGCCGCATTCTTCCACGCTTCCGCACACGGATGCTGGCCCCGGCGTTCCGCACATCGGCAGCGTGAGCGTGGGCCGGGCAGGGTACGCTCAACCTTACCACTCTGCGCCGCCCGGCGGCGAATCTGCTGTGCCGGGAGCGCGCCGGCCGGCGCGGAATAGAGAATCGGCGCCTCCGGCCGGTCCCGAACCGGTCCCTGTCATTCAGACTGCTTTTCTTGATCGGGCAGGAGATTCGCGAGGGCGACGGACAACCAACGTACGGGGGTGTGGCCGCACACAGGCGCTGCTGCACCGCTTCCGCTTCCGCCGAGAATGCAATCGCAGGGATCGCGCGACGGTGTGCGGCGTGGAGAATCCGGCCATGCGGCCCTTGCCGAACTACGGGATCATCTACAACTGGGACGGCGCCCCACACGGGTACTCCGAGGCGCCGCAGTCCATGGAGGCCTTTCTGGAGAAAGTGTACGCTCCCCTCCGGGACACCCAGGTCGGCGCGCTCTTCTGGTGCGTGGGGGAGCACACCGCGCGGTGGCCCAGCGAGCGGCTGGAGCTACTCGGGGACGTGCATGGGCGTCGCTATGAGAACGTCCAGAGCTATGTGTTCGCGGAAAACGTCCGCCGGATGCTGGAACGAGGGGAAGACCCCCAGAAGGCGCTCATCGAGCGCGGGCACGCCCTGGGGCTGCATGTCTATGCGTCGGTGCGCATGAACGACAACCACTTCGATGGCGCTCACATCCGGGACCTGGCGTCGCTACACCACACCGAGATGACCCGGATGCGGCGCGACCATCCCGATTGGCTGCTCGGGGACCGGACCTCAGAGTGGTTCGCGCTCTCCTGGAACATGGCCGTACCGGAGGTGCGCGAGCACCGGCTCGCCCACATCGAAGAGGTCTGCCGGCGCTATGACTGGGACGGCGTGGAGCTGGACTGGCAGCGCCACGCATTCCACTTCCCGACCGACGAGGGGTACCGGCTGCGGTATCTCCTCACCGACTTGCAGCGGGCGGTGCGGGGCCTGACCAGGAAACTCTCCCGGGAGCGAGGGAGGCCCTTCCATCTCGCCGCGCGGGTAGCAGGCAGCCCGGAGATGTGCCGCCGGATCGGCTATGACCTTCCCGCCTGGGTGGAAGAAGGATTGGTGGACTGCCTCATCCCCGCCGGGGGCGCGGCCACAGATCCATCGCTGGACGTGGACCACTTCGTCGCGCTCTGCCGGCCGGCGGGCATCGCGGTCTATCCGGGGTTCGATTCCGGGCTGCCCGGGCCCTGCTCCGGCCCGGAGGACCCGGCCGTCAAGGCCGACATGCGCACCCGCGCCATCGCCGGCCGCTATCACCAGGCGGGTGCGGACGGCGTCTACGTCTTCAACTGGCACGCAAACCGGGACTCCCGCCGGGGCCTCCTCCGGCAGATCGGCTCCGCGGACACACTGCGCCGCACCGATCGCATCTTCGCGGCGACGCACCGGTTTCTGCAGCGCGAGGGGCCCTGGCGCGGCGCCTATGATCAGGATCGGATCTGGGGCGAAGTCCCCGTGGCGCTGAAGCGGACCCTCACCGGCGACGGCCCGACGATACTCCTCGAACTGACCCCGGATCTCGCCGCCGAGCCGCCGGCCCGCATCACCCTGCGCGTCCGTCTCGACCAGTGGGTACGCGGGGACCGGGTGCGGGTCTGGTGGGACGGGGTCGAGAAAGACGCGCCCGAAATCCGTTACTGCACCCGCGACGATCCGCAGCGTCTCTCCGGCGTCGCCGCCGCAGCCTGGCTGCTCTGGAAGCTGGAGCCCGCTGAAATCGCCGGCGGCCTGCATCGCCTGCGGGTGGCGCTGGCCGAGCGCCACCCGCAGGTAGCCGCCGACGTGGTCCTGACCGACGCGGAGCTGGTCGTCACCTATGCAGCGGAAAACCCCGATCCGACCGCGGACGGGGAGAAAGCGGATGCCCTCCCATGAGCCGCACCCACGAGGTGATGTTTTACACGGACGGACGCCACACGTCCGTCTACATCTACGAGCCGCCGATGGACCGCCGCCGGTACACCGCCCCGGTGGACGAGCTCGTGGATCTCGGCGTGGATACGATCCTGTACGCCGTAGGGGACTGCCGGGTCCTGCTGTACGACACCCGCGCGGGGGAGCGCTGGGGGCACAATGTCGGGAAGACATTCCACCTGATCTGGTACCGTGCCCTGCGGAACCTGGAGCAGTTCCTCGCGCAGGGCCTCGACCCGCTGCAGGTGGTGTGTGACCGGGCCCACGCGCTCGGCTTCACCTTCATCCCCAGCCTGCTCCTCGGCATGCAGCACCAGCCCCGCGCGGAAGCCACCGACTGCCGCTGTTCCGATTTCTGCTTCGACCATCCCGAGTACCAGGTGGGCCCCGAGCCCGACTTCCCTGAGGCCCGGTGGGACAATCCCACCCGCTTCTCCTACGCCATCGAGGAGGTGCGGCGCAACCGGCTGGCGGTGATTCAGGAACTGATTGAAGCGTACGAAACGGACGGCATCGAGCTGAACCTGTACGACTATGCCCCCTTCCTCGCCCGCCGGGAGTTCGCCACGCACACCGATACCTTCACCGGGTTCGTGCGGGACGTACGGTCCCTGTGTGATGCGGCCGCAGCGGCCCAGGGACGTCCGAAGCGGCTCGTGCTCCGCGCGGCGGCCAGCCTCGCCGGCACGAAAGCCCTCGGTATTGACCTGGAGACGCTCATCCGCGAGGGGGTCCCCCACACCGTGCTCGCCATGCCGCCGCACAGCCGGGAATTCGCGGAACCCCACCCACAGGGCGTCGCCGCACTGGTGGAGGCGGCCCGCGACAGCGGCGTGAAGATCGTGGCCGGCATCAACACCACGATCCGGCACGACGCCTACGAGTGCGCCACCCGCGAGATGCAGGCCGCGCAGGCCGCCAACGCCTACGCTGTCGGGGCGCAGGGGGTGCTGTTCCACTCCTACTACCCCTCCGGCTACCCCTACCAGGACAGCGATCTCGCCAACCTGCGCTTCATGGGCCACCCGGAGCTTCTCGTGTACCGGGACAAGCACTATTTCGTCCGGCAGGGGCCCAACGCGCCGGACGACTCACCCGGACACTACGGCTCTCCCCACCCGCTGCCCGTCCCCCTCGGCGTGGGAGAGCCGGGCAGCACTCAGGCACTCTACGTGTCCGACGACCTCGCGGCCCGGCACGCCCGGGGCGAGTTGGCCCGGTGCGAACTCCGGGTGCGGCTCTACTACCTGGTGGAAACCGACACGTTCGAGCTCTTCCTCAACGACGTGCGCATCCCGCGAGAGCGGCAGGAGTGGCTGGACTGGACCTACAACGTGCGTCCCGCGCCGGGCAACACCCGCCTCACGGAACACTACTGGATCACGGTGGACCTGCGGCGCGGCGGGCCGCTCCCCGGGGTGGGGGAGAACCGCATCCGCGTGGACATCACCGGACACGATCCGCGCCTGACCCACCCCGTGGTGCTGCACGACGTCGAACTGGTGGTGGACTACCGCGACCACCGGCACGCGCCGCGCCGCGACGAGTGGTGGCATGATCCCCGCCAGACACCATAGAGCGTGCTCTTCACCGATTGCCGGGAGAGCCACCCGGCCGCGCCGCAGGAGCGTAGCAAATAGCTTTCGCGCGTCGGCCATCGGCGGTGATCCTCTCCGGCCCCCGCAGGAATGCTCACCCCTGATCCTTCGGGGCGAGGCGCTCCAGTTCCGCTTTCAGCTCCTGGAGCGCGCCCGCGGCGGCGGCATCACGGATGCGGTTGTGGAGTTCGTCCGGGTCGGCCTGGAGGTCATACAATTCGTCGGCGTTCTCGACAGCCGGATAGTGGATGTACTTCCACCGGGCGGAGCGGACTGCCTGCCAGGTGGGGATGCGCGGAAACTGGCGTTCCTCGAAGTATTCGAACAGGGCGCTCGCGCGCCAGTCGCGGGCACGACCCCGGAGCAAGTCGGCGAACGAACGGCCCTGGACCTCTTCCGGGATCGCAGCGCCCCCCAGTTCCAGGAACGTGGGGGCCAGATCCACGTTCAGCACCGCCTCGCGCACCTCACTGCCCGCCTTCGCCAGCGGGGGATAGCGCACCAGCATCGGGATGCGGAGCGCCTCCTCGTAGGCCGCGCGCTTGTCACCCAGGCCATGTTCGCCCCAGAAGTAGCCGTTGTCGCTGGTGAAGACCACCATCGTGCGGTCCAGTTGCCCCGTCTCGCGGAGCGCATCCAGGACACGCCCGACCCCTTCGTCAATGGAGGCGAGGCAGCGGAGCTGATTCCGGATGAGCATGTCGCCGGAGCCGCCGCCGGGCCGCGCGGGGGGCAGGGCGCGCCCCATCGGGTTGGTCACGGGCCGCGTGAGCACCGGCTTGCCCTCATTCGTATCCCGGCAGCCGGGGGTGCGCTGGATCGGGTCGTTCGCGTAGAGTTCGGCGTGGCGCGGGGCCGGAGTGAAGGGCCCGTGGATCGCCTTGTGCGCCAGCGTGACGCAGAAGGGCCGGTCGTGCTTCCGACGCAGAAACTCGACTGTCCGGTCGGTGAGCACATCGGTGATGTAGCCCGCGGACTTTTGCGGCTGCCCATCCACATTCAGCGGGCAGTCTTGATACACCCCCTGGCCTTTGAAGCTGACCCAGCGATCGAAGCCGGGGCGGGGCGTGTCGTCATTCCCCATGTGCCACTTGCCGATGTAGGCCGTTTCGTAGCCGGCTTTCTGCAGCAGGCGGGGGAACGTAATCAGTTCATGGCTGCGGGGACCACGATTCGTGTTGTCCCGGATGCCGTTTCGGTGCGCGTACTGACCGGTCAGAAAGCTGGCCCGTGACGGGGAGCAGAGCGGCAGCGTCACGAAGGCGTTGCGAAACAACGCTCCTTCCCGCGCGATGCGATCAATGTGGGGCGTCTTGACGAACGGGTGGCCCATGCAGCCGAGGGCGTTCCAGCGCAGGTCGTCAATGAGGACGAAGAGCAGATTCGGCCGCTGATCCGCGGCTCGTGCCTGGCCTCCCGCCGCCGCGCAGAGACTCGCAGCGAGGCAGAGGCCGAGCAGGTAGTTGAGGGTTGCAGTACGGCGTGGCATTCGGATGGGCTCCCGGGGGTCGGATGTCGAGTCATAGGTTGGCAATCCGGACGAAGAGAGCCTCCTCATCTTGCCGGGGATAGCCGGCTGCGCCCGTGGGGACAGAACAAAGAAAGCCACGGTGCACGGAGGGACGCAGGGCGGCGGGGCAACACAGGTTGAACCGCTGAGGACGCAGAGGGGCGGAGGACGGGGGAACAGGGCGTGACAGCGTGCCGCTTCACCCCTCCCTCACGAGCGGTCCCGCTACTGCTCCTCCTCTGTGCCCTCTGCGGTGGAGGTTTCGATCCCTGTTGAACCATGCCTTTTCCGGCGGAAAACTCGGACTCTTGCCGCTCGGCGGCGCAGAATCCGGCCCCCTCCTGTATCAACACGTCCCAATGCGGGAACCCTGAGTGTGCTGGATTGGGGGGATGGGACGCGATGACGGATCTTCAGGTGCGGGACGCAGTGCTGCAAGAACTTGAGTACGAACCGATGGTGAATCCGGCTGGGATTGGGGTAGCCGTCGAAGAGGGAGTCGTTACCCTGAACGGAACCGTGGAGTCCTGCGTGGGGAAGCTGGCCGCCGAGCGGGCAGTGAAGCGGGTCTTTCCTGTGCGCGGCGTGGTGAATCACCTGGTGGTACGACTGGAAGCGCGGGACGAGCGCTCCGATAGCGAACTGGCCGTGGAAGTAGTGCGCACTCTCGACAATCTGGCGGCCCTGCCTCCGGGGATCATTCGCCCAACGGTACGTGGCGGACACGTGATCCTGGAGGGGGATGTCACGTGGCGGCATCAGGCTACGGTGGCGGCGCAGGTCGTGCGTCAACTGCGGGGAGTGCGCGAGGTGCAGAATCGGATCGCCATCCGGCCGGCTGTCCCTGCCGCCAGTATCCGGACCCACATTGAGGAGGCGCTCCAACGCCGGACTGCGGTGGATCCGGGGGAGATCGAGGTCGAGGTAGACGGCTCGCGGGTGGTGCTGAAGGGTCGAGTACGCGGGTGGCACGCCGTGGAAGAGGCGCTGGATGCCGCCTGGAAGGCACCCGGTGTGGTTCAGGTGGAAGATCGGCTGACGGTGCAGCCGTAATCGGTCGGCACGCGGTGGGACAGGAGGTAGCAACGATGCTGGCGACGCGAGTTCCGAGCTCCGGGGGTGAGCACTGGCCGCGGTGGACGGCCCGAGTGCTGGGGACGCTGCTGTTCCTGGTAATGGGGGCATTCTTCATCGAGCACCTGGAGTGGTTCTCCCAGAAGAAAAACAGTTGGCCGCCGCTCTGGGTCTGGCTGATGCAGGGCGTACACCTGTTGATGATGGCCAGCCTGCTGGCGGCGTGGCGCTGGGAACTGGTGGGCGGGTTTCTGGTGCTCGCGACCGCGCTCGTCTTCTTCAGCCAGACCGCCGGCCGCAACTTTGTGCTGTTCTCTGTGGTGTCTGCGCTGCCGGCCCTGCTCTGGATCTACGTCGGACTGAAGGCGCGGCAGGAAGGGCGGGGCGATGGCGCCGGGGAACAACAGCCGTAGAGTACGGCGAAAGCGGGGCCAACGGTGGAAAGCAACGAAGGACCAGCGGGCACGGAGACAGCGCCGGGCGGGGATCCCCTGCCCGGCGATCCGATTCTTGCTCACCTCCAGCGGGATATCGAGCGCACCCGGGCCCGGTTGCCGGTCCCGCTCGCCGATCTCGCCGAGCTGGCATGGAACTACGCCTGGTCCTGGCAGCCCGGGGCGCAGAGCCTCTTTCGCGAGGTGGATTCCGCTCTGTGGGCGGCATCCCGGCACAATCCTCGCCGCCTGCTGGACCAGGTTCCCCGCACCCGGCTGACGGAACTG
>SYMT01000275.1 GCA_005805375.1 Actinomycetota bacterium
CACCAATGGCACTACTTCGACCGGGGCGAAAGGCCGCATGGCACGCTTCCACGGTGTGGAAGCAGGAACGGCTCGCGGTGAGATCTCGCCATCACTGTATGTATATCTATCAAACGGATTAACTCGTCGTTGTAATACTAGCGGAAGGGAAACTCTCATCTGCCCGCAACAGCCTCTCTTGCCTGCTTCGCCTGCAGTGGGTCGAACTCGGGAGAGAGCTGCAGGGCCTTTTCCAGGAACTGCCGGGAGCCGGCGCCATCTCCAGCCGCCTTTGCGATCATTCCGGCATGGAAATAGAGGCGCGGGTCTAGGGTCCCCAGGCGTAAAGCAGTCCGGATCTCCCGCCGGGCCACTTCGATCTTGCCTGCCTTCAAGGCCGTCCACGCCACAGCATCGGCACCGTAGATGTCCTTCCGCTCCTGGTACTCACGAGTCGCCTGGGCATAGGCATCCTCCGGCTTGCGGTCATGATCGGCGTAGAATAGGGCAAGTTGACGGTTGTAGAGCTGTCCGTTCAGCTTGCCGAGCCGCCCGATCTGTTCTACAAGCGTGTACTGCGCCTCGGCCTGGGCGGACTTCCCGGCGAGGTGGTAGAGATCACCGAGGGCGGCTACGTAAGTCGGGTCGGGCAGGATCTGCACGACCCGCTCGTACTGGGCGATCGCCTCGTCGCGCCGCCCGAGTGCCGCCAACGCCCGCCCCAGCGAAGCGATCCCCCGGTAATAGTCCGGGTAGACCGTGAGCACATCGCGTTGATGCTGTTCGGCCGCGGAATAGTCGCCCCGGAGAAAAGCCAGCTCACCCGTCTGCCAGCGGCACCAGGCGACTGTCTCCCGCGGAGGCGCCGCGAGGCTGAGGGCGTGCGCAAGCGCCTGGGCCAGATGCTGCTGTGCTCCGTCCGGATCCCCCTTGAGTTCGCGCCACCGCGCCAGGCGAGAGTGGATGCCTACCGCGCCACGCTCGGAATTTCGCTCCATTTCCCGGTAGGCTTGTTCTGCCTTGCCGTAGTCTCCCAGTTCGAGACAGGCATCGCCCAGTAGCCCATAGGCCGCACTCTCGTTCGGCCGGAGCTGCACCCACTTCAGCGCGTGGTCCCGCGCCGCGCGGAAATTGTGGGAGGCGTACTCCGCGCTCGCGAGGACACCCAGCCCTTCCAGGTTCATTTCCGCCGGGAAAAGCTTCAGGGACGCCCTCGCCGCGTCGAGGGCCTTCGTCAGAAACTCGGTGTTGCCGGTCTCACGCACGCGCTTCAGGTGAAACCCGGCAATCTTGTTGTACGCGATGAAGTTGAAGGGGTCCTCCTTCAACTTCGCAGCAAAAAACGCAATCGAACGTTCGGTCGCCTGCTCGTCCGATACAATCGGCTGCGGGGGAGGGAGCGCCGGCGCCGCCGCCGGGCGGTTGCCGCAGCCCCCCACAACCACAGCCCAGGTCGCAGCCAGGGCCCATCCCGCCGTTGAAGATCGCCGTCTACTCTGCATTTCTACTGCGCATGGTATCATCCCCATCCGGATAGTTTCCCGGACATTGGCGGGCGAAAGCCGTGCTCGGGTGCTGTATCCGGTGCGACAGGTCATTCGTTGCGGTGGGTGTCGAGCCAAATCGGAGCGGATGCCGGCAGGTCTGTGAATCGCTGTGCGACGGGCGCGGACGACGGACAGGGCGCCCGCTTCCGACCGGTCAAATCACAGGTGATTGACCACAACTCCGGACCGCACAAGCCGGGACGGACGCTTGATGCGGTCCGGACGAGACCGGGAAAACCATCCCAACAGATGCTTTCCCTGATTCTACTCTCGGGTCGGCACTCGCTGCTCGGCCTGCACAGCCGGAACGGTGTGTGTCGTCTGGAGTGCGCGGTGGAGGCTGGCCCACAGGTCCGCTTCGCAGGGCCCACCGGGGATACAGAGATCAGCGCCCGATCCCCAGGCGCGAGCCAGTTCGTCCGGGCGAGCGCCGTTGAGAATGAGGATGGCGGGGATGTGATGAGTGCGGGGCTGACTGCGAAGAGCGTCCAACATCCGACACCCATCCAGAATTGGGACGTCCGCGGCGACCACCACCACGTCCGGCTGCAGTTCGTGGGCCTTCAGAAGTCCCTCGGCGCCATTCGCAGCAGTCTCCACCTCGACATCCAACGCAGTCAACCGCTGAGCCAGTCGGGTGGCGCGGGCGGTCTCTCCGTCTACCAGTAGCAATACCCGTTGCGGTAGCCGCATCAGCAGACAATCTCCCTCAGTCCGAGTGCACGGATCACCTCACCCGCCGGGCCCGCCGGGCGGGCCACAACGCGCGGCGCCGGGTTACTACGCTCCATCCTGCTGACGACCAGGGACCGCCGCAGGTTCGTTCTCCAGCCCACATTTCTGTGGGGTCCGGCTACCCTCCAGGTTGGGGGGGAGGTGCGATTAGTCTCGCTCTGCCGGTCCCGCGGGCACGGAAGCGACCATTCGACTGTAGAACGCCCGGTACGGCTCATACAGGGAGTATCCCTGGCCATCCGGCAGCACGACTTCCACACAAACTCCGACTTCTCGCCCTCCCCGATCCCAATGCCAGGGCCCATCCCCACCGTTCGGCACCGCAAACCCGAGGCGATCTGCACCGTCGGGAGCGCGATCTGCGGTGAGGCGCAGCCCCGCTCCGGATGCTGCCCCCGGACGAAACGGCGCTGCAAACGGCGCCTCCAGCGCACGCACGGAGACCGTTCCTCGATCTGCGCTCCGCGTCGCCTCGAAGGCGAGCACCCCCTTGCCTGAGAAGAAGCCCATGCCTTCGCCATCCAGCGTGACGTATACCCGCCGCCAGGGTCCACGTACGGTCAGGAGGCCGGCGTACGCGCCGACGTTGGCCGCATGCCGAAACAGTACACGAGTTCCGCCGACCTGGAGTTCCCCCGCGCCCGGCAAAGCCTCCCAGCCGGTCGCATCGCCGGCCGGGGGAAAGGTGAGTGGGGGAATGAGGGGGGGTGAGGCAACGAGCGGGGCGGGGTCCTCGGTGTCGGGCAGCCCGTCGCCGTCGGAGTCCGGATCGCGGGGTCTGGGGGACCGGGCCTGGAACGGAGCGCGCGTCCAGGTGGGTTGGAGTGGGCGCGGCGCCCAGGTCGAAAGCATCACCTTGGAGAGATCATCCAGTTTGCCGTCGGTCTGCCGCCGGGTGGGGTCGCTGCCGAAACGGCGCTCGTCCAACGGCAGGCGTGCGTCGTCGTCCGGAAATCCGTCGTTGTCTGCGTCGGTCACGGAGACCGTATCGCCGAAGAGGAATCGGAGCCACTGGATATCGGTGAGGGTGCGATCCCAGTACGCCATTCCGTCCCAGTGCTCCCCGTGCCGTCCGGCGCTGTTCCAGTCTTGCCGCTCTTCGCGCCCATCCGGACGCAGGATCCGGCGCCGGGGAGAGTGGTGATTGAACACCACCCGATCATCTTCCCGCCCGGAAAGGGAGTGGTCGCCGATCGCTTCGAGTTGGTGGTGAAACTCGTGGCAGACCAACCAGGCGGTGTCGCTGCCGCCGAGAAACTGGGAGCGGGCCGGGAACCCCTCCGGATACCGGTCTGCCCCAAGGGTCCCGCCGCCGCTCTCATAGAACTCCCACTGGCGGCTGCGGGGATTCCAGCGCCGCGGGAACGCCTGCTCGATCTGACAGGCATAGGGACGATGTTCCGGGAACGGGTCCCGCAGCTCCGTCTGCAGCCGGCGTGGGTCCACCAGTGTGTATTCACCGCCGCCCGGTCCGCGAAAGTCCTCCCCGGAATAGGTCCGGCAGGAGGGGAGGTTGCGCACTTCCGGCGGCGCTCCCGCCGGTTCGGGTCCCCAGCGCTGCGGGCGATCATCTACCCCGATCTGGAAGTCGGCCCAGAGTCGCATGCCGCTGTTCACCCAGAGAAAGCGCGCCGCGATCGCATATTGCTCGCGGATCAGGGCCAGGTCCTCGCGGCTCATGCTCGGCGGCGCCGGAACTTTGGCTCCCCGTTCGCGGAACGCAGATTCCAGATTCCACACGTTTGGAAGGAGCAGTACCTTGACCGGCAGCCGCACGATGGTTTTCCGGCCTGCGGGTGAGAGCGTAGAAACGGCCTGCTCACGGCGCCAGGGAGGCTCGGCGCCCCACCGGCGGTCCGCTGCGGACGGCGTCTCACCGGGCGCCGATACGCGGTAGAACCACCGCCGTCCGGGCGCCAGCCCCTCCACCGTGACCCGATGCCACTGGCGTTTCCCGGGCGGTCCTTCCACGATGCGGGCATCCCCCAGGAGAAACGAGCCGTACGCACTGCGCGGGAACTCCCCGTCCCGAACTTCCACCCGCGATTCGCACGGGGTCACGGTGAAGTACTGTACGGTGAACCCGGTGCGGGTGAGGGCGGATACTGGGCGGGTGGGATCTGCGAGCGGGCGCAGGTCCGGCTGGTGCAACAGCGGCGGCGCCCCGTCGTGGGGCAGAGACGCGGCCGCTGTCAAGAGGCCGAGACACGGGAGCAGGAAGGCGAAAAGGCGTAGCATGGATTCTTCGGGACCCAGGGGTCAGCGCTCCGCGAACTTGAGGTAGGCGTCCCCAAACCGTCGCCCGATGACGAGTTGGCTGGCGGCGCTGAAGTGGTGCTGCACCACATTCGGCAAATCGTCCACATCCACCCAGGCGGTACGGACGCCTTGCTCGCCGACCGCGACCTGGGCCCGGCGCACCACAGCCATCGGATCGTCGGCGCCCGCCCCGGTGATGCGCCGCGCAATCGGCGAGTTCACACTGCGTGCCAGGACGAACGGCGCTTCGGGGGCATCGAAACGCCGCCGCAAGGCGGCAATCAGGGCGGTGAGATGCGCCTCGTAGTGCGGCGCCAGTTTCCCGTGGATCGCGTCGTCAATGCCCTGATGCCACACGAAGCCGCGCACCCGCGGCGTGAAGCCCCGGTCACGGAGTTCCGCCAGTCGCGCGTCTACGAACGCGAGCCAGGGCCGGTGCAGTTCGCCGCCGTCTCGCCACGGCCACTCCGTCGCGTCGCGGCCGAAGTTGGCCCAGGACGCCACGATGGCAATGTCCCGCACTCCCTTTTCATGCAGCCGGCGCGCGAAGCCGACTTCGGGGCCATGCACCGGCGCCTCCCCGTAGCGCGGGTTGGTGGCGCGATGCCCGCGCATCTCCCCCCAGGGGCAGTAGTCGGGAGAACGGGACCCTTCGAGTACCGGCGCTCCGGTGAACAGGGTCCGGCGGTCCGCCTCGGTCGAGACGAATCCGGGCGGATTGGGGATGACCGAGTCGGCGCCTGCCATGTTCGACTGTCCGGCGAACACGAAGACATCCTTCGGCGCCGTCAGCCTGGAGGCTTTCCCCGAAGCTGTGTGCATTGCGATTCCCCCCACCATAAGTGCGCCGGCAAGGCAGCGGATTGCCTGCCGCACCCGCGCTGCGACGTCCGCTCGGTTCTGAATGGGCACTTGTATCACCGGATTTCCGTGGCTCACACGAAGTTGTAGCCGGTTCGGGCAGCGAAGACGGAGCCGGGGTCGACGTCATTCACCGAACGGTTCATCCGAAATGTCCAACTGGCCACTGGGGTTTCATCCCTCCGACCGATAGCGGAGCACACGCCATAGGTCGTAGCATTGTGCAGACGAGGTCCGACCACTGGCTACCTGCCCCATCTTCCGCAGGACGTTTTGTCACCAGGGTCACCAGGAGGTCTGGAGTGAGGAGACAACACAGTTCAATGCGGGCCACATGCGGAGCGGTACTCGGCGCCGTGGCTTCCGCGCTGGCGCTCACCGCGCTCAGCACCACGGATGCCGGGGTGGATCATCCCTCCCGATCGCGGCTCGCGGGTGCGGTGAGCAGCGTCGGCAGTACCGGTGATCGGACAACTGCCATCGTGCAGTTTGCCCCCGGTGAAGAATCCAGCGCCCTGGTTGGACTCGCGCAGATCGGCGCGACCGTCCGGCGGCGCTTGCCGAATCTGGCGATGGCCGCAGTGGAGTTGCCCTCTGCAGCACAACCCGCGCTTCGGGCGCTTCCGGGTGTCGCGCACGTAAGCCCGGATCTGGGCGTACAGCGGACGATGGACGACGCCACGCCGGCGGTCGGGGGCGATGTGGCTCGTGTGCAGTACGGGCTGACTGGACGTGGGATCGGAGTCGCCGTCGTGGACAGCGGCATCTACAACTCCTGGGATCTGCGACGCACCGCTTCCGACTCTGCCAGTCGGATCCTGGTATCGGTGGACTACACCCGCCAGACTGGGCGCGGGCGTCAGGGTGATCCCTGCGGGCATGGGACGGCGGTGGCGGGGGTCATTGCGGGAAACGCCGCACAGTCTTCCACTCCTTCCGGCAGCGGCCTCTACAACACGCGCTCCTTCTATGGGGTCGCGACCGAGGCGCATCTGCTGGACCTCCGAGTGCTGGATGACAACGGTGTCGGGACCGTCGGGGGTGTGCTCGCGGCCCTCGACTGGTGCATCGGGCATCGGGAAAAATACAACCTCCGGGTGGTCAACCTCTCGTTGGGGCACCCGCCCTATGAGAGCTACCGCACCGATCCTCTGTGCCGTGCTGTGGAACGTGTGTCGCAGGCGGGGATCCTGGTGGTTTGCGCCGCAGGCAATCGGGGTCGCGTGAATCCGGAGGTGAATGACGGGCGGGTTGCGTACGGAACCATTAACAGCCCTGCAAATGATCCCTTTGTCCTCACCGTGGGTGCAGCGAACACGCTGCAAAGCGCGGACCCCGGAGACGATCAGGTGGCGAGCTACTCGTCCCGTGGCCCGACCCGCGGTGACCTGGTGCTCAAGCCGGACTTGATCGCTCCCGGGAATCGCATCGCGACGATTCGTCCGTGGCATTCCAGGTTGGATGTCGCGCTCGGGCCGGGAAACCGGGTGGACAGTGCATTCTACTACAACCGGGGTTCCGGAAAATATACCGATTACTATGTCCTCTCCGGTACCAGCATGGCCGCCGGCTTCGCGAGCGGCGCGGCCGCGCTTCTCCTGCAGCAGGATCCTTCGCTCACACCGAGCGACCTCAAAGCGCGTCTCATGCGATCAGCACGCAAGGTGTGGCAGACAGCCGGCTGTACGCCGGATCTGTTCAGCCGGGGTGCGGGCTACCTGGACATTCCGGCCGCCCTCCGCTGCGGAGGCCGACCGGCAGGCCCCGCCCTCTCTCCCACCATCAGCATCCACAGCGGCACGCTTTGCGTAAACGGAGCGCAGGCCCTCTGGGGCGATCAGGCCCTCTGGGGCGATCAGGCCCTCTGGGGCGATCAGGCCCTCTGGGGTGATCAGGCTCTGTGGGGCGATCAAGCGCTCTGGGGCGACCTCGCCCTCTTCGCAAATCAGGCCCTGTGGGGCGATCAGGCGCTCTGGGGCGATGTCAGCCGAACAGCGCTGCGTGGCGACCAAATCGGCGGCCCCGATGGGACAAACTGCAACTGATATGAAGTAACTACACACATCCTGCATCCTGGCGGCCCTCGCGGCCGCCCTCACTCTTGCGGGAACCGGCACGCCTGCCGGATCGCCCGCAGAAGCAGTGACGTTCAAGCTGTCTTCGGACCTGCTGAAGCAGGCACAGGACTACTCGGCCAGTTCCACCATGAAGTCCGTAGTGGTGCGTTTCACCAGTACGACGGTGGATCCCTACAAGGTGGCCAAGTCCCTGGGGGGCACGGTGCGCAAGCGCCTCAGTCTGGTGCGGGGCGCCGCACTGCGGGTGCCGTACTCCTCGCTGCTCAAGCTCGGTGGCCTGAGCACCGTGGTGTGGAGCTCGCCGGACAGGCAGATTCGCCTGAACTCCGATCCGTATTCGGATGCGACCGGAGCGAGCCAGCTCTGGGGAGGGGCGCCTGATTCCGGGGGCATCGGCCGGCCGGCTGCGGGCCTCAACTCCACCACTGCTGGTTCCTCTGGCCCCGAGACCGGGAGTTCCTTCCTCATCCGGGGGGCTGGCGTCGGCATCGCTGTGATTGACACCGGCGTGAACGCTGCCGATCCGGACCTGCAGAGCGCGGATGGTGGGAACAGCCGGGTCGTGCACTTCCGCGACTACGTGGGGGGCCTGACCACCGCCTACGACGACAACGGGCACGGCACGCATGTGGCCGGCATCATCGCCGGCAACGGGGTGCAATCGAACGGACAGTCCTCTGGGATGGCGCCGGACGCCCCCCTGATCAGCATCAAGGTCTTGGATCGGACGGGACGCGGGAACGTGGGCGACGTGATTGACGCACTCGCCTGGTGCGTCGAGAATCGTGACACCTACGCCATCCGCATCGTCAATCTCTCTCTGGGGCATGATGCGATGGAGAGCTACCAGACTGACCCGCTGTGCAACGCAGTGCGCCAGTGTGTGGCCAACGGCATCGCAGTGGTTTGCTCAGCAGGTAACAAGGGGAAGGACCCGCAGGGCAACACGCGGTACGGCGGAATCTCCACACCGGCGATCGAGCCGTCGGCCATCACCGTGGGTGCGTTGAACACCCGCGGCACCGTGGCCCGGAGCGACGATCTGGTCTGCACCTTCAGCAGCCGGGGTCCCACGAACGTAGATCAGCAGCTCAAGCCGGACCTGCTGGCGCCGGGGAACCGCATCGCATCCCTGCGTGTGGTAGGAAGCTACCTGGACACGACGTTCCCGCAGTACCGAGTGACGGCCGACAACGGCGCTTCCTACTTCTCGCTCTCCGGGACGAGCATGGGCGCGCCACAGGTTGCGGGAGCTCTGGCGCTGCTGATCCAGATGAATCCGAATCTCCCTCCGAATGCACTCAAAGCGGCCCTGATGTACTCGGCGGAGCGCTTGAACCTGCAGAATGCGTCCGGCGCGCCGTTGACTGCCGGCATCTCCGCCCTGACCCAGGGCGCGGGCAGCCTGAACGTAGCGGCAGCGGCGGGAGTAGTCGGCGCGTTGGATGGAACCGCCGCCGTGGGCTCGGTGTGGCTGTTCGACCTGCCGCCCGCGGTTACCTACATCGGCGGCGAGGCGGTCGAGACGGCGCAGCACATCTACCACAGCGGCAACCGCTACACGGGTCAGTCCGCAATTGACACCCGCTACGCCCTCTACGGCGCCGGCGCCCTGTGGAGCGCGTCTCCCGGTTGGGGCTCGGGAGTGCCGTGCACCACCGATGGGGTCACGGCGGACACGGTGCTCTGGGGAGACTCCGTGCTCTGGGGAGACTCCGTGCTCTGGGGAGACACCGTGCTCTGGGGAGACCTGAATCAGACCCCGGATCCCTAACGGGCGCCCGCCCATAAATACTCAATAGGGCGTCCCGTCGGACCGGCTGCCTCGGCAGCCGGTCCACATACATGATGGGTCCCGGCGCACCGGCTGCCTTCGCACACGGTCCGACTATTCTTGGTATGACCACTCCCCGACCCGATTGGACCTGCATCACCCCCGCAGCTCCCTGGCAGCCGCGCGACTCGAGCGGCGAAGTTGCGTTCCGGGACCGCCTCTGGATCATGGGCGGCTGGTTCGACTCCTTCTCCGCACCACCCCGCGACGTGTGGAGCTCTCCGGACGGCGCTTCCTGGACCTGTGTGACGGCCGACGCGCCGTGGAAGTACAGCGACCTCCCGATGACCGCCGTGTTCCGGGATCGCATGTGGTTCCTCGGCGGTTGGTACAACGGCCGCCTCGCGGGGCACGGTTCCACCAGTGAAGTTTGGTCGTCGGCAGACGGCGCACACTGGCAGCTCGCCACGGCCGCGCCGGGATGGACGCCGCGCATTTCGGCCGGTGCGGCAGTGTTCCGCGACCGGCTGTGGATTCTGGGCGGGACGGAAAACTACTACTTCGGGGACGTGTCCAGTCTCAAAAATGACGTCTGGTCGTCCGCGGACGGTTGCACATGGACGCAGGAGTGCGCCGCCGCCCCCTGGTCTCCGCGCGCCTACCACCAGGCGGTGGTTCACGACGGGTCGCTCTGGGTGCTGGGAGGCGGGAGCTACGTACCCGACTACGAAGCACGGAACGACGTCTGGCGGTCATCCGACGGTGCGCACTGGGAGTGTGTCACCGACGCCGCTCCGTGGTCGCCTCGCATCTGGTTCTCGGCGGTGGTTTACCGCGATCACCTCTGGGTGCTCGGCGGCTGGTCGAACCATCCGTCGCAAAACTGGGGCGACGTGTGGTACTCTCGCGACGGCCGGGAGTGGAAGGAGCTTCACACGTCGCAGTGCTGGAAGGAGCGGCACGAGCACTCCACCTACGTGCTGCACGACCGGATCTGGGTGGCCGGTGGGCACGCCCAGCCGCTCAACAGCGAAGTCTGGGCGCTGCACCTGCCGGAGGACTGGAAGGGGTAGCGGCGGCTACCCCCGGCAAAGTTCCCGCCACAGGCCGTGATACGCCTGAAAAAACAGAACACCGTCTTCGGGGCGACACGGCGTGCCGACCTCACAGAGCGTCCAGCGATCATAGTGCGACTCACGGAGCAACCGGAACAGTTCCCGGTACGGGTATTCGCTCCAGAGATTGTTGATGTGGCAGCTCTTGAGGAACGGACGCAGCAACTCGAACGCGGCACGGATCGAGCCGTCCTTCACATCGGTGGGGTTGCTGTTCCAGTTCGCGCCGACTGCCGGGTGCCCGCAGTGATCCATGATGGCCCGGAGATTGCCCGGTTCCTGCGTTCCCGCACCGTGGACCTCGACCCAGATTTCCACGCCGTGGTCGGCTGCTGTTTTGCCGCACTCCCGGAGAGCGAGCCCGATCTGTTCCAGCGTCTTCGGCGCCGGCACGTCCTTCGGGAGGCCGTTCGGGCGGACCTTCACGCCCCGCACCCCGAGATCCTGTGCCAGCTTGACGAACTCCCGGCAGGTCTCAACGTGTTTGCGCACCACGGCGGCGTCGGGGCTATGGAACTCACAGACGGTGCCGAGCCCCCAGAGGGTCAACCCCGCATCGGCTGCCCGCTGTTTCACCTCGGCCCGCTGCGACGAAGACAGCGTGGGTTCCACCCCGTGGGCGTGGGTGGTGCGCAGCTCCACCCCGCGAATGCCCGCCTGCGGCAGCAGCTTGCACAGCGTCGGGAGGTCCCAGTCCTTCGGCACATTGTAGGTAACCGTGCCGAGCCGGAACGGCGGCCCGGTGTCCCGTCCCTGCGCCTGCGCGGGCGTAGCTTCCAGCAGTCCCGGGAGCCCCGCGGCTCCCGCAACCAGTGATGATCCGGCGCCGCTGAGTACGGTACGGCGGTTCCAGCGCGACATAGTGGGTCCTCTCAATTTCTCCCGATCTCCAGGGAGATTACTTGCGCCGACCGGCGAAATACTCCTCTACCACCTGCGTGTGGAGGGGGAAGGCCAGCTCTTCCGGTCCGCGGAGAACAACCCTCTCGGAGGTCTCGTCCGAGCCAGCGAACTCCCCCAGGGCAGTCGTGTCGCGTGCCTGCGCCTGCGCGAACAGCAGCAGGGCGCCATCCGGCGCGCTCAGGACGCGAAACACCTCCAACTCGCCGGGCTCGATGTGAATGCCGGTCTCCTCTTGCAGTTCTCGCGCACCCGCTGCCTGCCAGGATTCCCCGAAGTTGATGAAGCCGCCGGGCAGTGCAAGTTTGCCCCGGCCGGGGTCAATGGTCCGGCGAATCGTGAGCAGGCCTCCGTCCACCGGCAGCAAAACCACAGCCACCGGGATCGGATTGCGATAAGTAGTGCGCCCGCACGCGGCGCAGGTCCGGGGCCAGCCGGCGTCCTCCGGGAATGCGGCGCCGCAAAAGGAGCAGTGCGAAAACGCGCGTGCCATCGGGTGCCGTCAGAAGAGTTCGCGGATGGGGGAGGCGCCCGGGAGCACCTGGAATGGCCGCCCGCCTACGGTGTGCATCTCCGCCTCAAGATCCACTCCCAGAGCGCGATAGGCACTGGCCACCACCTCCTGCGCGTGGATCGGCCGCTCGTCGGGGTAGCCGTCGCCCGTACTGCTTCCCACCACCTGCCCGCCGCGGATTCCGCCGCCGCCCATGAGCACCGAGAAGACGTGGATCCAGTGATCCCGTCCCCCGTCCTTATTGAACCGCGGGGTGCGTCCGAACTCGCCCATCAGGAGCACCACGGTCCGCTCCAGGAGGCCGCGCTGGTGCAAATCTTCAAACAGCGCGGCCGTAGCCTGATCCGCAATCGGCGCCAGCCTCCGCATGCCGTTCTCCGCTGCGTTGTGCGAGTCCCAGGAGTAGTAGGTTGGCCAGTTTACCGTGACGAACCGCACACCGCGCTCCACCAAGCGCCGAGACAGCAGCGCCCCCTGACCGAACCCGTGGCGGCCATACCGGTCACGCAGGGCGGCAGGCTCGCGATCCAGGTCGAACGCCTGCTGTACGCGATCCGAGCCGAGCAACTCGAACGCCCGCTGGTAGACTGCGCCCAGCTCCCGCCGGCCGGATCGCGCACCGCCGTCGCGGGCCTCCGGCATGTCGAGCCGGTCGAGCAGCGAGGTGCGGCGCTCGAACCGCACAGGGGAGACACCCTGGGGCAGGGACAGGTCGCGAATCCCGACCCCCGGCGCGCCCGGGACGCCGTCGGGAACCACCGGGTTCCAGGCAGCCCCGAGATCGCCCGCGGTTTGGCTGTGCTCGACTTCGGGGACCCCCGCGATCAAGTTAAGACGCGGGACCGTGACGAACTGCGGAAGGGGGGAGAGCGGACGTTTCAGCCGCACAACCACCGATCCCATAGTCGGGTATTGCACCGCGTCGTGCAATCGCCCCGCCAGGAGCCAGCACATACCGCGGGCGTGGTCGTCGAGCCCGTGATGCACCGAGCGCAGCAGGGCGTACTTGTCTGCATGGCGGGCAAGTTTCGGCCACAGCTCGCAGACGCGGATGCCGGACACATTCGTTTCGATCGGCTTGAAACTGCCGCGAATTTCGGCGGGGGCGTCGGGCTTCGGGTCGAACGTCTCAATCTGGCTCGGCCCGCCGGTGAGCCAGAGGACAATGCACGAGCGCTCCTCCGATGTCGTCGCACCGGCGGCGCGCAGGCCCAGGAAATCGGTGAGCGTGAGTCCCAACGCCCCAGTCGCGCCGACTTCCAGCAGCGAGCGCCGCCGCAGCTTTCCGAGCCGCTGCGCTTCCGCACAGAACACAGGCATCCCATCGTCCTCCCGTCACTGGTCAGGGATCAAGCGACCCTGGAATATTGGGATGCATTGCAAGCGCCGGGGTTGCCGGAATTTTCCTGTGCAGATGGCCCACCGCCACCGGATGTGGAGTCCCGCAACTCCGCTTGCGGGCGCCGTGTTGGTACAGCCACCGGATGCGGAGTCCCACAACCCCGCTTGCGGGCGCCGTGTTGGTACCGCCCCCGGAGGGTCTCGTGTCAAAGATCGGGGGCGGGCCGGG
>SYMT01000276.1 GCA_005805375.1 Actinomycetota bacterium
CCTGGCGGCTGCCGTCAGGTCCGCGTTCACCTGGTAGGGCCGGAACGCTGCTGCGCGCGCTTCCGCTTCCGCTTCCTGGCCCATGCTCGCCCAGGTATCGGTGTACACTACATCCGCGCCCCGGCACGCCTCGTGGGGGTCCCGCAGGACCTGGACGCTGCCTCCCGTTGCCGCCCCGTCCGCCTGCGCCGCCGCCACGATCTCCGGCAGCGGCTCGTAGCCTTCCGGCGAGGCCACACGCACCACCGCTCCGAGCCTGGCAGCCAGCCAGAGCAGGGAGTGGGCGGTATTGTTTCCGTCTCCGACATAGGCGATCACCTGCCCGGAGATGCGGCCGCGCTGCTCCCAGAGGGTGAGCAGGTCCGCCAGGGCCTGGCACGGATGCTCCCGGTCGCAGAGCCCGTTGATCACCGGTACCGAGGAGTATTCGGCGAGTTCCAGCACCGTGGCGTGTGCGAAGACGCGGGCGAGGATCCCGTCCACCATGCCGGACAGCACGCGGGCCACATCCTTCACCGGTTCCCGTAACCCCATCGCGATCTCCCCGGGTGGGAGGTGGATGGCGTATCCCCCCATCTGGGAGAGACCCGCCTCGAAGCTGACCCGCGTGCGGAGCGAGGGCTTCTCGAACAGCATCGCCAGCGTGCGGCGCGGCAGAATGCGTTCGTGGGCCTGCGGATCCAGCGCCAGCGTCTGCTTGAGAATCCGGGCCAGGCTCAGCAGCGCCCATGCCCGGGTCACATTCAGATCGCAGATCCCGCGCAGGTCCGTCAGGCCGGCGCAGGCAAGACGAGCCGCGATGGCCGCTGTTCCGGCGATCTCCGCCGGTGTCAGACCGGGGCCTGCCGCAGAGATGCCCTCGTGAGAGACCCGCCACAGGAGCGCGGTCAGGTCACGTGCGGCGGCATCGTCGAGTTGATCCGGGCGTCCGGAACTCCGGCGAATCGTCTCGTGCAGTTCACCCAGCGCCTGCACAGCCGATCGACCGCCCCGTCTCCGGCGGGGAAGCCCGCCGTCCCCCGGGAACGCCGGCGTCCCGCCGGCCTCCGCCCTGTCTGGTGTCAAATCCGGTCCTCTCCCTGTGTCGCTTCCCGCCTCGAGCGATGCAGCGGACAGCCGCGATACTGCCGCGCGAGTTTGCTCCAGGTCCACGCCGAATTCGGACAGCACCTGCGCAGCGACCGATTCGCGCTCGTGCATCAATCCCAGCAGCAGGTGCTCCGTGCCGATGTACTCGTGGTTCAGTTTCCGGGCCTCGTAGTATGCCCGGTCAATCACGTGCCTGCCGGCGCTGGTGAGTTGCATCTCATTGCCCACGTTGCCGCCTTCCCGCACGACACGGCGTTCGAGCGTTGCCCGCACTGCGACGGGCCGCACCCCCAGGACCACGAGGACCTTCCCGGCGACCGAGTCCGGCTCGCGAGTCAGGCCCAGCAGCAGATGTTCCGGTCCGACGTTCGTGGAGCCGAGACGGGCCGCTTCCTCCTGGGCGAAGAAGACGGCCCGGCGGGCCCGTTCCGTGAAGCGCTGCCACATGAGCAATGTCCCTTTCGCTGCTCCGCCATCACCCCGGCGGAGCTATGCCACCGCGCCGGCGATGGCCGCTTCGAGGAGGCGCAGGCCTTCATCCGCCTCGGCCCGCGTGAGGATGACCGGAGGCAGGATGCGGAGGATACTGTCTCCGACACCGTGGATGATGAGGCCCTGGTCCAGACAGGTGGCGAGGGCAGTCTTACCCTGCGCGCCGCTGAACTCAATGGCCAGCATCAGTCCCAGGCCGCGGACGTCGGAGATGACCGGCCACCGTGCCTGCCACTCGCGGAACTTGCCGAGGAGATACTCTCCCTGCGCGGCGGCATTTGCGATCAGCGCGTGCCGATCCAGCGCTTCGATCGCCGCGCAGCCCGCCGCTGTCGCCAGCGGATTGCCGCCGAACGTGCACCCGTGATCGCCCGGTACGAGCGCGCAGCAGTCCGGCTTTGCCAGGCACGCGCCGATGGCCAGCCCACCGCCCAGCGCCTTCGCCAGCGTCACGACATCCGGCTCGACTCCGTAATGCTCGTACGCCCAGAACCGTCCCGTGCGTCCGAATCCGGTCTGCACCTCATCCACCATGAAGAGGATCTCTTTCTCGCGGCAGATCCGCTCGATCCCCTGCATGAACGCGGGCTCGGCCGGGTAGGTGCCCGCTTCGCCCTGTACCGGCTCCAGGAAAACGCCGCACGTCTGCGGTCCCACAGCGGCCTCCAGCGCGTCCAGATCACCCCACGGGAGGTAATGGAAGCCGGGCACCATCGGCTCAAAGCCCTTGTGGAACTTCGTTTGCCCGGTGGCGCTCAGCGCGCCGAAGGTGCGGCCGTGGAAGGACCGGTCGAAGGTGATGATCTCGTGGCAGGCGGCGCCGCGCCGGTTGTAGCCCCATTTCCGGGCCAGCTTCAGCGCCGTTTCGGTAGTTTCCGCTCCGGAGTTGCAAAAGAACGCCTTCCTCCCCCCGGTCTGCTCGGCCAGGAGCTGTCCGAGTCGTGCGCCCCAGGGGTGGTAGAAATCGTTTGAGACGAAGGTCAGAGTGTCGAGTTGGGTCTTCAGTGCCGCCACCACGTCCGGGTGACAATGGCCGAGCGCATTCCCGGCCCGCCCGCCGGAGACCCAGTCGAGGTACTCTTTCCCATCGGCATCCCACAGACGCGCGCCGCGGCCCCGCACGAAGACCAGCGGCGTGCGGCCGTATGTCGTCTGAACGGACTGGTGGTAGGTCTCCATGACCTGCCGGGCGGACCACTGCTCTGGGGCGCTCATGCTGCTCTCCTGAAACGAAAAAAGACGGAGCGGACGCTCCGTCTTGCTGGCCGGGGAAACCGGGATCCTGCTTCTGCGCTCAATGCGACAGCACGGGCGTCCTCTCCATGACGGAGAAGCGGGAACGCCCACGACGACGCGATACTACGCCTCGGTGTCGAATCTCGTCTGCGGATCGGATCATGGTGCATTAGTATCGCGCAGGGCGAACCGCGCGTCAACCCGTATTTTGTGGTACACTCGCATCGGGGTCAACTCTCTGACGAAACGAGCCGGGGTCGGCGTTCTCGGGGGAGGACAGAGTGGAGAGGAGTGAGAAGAGAGTGCCGGAACCACTCGTTTCTCACTCCTCCTTGGCGAGGTACACTCGATGACTAAGCGCGTCGCCTCTGCCGGGAGCTCATCCCGCGCCCGGTGGCTCGTGCCCGGCGCCGGAGTTGCCGCCTTGCTGCTGCTCGGGAGTGGGATCGCATTGCTGGCGCCTCTGCTCACGCCTCCGAGCCTCCCGGCGGGGGACGCGCCGGGCCTTGACACGGAGGGCAGAGAATTCCGCCTGGTCAAGAAGGAGCCACCGGACTACGGCCTCCCCGCCTTTCCCGGCGCCTTCAGCTATGTAACGCAAGAACTGGCCGGAGGCCATGTCTCCATCGCCTTCAGCGTGCGTCGCGGGTCGGCCGACACGGTGGTGCAGTTCTACCGCAAGCGCCTGGCGGAAGCGGGCTGGCAGCACCGCCGCACCGTGGACCTCACGGCGGGGCTGCAACTCCCCGACGGCACGCCGGCACCGCGCATCCCGGGCACATCGGTGCGGTGGGAACACCCCGGGCGGGCGCTGCGGCTCGGCCTCTCCGCGTTCGACCATCGCCGACCGGACAGCGCGGTGCAGGTCGGAATCAGCCTGGAACCCCTCGGCCGAGGAGTGAGCGAAGAGAAGTGAGGGCATAGGGTTCTCGTAGGGTTCGTAGGGTCAGCGTCGTAGTAATGGGATGTGCTATGAATGGATAGGAATCCTAAAAAGAGAGACAAAGACGCTGCGCCTGGAGTGGACGGAAGCGGAACGGAAGCAGTGGCACCGGTACGCTGCGGCGCATCGGCATTCAGTCCGCGAGGCCCAGCGGCTGGAGAGGCTCCGCCGCCGGGCACTCGGTGCAGACCATCGCCACCCACTTGAGAGTCAGCCCCAGGTGTGTGCGCCGGTGGATGGGCCGCTATCGCGCCCACGGCCTTGCGGGCCTGCGCGACCTGCCCCGCACGGGGCACCCTCACCCTCACCGCCGTCCACTTGGCCGCCGCCCGGGCCCTCCTGGCCCAGGGCGGGCGCACCTGGACCGCGGCGCAGCTTGCCGGCTGGTTGGCCACACAACATGACGTGCGCCTCTCTGCCGCCCCACTCGCCGTCCGTCTGCGGGCTGCCGGCTGCGCCTATCAGCGCAACGTGTCTTCTCTGGCGCAGCGCCAGGACGCCTTGCAGCGCCGAGCCGCGATCATCCGCGAGAAGCACACCGCAATAACCTCCCAGAACTCACATCAACCCCGTGCCCCCAACCCCGTTCGCTTCCACTCCGCTCACGGAGGCGAGGTCGGCAGGATATAGATGTATTCCATCTCGTCCGGCAGGTCACCCGCCACACGGGCACGGACGAACTCGAGGTCGGTGCTCATCTCGCTGCGACGGAAGGTGCGGCGGAACTTGGTGACCCATTGTCCCTGGCGGAGGAAGCCCCGCAGTTGCACCAGCTTCTTGATCGCGTTCGGGTCCGCGTCCCGGTCGTACTTCACCGTGCCGTCCAGCACGCCCAGGTCCTGTGCCGTCAGCTTGCGGGCCCATTCCAGGCGGCTCGGCTGCCAGCCGGGCGCTTGCTCGGAGCGGGACTGCATGTAGCTGGTCAACTCGGGCAGGCGCGTGTCCGCCACCTGCATCCACTTCTTCTCGGCGGGTGTGATCTTCTCCGGCACCGCGAAGCTCAGCGCCTGGCGAAACATCGGGATCCAGGAGTACTGGTAGGAGAACGGGCCGGGGAGATCCACTTTGAACGGCGCCTGCACGTAGAAGAGGGCCTCGGTCTGGTCCGGCACGCTGATCTGGGTGATCCGCAGCGGATAGACCAGGGTGCGACTGCTGAAGGTGAAACGGGTGGGAGTCACCTCGCCCAGGTACTTGCCGTCGCCGCCGCGCTTCATCTGCTTCGGGTCAATGCGCATCACCGTGAAGAACCACTTCTTCGTGATGTAGTGCTGGAGGGTGGCCTCGTCCCCGGAGTAGGAATAGCGGTTCTCTTTCAGCCAGGCATACAGGTCGGCGGCGCGCTCGGCAGTGACGATCTTGTAGTCCAGCGAGCCCACCACCCCTGCTTCCAGCACCCGCACCGTGGATTTCCGCGCGGCGTCGCCGTTCGCCGCAGAGGCAGGCGCCATCATGCGGAAGCGGACCTGCTTGTACTTGTTGAGCGGCATCGGCTTGAGGATGGTATAGACCGCGAGTTCGGTGAAGAAGTCGCGCGGCGCCTCGTTCAGCCGGGGGCGAGAGGGGGTGGGGATGACCATCCCGAAGTCCGCCGCGTTGCCCGCGAACTTCGGCTGCACCACCCAGCTTTCGATCTCTTCCTGGGGGTCCCAGGAGATCCACGCCTTCTGCGCGGGCTGGGTCACGTCGGACCCCAGGGCGCTGAAATAGCAGCAGGCTGCCTGCGCCCGCCACCCCACTCCCAGCGCGACCACAATCGCTCCCGCCGCGATGACTCGACGCACCATTGCCTGCTTCCCTCCCACCGAACTGTTCGGCGCCGTCTTCCGGCCTTCACTCGTCCCCAACCAGTGCTTGGACGGCGGGCATGCGCCTCGGGTTACGCCGAACCGATGGACGCTGCGATGCAGTTCTACCGCGCCACCCATCGCTACTCAGCGAGTGCGTCCTCCACTCGGAGCAAAAATCCGGGGATCACCTCCGGCACGGTGAGCGTATCCGCCTCCCCCAACGTCTCGACCGCCTGCCCGGGGCGATGGATCGCGAGGGTGCGCCGCGCCGGATCCACCACCCAGACTACCCGCACTCCGGCGCGCAGGTAGTCGTCCACTTTCCGCTGTTCCTCCGGACGGGTATCGTTCGGGCTCATCACCTCCACCACCAGGTCGGGAATGGTCTCCAGGTATCCCTCCGGGGAACGGCGAACCGGGAGGTGAGCGGTCGCCACAAACGCCGCATCGGCGCCGACCACCCGATCCGGGTTGCGCCACAGGATGATGCCCACTTCTCCGCTGCACGCCTTGCCGAAGCCGCGCCATTCCCCCTGGATCTTCAGATGCGTCCCGAGGGTCAACTCGATGACCCCGTGTACATAACCCGGCGGCGACATCGTGACAAGTTCTCCGTTGTCCAGTTCGTAGCACACCGGGCCGGACGGCAGCTCATCCGGCAGCGCCGCCAGATCCGCTACCGTCCACCGCCGCCGGAGGCGCACGGTGGATCGCTCTCGGGATGGAGTATCGAGTAGCATGGTCTGTCCTCCTGTTGTAGAGATAGGAGCGAACGGCGCCGCTACTCAGCGAGGGCGTCCGCCACTCGGAGCGAAAATCCGGGGATCACC
>SYMT01000277.1 GCA_005805375.1 Actinomycetota bacterium
ATGCCAGCGGAGAACGACGTGGCGCCACTGATGGAGTCAATGGTGGGTGCGTCCGACCACCCAGCGGCGCGGGCGCTTCTCCGGGTCCCGGGCAGGGCGATTCAATTGTCGGGGATGCCCAGCAAGCGCAGCGACTCAAGCGGCTTCGCGGCCAGCCGCTGGAGTTCCCGGGCGATATTGGTGATCCCTTCCAAACGCAGCCGGCTGAGGACCACGGTCCGACACAGCGCCAGGGTCTGCGCGCTCTTCCCCGTCCGGACCAGGCCCGCATCTTCGCGGAACGTCACATCCCGTACCCAGTGACTCCGGTTCTCGATCTGCCAATGCCCCCGGTTGCGCCGCAGGAGCTCCGCCGGTCCCGCCTGTTCCCGGTCGAGGCTGGTAATCCCGAACGCCACTTCTTCCCGCCAGTCCTGCTTCTTGGGGCGCCACACCCGCCGCCGCACCACAAACACCTGCCGCGCATGGGGCCATTCTTGTAACGCGGGCGCACTGTCCGCCGACAAGCTCACCGCCAGCAGCCAGCGGTGCTCGCTCCGCCCGTGCCCGGTGTCCGCTTCCTCCGCGCTGGCCCGATCCTGGGCGGGTGCCCGGTGGGCTGCGAAGCAGTCCTCCACCGCGGCCAGCAACTTCGGTTGGTTGCCCTTCACGGTCATCAGGTAGTCCCCGCCTGCGTCCCCGAGCTGCTGCGCCGTCTGCCGCTGGGTGTGCAGCGCGTCCAGGGTCACCACCTTGCCTTCCACCACCACCTGGGCCAGGAGCGCCTGCACGGCCGCGATCTCATGGCCGTCATCCACCTCCGCGGCGCCGGCCGTCAGCCCCAGCCGGTGGCCCCACGCCGTCACCATAGGGGTGACTTCCTCGCCCGTTTTTTTCGCCCCACGCAGGTCTTTGCCGTCCACAGCCAGGGCCGTCTCGGTCCGCAGGGGGTCGCGCTCCTGAAGTTGGGCCTCGACCGCGGCCACCCAGGCCAGGATTTGCGCTTCCAGAGCTGCGCAGTGCACTTTCTCCAGGCAATAGTGCCACGTGGACCGGCAAGGGGCCCGGTCCCGGGGATAGCCGAGGCGGGTGCGGAATTCCGGATCCTGATCGGCCCCCCCATCACCGATGGCCTGGAGGTGGGGAGCGCCGCAGAGGATCTGGGCCAGCATGGCCAGCAGCGGATACCGCCGTCCGCGGCGGCCGCGCTGGTCCGGCACCTGCGCCAGGTAGGCGTAGAGCGGGACCAGTGGGGGAGTGGCGTCCGCGGGTGGGGCGGTGGGGCTGACCGTGGGTGGCGGCAGCGCGGCGACGGCGGGGGCGGACAGGGCGTGGGACACGGCGGCGGGCATGAGGACCTCCTGGCATGAGCTTGGTAGCAGGAAGTAGATTCGCCGGACGCGGCGCGCATGACTCCGCTATTTGCCCCGCGCCGTCCGCTGCGGGCGCGTCGCGCCGCCGGGTGTGGCCCCCCGTGGCAAGACCGGCAGCGCCGCTCCTCCCGGTGTCCCGGGACCCTCCATTCGTGTGACAAAGTACTTTGCACGACTCTTGAAACGCCCTGGGGGCGCACCGGCCGGAGGGTCTACCCGCACCAGGGCGTGGGTGGCGTTGTAGGTGGAGGCGGTGTGCGCCCGCCCTGCACCAGCGCCAGGTAGAGTCTGATACAGCCCAACCCTCAAATTGTCATCCCATCGAGCAATTCCTGTAGTTCAGGATCTCCGAAGACACGTCCGCCAACCCATCTCGGTCGGGTATACCATAGCTTGCCCCGCCGACCGTTCTTGAGACGCAACCCACCATCTGTGAGACGCACCTCGATTGTTGACCACTGCGGGCATCCCGTGAAACGGATATCAAAGACTTCGTGGGGTACCAACTGCCCATAGTAGTCCCCGTAGCGGCTCAACCCAAGGATTCGGTCCCATACGAAAGAATTAGGGAAGTAACGGAGTCCTGCACACTGATCTGCCACACCAGTGCATGCAACACTAAGGGGAATCCAATCCCTAGTCAGCACGTGAAGCAAAAATTGATCCAACAAGTCGATTCCTCGCCTGTCAGGAGCGTAATCACACAGCGAACTAGCAATTGTCATCCACTTCCCGATGGACTCCGGAAGTTCCGGTAGCATCGGAAACTGTCGTGTAGGGTCAGTGGCCGCCCATCTCCACACGGCCCGAACACTGTCAACAATCTCCGGCCGGTCCAGCATGAATACTTCTGTCCCAACGACGCAGTCCCCGTCACCTGACGGGTCGAGCTGGGTGTCCGCGGCAGAAACTACAATCCCAAGATGGGGCAGATGGCTCGGGTGGTTCCCCAGCTGTGTCACAAACCACAGGCAAGCAAGGACATCCACCAGGCGTCTCCGTCCCAGGAAAAACACCTCACTCTTTTCATCATTCAGCCGTTCCTTGTACCAATGCAGAGCGACCGAATCATCCATCTCATCGCCAAAATACGTTCTCCGCATGCTTCTCTGCAGATCAGAGTTCACGTGAAGTGGTCCGATCGAGAGTGAATCACGCAGGCCAGGACCGAGACAAACCACCTGCTGACGACTTGTGAGGAAGCACTTGTCTACTCCGCGCGAAGCCGGTGCAGATTCGCCAATCCATTGGCAGAGGTACAGCATCATCGTCGAACGCAGTTTCTCATGACCAGTTCGGAAGTCTTGACAGAATCACTGTTGATCTCTTCGTGCAGAGCAACACCTTTCAAAGCACACCCTTCCGCAGAGATGCGGAATTCCGTATAGCGAATTCGGACTTCCCCCGTGATTCGGGCATGCATCAATGGCGCAGCATTGAGGCATGAGATATCCATCGGCACAAGTAGCGCATGGTCGCTGGAGCGCAGGGCTCGCGTATAAAGATAGCTAGTCGGCACCCTCAGACGGGGATCCAGTTGATCCACTGCCCTACCAATTACGGCCGCAGCCGGTTGCCACTCATCCGAAAGTGCCCGTACAATGGCTAGATCGATCCTATCAATTTCCGACAGTTCCGAGGTGAACGCCTCGAGGAGCCGTACCTGATCAGTCCACGTCGTGATCTGCTCGGTCAGTTCGACAGGGCGATAGTTACTATAGAGGAGGTCCTGTACGGGATGACAGTCATTTATGCAGAGAAAATGAGTGGACTCGTTCCTTACATCTACAAGATGTCTCCGCAGATCTCGGGTAAACTGGAGTCTCTTGCCGAGAAGCACTGCGATCTCCATCAGTTCGTATCCAGAGCAATAGGCCCTATCAGCAATGACAAGGGAGATGCGACACCAATCCACTTCATACTTTGAGATCGCTTCCACACAGGTGCAGACTGCGATCAGACTCGGCACAGTATGATCTCCGACAAGGACAAGTTCGTTGGAAGGCTCTCGCAGCAGTGAGATGTACGGACCCCAGGCATCGAGTCGTCCTCGATTCCACCAGCAATCAACCCACTGGAGAACTTGCTGCACTCGCAGACAGGGGTGCAGCGGGGCATAGAGGGTTTCAGGAATCAGCGGGGCATACGTGAAGTCCAAGCCGTCATGCGAGTACACTTGCCCGTACTTGTGGTGGGGGGAGAGAAGATGCGCTCCACTCCGTGCAATGTGAAACATGGCTGTGGTTCTTTCATTGGCTTGAGGAGCGATGGCTGGGTTGAGTTCTGAGGACTGCCCACTGCGGGCGGTGTGTCACCCGCGACAAGGGTGTCGCGGTCTGAAGGAACTCCGCTCCTAAGGGGTGAGGGGGAAAGATTGAGAGGTTTTTCTCCCTACCGTCTGTGGGAAAACCGCTCACTCATTCCGCCCTACCCCTTAGCATAACTCTATCGGCGCAGCTTCCGGGGGAAGTTCCAGTAGTCGCATCGAACCCAGTCAGTGCGATTCAGTCCCGGCCGAACGCATGTGTTCGGGGGCGTTTCTTGAACGGCGTCCCAGTTCGAGCCCTTCCAGGCCAATTGCATTGCTGTTGCAATAGTCCGCACACCACTCGTACCACAGGTGGTGGTGTCTCCCAGCGCCCCCGCCATCCAAGTCCTGGATAGTTCGCAGGTTGCATTCGTCTTGATGCTCCCGACAGGACAGGTCGTCCTGTTTCTTCCGGCGGCAGCGGCGCCGTCTCCGTTGGACCACAGATGCAGACGGGGGTCGAGGCCCTTTAGAGCCTATCCCAAAACCTCGGCGGCGCGGAAGGCGATGACCGCGGCGAACTGGAGGGCCGCGAGATAGTTAGCGGCTTTACGATGCCAGCGGAGAAAGACGTGCCGCCACTGATGGAGCCAATGGTGAGTGCGTTCGACCACCCAGCGGCGCGGGCGCTTCTCCGGGTCCCGGGGTGGTGCTTTCGGCGTGGTCCCGCGTGGCGGAATGTGCGGGGTGAAGCCCTCCTGCACCACGAAGGCTTCTACCGTGGGATAATCGTAGCCTTTGTCCGCACACAGGTGCACGGGCGCCTCCTCCGTGGGCTGGGGGCGGGGCACGGGGATCGAGGCCACCGTCTCTTCCAGCAACTGGAAGTCCGCGCGGTTGGCCCCAGCGAGCGCTAACCCCACCGGCACGCCCCGCCCATCGGTGAGGACACTGCGTTTCACCCCGCTCTTGGCGCGATCCGTGGGGTTGGGGCCGGTTTTCTCCCCC
>SYMT01000278.1 GCA_005805375.1 Actinomycetota bacterium
GAGGCACACACCGACCCGCGGTTCAAGAGTCTACCGGATCTGCAGGACCAGGAGTGTCAGAGTTTTGTCTCGGTGCCGATGATCGCACAAAACGAGTTCATCGGCGTGCTCAACGTGAAGACGCGCGAGCCGCACGAGTACGCAGCGCGCGACGTTCGCCTGCTCCAATCGGTTGCCGGTCAGGCCGCCGCCGCCGTGCAGGGGATGCGCCTCCAGGAAGGCCTGCGGGTGCAGTCCACCCAGCTTTCGGCCATCTCCGAAGTCTCGAAAACGATCACTTCCAACCTGTACCTCGAGGAGATTCTCCAGCTCATCGTCGCCATGACGGCGCAGACCTTCCAGTTTAAGATCTGCTCCATCATGCTCCTGGACGAGGAACGGCGGGAACTGGTCATCAAGGCCACCCAGAGCAAGAGCCGCGACTACGTTTCGAAGCCGAATCTGCGCGTCGGGGAGAGCATCGCGGGGCGCGCCCTGCAGGAGGGGCAGGTTCTGACAATCCCGGATGTGAAGCAGGCGCCGGAGTACCGGTTCCCGGACATCGCGGAAAAAGAGGGCCTCTGTTCGATGATCTGCATTCCCCTCATCAGTCGGGATCGCAGCATCGGCGTGCTGAACTGCTACACCGGGCACGCGAAGGTATTTTCGCCCGAGGAGATCGGCAGCCTCCGCACAGTAGCCAACCAGGCCGCCATCGCCATCGAGAACGCGAAGTTGATGGTGCGCTCGGCCATCATCCAGGAGATGCACCACCGGGTCAAGAACAGCCTGCAGACCGTGGCGAGCCTCCTGCGGCTTCAGATGAACCGGGCGGATGAGGCCACCCCCCACGAAATGCTCAAGGAGTCCATCAACCGGATCATCAGTATCGCCGCGGTGCATGACCTGCTCTCGCGCGAGGAACTGAACCAGGTGAATCTCCGCGAGGTGGCCGAGACCATCCTGACACTCACCGGTCGCAGTCTTCTGCGGCCCGATCAACATGTCCGAATGCAGGTGGTGGGCGGTGACGTCCTGGTGCCTGCCAGCAAGGCCTCAACGCTGGCGCTGGTCCTGAACGAGCTGGTGCAGAATGCCGTGGAGCACGGATTCTCCCGGCGTGACGAGGGCCATCTCGAAGTCCGGATTCGTGCCGAATCCCCCCACGTCTGGCTCGAGGTGAGCAACGACGGTGAGCCCCTGCCGCCGGGCTTCGATCCGCGCGAGTCGCGCAGCCTCGGGCTGCAGATCATCGCCTCGCTCACGCAGAACGACCTGGGGGGACGCTTTACCCTCCGTACTGCAGACCGCACGTGCGCCACAGTGTGCTTCGCCGTTTAGGTCCGATGCCTACCCCTCGTCCCGAGTATCCTCGTCCCCGCTTCCGCCGGCCGGACTGGCTTTGCCTGAACGGTGAATGGGAGTTTGCGTTTGACGACGCCGATGCGGGCACTTCCGAGCAATGGGGAGACGGCCGGGTGCTGCCGGCGCGGATCACTGTCCCCTTCGCCTACCAGAGCCCGTTGTCCGGGATCGGCGAGCCCGCCATTCACGAAGTGGTGTGGTACGCGCGCTCATTCGGCGTGCCGACGGAGTGGGCCGGACGCCGGGTGTTGTTGCACTTCGGGGCGGTGGACTACCACACCACGCTGTGGGTCAACGGGCGCGAGGTCGGGGAACACCGCGGAGGGCATGTCCCCTTCACATTTGACGTGACGCCGTACCTGCGCGCAGACGAGAACCGTCTGACCGTGCGCGTGGAGGACCGCCAGGACGTCCGGCAGCCCCGGGGGAAGCAGGCCGCCGGCGGGCAGCCGCATGGGATTGACTATTACTGCACCACGGGCATCTGGCAAACCGTGTGGCTGGAACCGGTCGTCCCCGTGCGGATTGACGACCTGGTGGTGACGACGCTGCCGGATCTCAGTGGCCTGCGTATCAGCGTGCGTGCGTTCGGGCCCGCGGGGGATCGTGTGACCGACCTGGAACTGTGGGACGGTGCGGAGTGCGTGTGCCGGGCGGAAGCGCCGTTGGCCCTGTCCGCTGCCGACGCCGTTCTTTGCCCGCCGGCGCCGCAGCCCTGGTCCCCGGCCACTCCCCATCTGTACGACCTGCGCGTGACCCTGCGCGAAGGCGATCAGGTCCTGGACCAGGTGCATTCGTACGCCGGGCTGCGCGTCGTTTCCATTCGGGAAGGCCGCCTGCTGCTGAACTACGAACCCCTGTACCTGAAGATGGTGCTGGACCAGGGCTACTGGCCCGACGGCCTCCTGACGGCCCCCACGGACGAGGCGCTGCGCGCCGACGTGGAATGGTGCCTGCGGCTCGGGTTCAACGGCGCCCGCAAGCATCAGAAGGTAGAGGACCCCCGCTGGCTCTATTGGTGTGACCACCTGGGGCTGGTTGTCTGGGGCGAGATGGCGAACAGCCGGGGCTGGTCCCGGCTCGCCGAGGAGCAACTGCGCACCGAGTGGCATGCGGCCGTCCGCCGGGATCGCAGCCACCCCTGCGTGCTCGTGTGGGTGCCGGTCAACGAGAGTTGGGGCTTCCCCAATCTGAAAGAAGCACATGCCGAGCAGATCGCGGCCCTCTCCCGCCTGGTAACGGACACGCAGGCACTGGACCCCACCCGTCCCGTGGTGGACAATGACGGCTGGGAGCATACCGATGCGACGGACCTCGGCACCATCCATGACTACAGCCACACCGGGGACCGCCTCCGTGACCGCTATCGCGAGTACGAGGCGGGAGGCGCCCTGCCGGTGGTCGCCGGAACGCGTCCGATCTACCTTCCGGGTGTTCCCGCCCGCCGGCGTCCGTTGCTCCTGACCGAGTGCGGCGGCTTCCTGGAAACCCCGGATCTGCCGCGCGAGCAATGGGATCGGCTGTACAACGCCTACGCCTGCTTCCGCACCCCCGCTGAGCTGGAAGCGAAGTATCGCGACCTGATGGCGGCCATTGCCGCCCAGCCTTTCTGGCAGGGCTTTTGCTACACCCAGCTCACCGATATCGAGCAGGAGAAGAACGGACTTCTCGACTATCACCGCTCCCCCAAGGTGGAACCGGAACGCATCGCCGCAATCCATCGAGAACTGTTCGGCCCATAGGCACACAAATCAGGCAGGTCTTCTTCCGGCGCGAGCACAACACCATCCCGGAGGACCAGCATGCTGATCGGATATGTGGCGGACGAGCGCTTTTTGGCGCTTGCGGATGTGATCGTGGATCTGGAGGACGCGGCGGGGGCAGTGACCACTCTCCGTTCCGGGGCGCGCGGCGGTATCCATGCGGACGTGGCCCCCGGCAAGTACCGGGTGACGCTGCAGAAGGACGGATTCGGCCCGAAGACCGTCCACATGACGGTGGACCCCGATCGTCCCTATCACTTTCGGCTGCTAACAAACCGCATCCTGGGCTATGCCTGGCCCAAGTGGGTGCGTTCGGGCGAGAAGTCCGAGTTTCGCGTTCACTCGATGGAGCCGTACCGCCTGAGTCTCTGGCGCTATGGCCAGGAGAAAGAGTTTCTCCGCGTCCTCGGCTGGTTCGATGAGCACGGGCCTCGCGCCACACAGCAAATCACGCCCGATGGCGATTACACCCAGACCGGAGTGCAGTGGAACAAGATCGGATTCCACAGCAAGCACCACACACAGTTTGTGGCGGGTCCCGAGCGCTCCGGGTTGTACTATTTCCATGCCGAAGGAGAGTCGGGAGACTGCTTTACCTTCCCGTGGGTAGTGGCGCCGGCGAAACCGGCCGCCCGGGTTTGCGTGCTTGCTTCGTCCAGTAACTGGAACGCGTACAACAATTTCGGGGGCCGCAGCAACTACATCAACAGCACCGGCCTTCCTGCAGAACCGATCGTCTATGCCCGGGTGGATCTCGTCCGCTACCAGGCGGGCGTCTACAACGAGTGGCAGTTCCCCAATGACGCCTACCTGCCGCTGTCGTTCGATCGTCCGGAGCCGCTGAACCACGTCCCGCTCTCCACGCAGGTAACGGACCCGATCCGCGGGCGGCAGTCGTGCCACGTCGCCCCGGCCGAGTGGCGATTGCTCGGCTGGCTGGAACGCGAGGGCTTTCCGTACGACTTCTACTCCGAAACCCAACTGCACTTCGGTGAAGTCCCGCTGGACGCCTATGATGTGGTGATTGTGAGCGCCCATCCCGAATACTGGAGCCGCCAGATGCTCCAGCAGATCAATGATTGGGTCTTTGAGCGCGGCGGCAAATTCATGTATCTGGCCGGCAACGGTCTCAACTGTGAGATCGAGTTCCTCGAGCGCGACATCATGCGCTGCCTGAGCCACATGCGGAGCGATCGGGAGAGCCGCATGGCAAACACCTTCGAGTCCGAGGCCGCCCTGCTCGGCGTGGCCTACACCGATGCGGGCATCATGACCGCCGCGCCCTACCGGGTCGTGGACCCGAACCACTGGGTGTTCGCCGGGACCGGCCTGCGCGCGGGAGACACGTTCGGCGAGAAGAGCCTGCACGAGCGCATTCCGGGGGGCGCCTCCGGCCACGAAACCGACAAACGCACGCCCTCTACTCCCGCCGGCGCCGTTTTCCTGGCTAAAGGCCTGAACCCGGGAGACGGCGGCGGCGAGATCGTGTACCACGAGACCGCCTCCGGGGGCGCCGTCTTCTCCGCCGGCTCCATCACGTGGCCGGCCTGCGTCCTCGTGGACGAAAACATTTCCCGCATCACGCGGAACGTGCTGACCCGCTTTCTCGGCGGGTAGCGAGAGCTCCATGCGCAAGATCACCAACGAAGAGATCGCGTTCTTCGACGAGAACGGCTACGTCATCTGCCGCAACGTGCTCCATTCCGACGAACTGGAGAACTTCCGCGCGGAATCGCGGCGCCTCATTGATGAGATCCTCGCCGATGGTCCCGCCGCCGCCCGCTGCAACCGGGGACCCGAGCGCGTCCCCTACTATCTCACCCACCTGCACGCCAACCCCAACCAGTTCTCCGTGCGTCTGCTGGCCCACCCGTTCATCGGCGATCTGCTCACCCGGATGGTGGGGCCGGACTTCATCCCCTGCTTCGAGTCGCTGGTCTTCAAGCTGCCGGGAAACGGCTCCTCCGTGCCCTGGCACCGCGACGGCAACGCCAACACCGGCCCGGAGCGGATCTTCAACATAGATGTCTACCCAGACCATTCGACCGTTGCCAACAGTTGCGTCTGGGTGGTGCCGGGCAGTCACCTCTGGGAGTTCGACCGCGCGATGGAGATGGCGCAGCGCGGCCGGGAGAACTTCGATCTCCCCGGCGCGGTGCCCGCTGAGATGAGCCCCGGCGACGTGCTGCTGCATCACGTCAAAGTGCTGCACGGAAGCACCCAGAACCACAGCAATGAGCTGCGCCGTGTGGTCTACTTCGACAATCGCTCCGTGTCGTGGAATGAGAAGTACCACTGGTGGAAGCCCGAGGCTGTGGCGAAACGCAGCCTCCTTTACCAGCGCGCCCTGCACGAGCGCCGGACGAACCCCTATCCCACCGATGATGAGACATTCCCGTACGCTCCCCCGCCCGGCCTGCCCGTCTGGCAGCCCGGCGAGGAAATAGACCTCTACTGCGAACGAACTCCCTGGTAGCGGGGATCGCGGCGGGCTGCGGAATGCCGGCGGTGATTCCTTCGCCCACCGGGTCCGGCGTGACGTAACCGGCGGCGCCTGTACTGCGTGTACAGGTCTGAGCCGCCGGTTCGGAGAGGTATTTGCAGACCCTGATGCCCTTCCACTCCTCCGCCAGGTCCGTGGTGATCGGACTCTCGCTGGGTCTCGTCGTCCGGTTCGCCTTTGCAGCACCTCCGGCCGGGCGATCCCGCCAGCCCGGGCTGCCCCGCGGGCCGCTCCCCATCGCGGCCGGAACTCCGCGGGATTTTACCGGACTGGCCAACGTGATTCGACTCTCGGAGAAGCTCTATTCGGGCGGAGTGCCTGAGGGAGACGCCGGCTTCACAGCGCTCCGCCGCCTGGGAATCCGCACCGTCATCAGCGTGGATGGGATGACCCCCGATGTGGCCCGCGCGCGCCGCCTGGGGATGCGCTCTGTCCACCTCCCGTTCGGCTACGACGGGTGCCCGCGCCCGACTGCCGTACGCATCGTGCGAGCCGTCCGCGATCTACCCGGTCCGATCTACCTCCATTGCCATCACGGCAAGAACCGGGCTCCGACCGCCGCGGCGTTCGCTCGGGTCTCCCTGGACGGCGTCCCCACTGCACAGGCGGTGCGGGAGATGGCCGCTGCGGGAACCGGGAAGGAGTATGTCGGACTGTACGACGCGGTGCGGGGCTTCCAGGCGCCCTCTGCTGCGGAACTGGATCGGGTTCCCGTACCGCTGCGCGAAGTGAGTCCCACACCCCCGTGGATGGCGGCGATGGTCGAGGGAGAGCGCCGCTACGCCCGGCTGGTACGCTTCCAACAAGCGAACTGGCCGGCACGCTCCCGCCGCGCGGCGGCGCACGAAGCGCTCCAGCTTCGGGAATGGTTTGCCGAGTTGCAGCGGCGACCGGACGCACCCCACGGGAGCCCGGCAGCGCCCGCAACGCACACAACGGCAGGCATCGGGGGGCCGCCGGGACCGCCGGCGACTCCGGCGAAGGACGCACCGTCGCGAGGCGCCGGGTTCCGTCGCCTGCTGTCCGCGGGAGAGGCCGAGGCCCGGCGCCTGGAGCAGCACCTGCGGAAACTCGATCGCCCCGCTGCAGGCCGGAGCCTCAACCGGATCGGTGCGAACTGCGCCGCCTGCCACTCCGCGTACCGGAATGTGCCCTCCCCCGAATTGTCAACCCCTGCATCACCCGGTCTATGATCTCCAGGACGATCTGAGGGCACGGCGCGTCGTGCCCCGCGGTGATGTCGGCCCTGCGCCGGCATCACGGGCAGGAAAGGTCTCCGACGGACGCCTCGCAGAGCGCGAGTTGCCGAGTAGTCGAACGCGAGTCTGGCGCAACGGGGAGGGCGGGGGCCAGCGGCGGCACCGGACCGGGTCCGGGGTTCGCAAGACGCCGGCGGCCAGTAAGACCTCGGTAGTTCTCCCTCCCGGCACGACTTCGCGGCGCGCCCACCCCGCCAGGTCCTGCGCTCGGGCTCCCGCTCCAGCGGCATGCCGACGTGGATGGGTTGGCCGGCAGAAGGGTGCCGGGGAGCGTCTCTGGTGGGTTGACAACGGCGGAGCGAGGTGTGAGTGGTGTCCGCGTGTTGTAAAGAACCGAACTTGCTCGGCACGAAATGGCATCCGCCAGCCGACTGCCCGGAACCATCTGTGCGGCGAGCACCGGGCACCAAATCCGTCGTCAGGATAACCACCGCTGCTGTTCCTTGCGTTTGTTTCGTTCATTTCGTATAGTAGAAGGATGAGAACGCCATGCAAGTCCTTACACCCCCCACGAACCAGCCGCTTTCGGAAGTCGAGGCCCGCCAGGCGGAGGCCTCCGGCGTCGCGCTGCAGCGCCTGATAGGAAAGGGCGACCAGCCCGTACAGCCGCTGACCCTGCGCGTGAGTATCGAGCAACCGGACGGTGAGAAGGCCGAGCTACTGCTGCCGGGAGTCACCCTTTCCCTGCTCTCCAGGATGCTTCGGGAGTTGGGCCACGGGAAGAACGTCGTGGTTCTTGCCACGGATGCGGAAGTGACCACCCAGCAAGCTGCCGACTTCCTCAAGGTCGTGCGTCCCTATGTGGTGAAGCTCCTGGAAGCAGGGAAAATCCCCTATCGGCTGGTTGGACCGCGCCGGCGGGTACTACTCGGTGATCTGCTCCGCTACAAAGAGCAAGAGGAAGCCGAACGGCATCGCGGGCTGGATGAGCTGGTTGCCGAAGCTCAGCAGCTCGGGATGTACTGATGCAGGTTGCCTTCCTCGACGGCTGCGTGTTGTGCCCGGCCCCTCTGCGCGATTGCTCCAATGGGCGGGCGCGCAGGCGGACCTCGGGAAGGTTTTTTTGGTCGATAGCAAGCTGATTCCCGTGTGCAAGCCGACCCGGCACGGTCGCGTCCGCCTCCTCCGGGACGAGGGCGCCTATTTTGGCAAGGGGAGTACGGCCTGGTTGCCCGCGGCTACCTCAGACTGTGCCCCCGGAACAGGAAACCAATGCGAGCACGCCTGGTGTCAGAGCGGATAACCGACCGGAGCCGCGTAGGAGCACGATCAATGGTGACCGAGCCGCTGGAAGAAGTTCTTGACTGGGCACGGAGGAGTATGGGGGATCGGCGCCTCATCGCCGCCGTCCGAGGTGCCATCCGGACGCGCGCCGCAGCGGCGGCGTTGAATCTGGACCCGTATCTCGATCAACATGGAGCGCGGAACGCCTACCGCGGTGCGATCTCCGTTACGGAAGGCACGATCAGGCGAATCGACGAACTCGCCCGCCTGCTTCGGATGCTTGGCGTGCGGATCGAGTTAGATCTGCGGTACGCCCCGTGGGACGCCTGGCGCCCCAGTTCGACTCTGGCCATTGCGTACGGCGAGCGGCACGTGCGCATCCCCGGTGTCTCGCAGAGCATGAAGCAGCGAGCAGTGGGCGCGCGGGATGTGCGGGCCGTCACGAACCTGATCGGGTTCACTCGAACAAAGTTCAAGATCGACTGCGAGGTGGAGCTGGTTCCCGTTAGCACCGACCTGTCCCCGCATCGGGCGCGGGATCGTTGGGGTGAGCTCACCAGGCGCGCAGGGATCGGGGCGATCGTTGTGGTGGGCTCGCCTCTGGTGAATCCGTTCGCTGACCTCATGGCGGAGGAGATCTGCCGCGATGCTGCGGGGACTCCTCCGAATCCGGCGCTGCTGCCGGGCCGGTTCCTGTGGAGTTTCGCGCGACAGCAAGGAACTCCGCCATCCTTTCTCTCGGTGAGCGAACCGTGTGAACGTTCGCAGGAGGGCATCCAGCACCGTGACCGAGAGCGCACGACGAAGCGGATGCACGACGATGACGTTGGGACTGTGCTGCGAGACAAGGTGGTGACCGACTTTCCCGACTGCGGGCTCCTGCTGATGGACTACCGGAAGATGCGCGGTGGGGACGGACCACTTCTGATTCTGGCGGCGGGTCATGGGGGTTGCGGCACCCTGGGCTGCATCGCCATGCTAGGCGAGCTGGCGGAAGTCGCCGCTCGCCTCTCGGCGGACCACCGCATGTTCGAGATCGTCCGGGTGAATCGGCGGCAACCACGGAAGCAACGAGCGGATGACGAGGATCTGATCGACGACCTGATCCTGGACGGAAGCCCGGTGTTCGCGTCCGGCATGGGCCAGGCTGCCGCCCCAACGGTCCTGCTGAACCTAACTTGAGCGCGCCTGCTGACAGCGTGGGATAGGGTGGCTCGATAGCGTTCCCCGCCCGCCCGGACAAAGTTATAGGGGCAATCATAAAGCGCTGGGGCGCATGGCGTGTGGGGCAGCTTGCTTCGTGTTTGAGATGGTTGATCCGACGACGGGATCGTCCTTCGTCGAACCTCCCCAGGAGAAGAGAGATGTCACCCATCCGGTTCTGGCTCATCGTGCACGCATTCTCAAATGCCTGGCCCGAGCTGCGAGACTTGGCTGCGCCGCGGTTTTCCGGCGCGGACCGGCCCAGCGACGGCAGGGGCAACACGAGCATGTCGCTCCTCTTCGAGCTGGCAGACGGTACGGTCTTCCACCTCCTGATCGACTTCGGCGCTGGCGCGTTCGCGGGCATCCTGCGTGCCGGCCTACCGCTCCCCCACATGATTCTAGTGACGCATGGGCACCCAGACCATATTTCCCCGATGGAACTGGACACCCTGGCTCGTGCTCTCCGCGACGGTGGACTCACCATTCCGCTTGTGACGAGTGCTAGAACCTGGGATCACCTCCCAGGATTCCAGAAGTCCAAGTTCCGCCACATCCCGATCGAAGCGGACAAGCCACCAGTGAGGATCGGCGCCGGTGACGGCCACATAGACATCGAGGCCCGGGACGCGTCCTCGCACTTCGAAGGTGGGTTGATCTACAGACTGACGTCTGGCAAGCTGCGGTGCGGGCTCTGCTTCGACCTCAAGAACTGGGACGCGATCGACCCGGGCTGGCTGGATGACCTTGACCTAGCGGTGACGGAAGCGAATTCCCAGTACCCGCTCTCTACAAGCACCGGACACGTGTCGGTGGCCGAGGACCTGAGGTTCTTCCGGCAGCTTCAGCGCCCGCCGAGACTGCTGCTTTTCGGGCACATGGGAATGGATGATCCCATCCCTCTGAACGACGGGAACTTGGTCGCCACTCTGGCGGCTCTGGCGCCAGATCTGAACGTCCGCTGGGCGTACAAGGGAATGATGGTCTCCAGCGATCATCTGCCGGCTCGCAACCCAGTCGGCGTCCTGGACCCTACCACACGCCTGGTGGTGAACGTCCAGGAGAAGCACGACGTGCATAGGAAAGGTCTCCTGCACGGCAGCACGCTCCTTCTCGTTCGCGCCGAATACGGGCAGGTCGTCGTCTACCAGCGGGACGCCCGCATGGACTACGGCGGCCTGTGGGACGGGTTCGGCGGGCATCTGAAGCCGACGGACTTGAGCCCGCGCGCCGGCTGCTCCCGTGAGGCGACCGAAGAGGTTATTCTCTCTACCGTTGCGGGCTTCCGGGTAGCCATCCAGCCGGACTGGCTGCAGGCGCTCACGGCAGACTTCGCGGTGGAGTCCCACGACGAATCGAATCGCGAACTCTCCACCGTGTTTGGTCTGACCGTCCCCGAGGGGCTGCTCGTGAAGGCTGTCGACGAAACTCATGATGGCGAGGCAGTGGAACTGCGGATGCGCATGGTGCCCTTCGCGGAGCTCGTGAGCGAGTACTCGGCGGATCCAGGAGCGTTCGCCGACGGTCTCGCGAGGGTGCTGCGGCTGTACCAGGACGACCCTCAATTCCGTCTCATGGTGGACCAGTGGCTGGTACGTTAGTCCCTCGGGAATGGGCTGGCGGTGCGTCATCTTACGACGCGCCGCCAGCCTGACGAGAGTCAGCATCGAACCAGATCACCCCACAGACCCTGTGTCTGGCTATCCCGTATGAGTTTCGGGAAAACAAGGGGTCACCAATGTCGCCCGGGAACTCCGCCGCCTGGCCGCAAAGCCGCGCGAATCGCTGCGCTTGCTCGGGATCCCCGACAATTGAATCGCCCTGGCTCAGAGCCTATCCTAAGGATCGTCAATTCAATAACTTCCTGATTTCAGGGACCCCTGTACGGAACCGCCAAATCGGGAAGTTATTCCCTCGGTGATCCTAAGACCCCGGCGGCGCGGAAAGCGATGACCGCGGCGGCAAACTGGAGTGCCGCGAGATAGTTAGCCGCTTTACGATGCCAGCGAAGAAAGACGTGACGTCACTGATGGAGCCAATGGTGGGTGCGTTCCACCACCCAACTGTGCACCCGCTTCTGCAGATCCCGGGGTTTCGGGACGGGCTTTTAACCCGGTTTCCTGTTCTGTCACTACTCGCGCCCGTCGCGCCCCATGCAGCAGGCTCGGACCACCTTTCGTGGCCGGTCACACCCGCTGGGGCAAGTTCGAACAGGTAGTCCCGGATCTTCCATTGGTCCTGTTTGGCGCCCCGCCCGGCTCCCCAACCGACTGACCCGCCAACCGGCAGTAGCCCCGCGACGGTGGATGCGGCCGAGATATGCAGTGATATGCTGGGAGTGCCGGGGAAGCCCCGGATTGTCCCGTCGTGCGTCAGGGGAGCAACGAGCCAGGATGAGGGAGTGCCAAGAGCTCGGGCGATTCGTTGTGGCCGACCCAAATGTTTGTCACGGGCGGCTGACCTTCAAAGGCACTCGCCTTTTTGTTTCGGACGTGCTGGAGATGGTCGCGGACGGCCTTGACTGGGATACCATCGTCCACGAATGTCACGGCAGCATCCCGCGCGAAGCGATCGCGGAGGCGATCCGCCTTGCCGGCAAGGCACTCGCGGCCCAGTCCTCCGGCCAACTTGCGGCGTGATCGTCCTCGACGAGAACATCATCGCGAGCCAGAGTGCAAGACTGTACGGCTGGCGCGTTCCTTTCCGGCAGATCGGCATGGAGATCGGCCGGAAAGGACTGGTTCCCACCGGACGCTCCTGCGCGGAAACTAACCGGAAGTGGTCTTCGCATTCCACGACGACGTCGAGATTGGCCCGGCGATGCCGGTGCGGATCAGCAGGAACACCGGCCCGACACCCGATGACCTCTGAACCGCGCGTGCGGCCTGACACGGAGATGCAGTGATGGAGATGATCGAAGTAGATTCCAGCATGATCCAAGCGGTCGGCTATGACGCGGCTGCCGAGGAGCTGGAGGTCGTGTTCAACAGCGGCCGGGTCTGGCGCTACCAGGGCGTGCCGCAGCAAGTCTACGAGGAGCTGCTTGCGGCCGACTCGAAGGGTCGGTACAAGCGGGACTGCATCATCGATTGCTATCCGGACTATCCAATTTCGCGTCGCCGGAGGTGATGAAAGGGTCTTCCCGAAGCTCGGATTCCCGGAACCGCGAGTAGCGCGCACTGGCCCTCCGGCGAGAGGAGACGGGCCAGTTTCGGATGCACGCGACGCTCGCGACCCGGCCTGCTTGCGGCGGTGCGCGGAGGGGCGATCCGGCGATGGTTGCCGGCCGTTCACCACCTACTCGCACCATACCCTTGCCTCATCATCCCGCCACCGGAAGACCTGCTGACCGATCCTGGGATCCGCGGTGTAACCTCGCCGCGCCACTGCGTGTCTTTCCGGTTGGTGGGCGCGCCGAAGCGCGAGAGGTCGAAGGGGCAACAGTGTGAAGCGGGCAAGGGTCCACAGGCCGACTGCGTGGACTTCGTCATCCGCCGGGATATCCGCAAGGTGGGCGGACCCGGTCGGAGCGCCTGCGTTTCGAACCGCGCGGTGGGCCGCAGGGGCCTGGGGTTGCCGGCGAAGGTGGAGCAGGACGGCAAGATCTGGACGTTCCGGTTTTCGGTTCCGGCGGAGCGGGTCGGGGTCCGGTTGTTACCCCGTGGGGCGGCGGAATGGTCGGCGAAGGCATTACCTACCGGTTCCGCGTGCCCCAGTTCTGGAAGCCCAACCAGAACTGACGCGCGGGGGGACGGTTGGATGGATGTGTACGGCTGGGCGCGGCCTGCCGGCTGGTGTTGGACCCCTCGACGATCTCCAGGCATGCCGGGAGACCACCCGTTGCTGATTCCGGTCCGCACGGACCGGAGCGGTCAAGGTCCGAATGCGGCCGGCGCCGCGCCACAGAGAGGCCCGCGGGGCCTTCAAGAGGCACTGGGGCGCATTTTTCCGGATTGAGGGTTTCGCCACGCCGGAAGTAGTAGCAGACCGGCAACCTGTTTTTCTTCCCTGCGCCCGGGCGCTGCCTGGCGGATCGCTCGAAACGAGTGACGCCGGCACACACTCCGGCACTGGACCACTTCCGGATCCAGCGGGTACACTCTCCTGGGCCGGGTCCGATCCGGCGCGGGGATGGAGTTCGACGGTCGTGTGCCGGACTCCGCCCGTGTTCCGCGCCGCCTCCCCAGCGTCCTACGCGACCGGGAACTCCAAACGTCAGGCCGCGCGTGCCTCCTGGGGGCCCGGGGCCGGCAACCGGTTGCAACCGGTTCTCCTCGGCAGTAGCCCCGTGGTTTTGACC
>SYMT01000279.1 GCA_005805375.1 Actinomycetota bacterium
GAGGTACAGGAGATGACCAAGAAGAAGTTTGAGGAACTCTACTCCCCCTGGGAGCGCAAGGTAGTGGCGCGCGTGCGGCCGGAACTCAGCCGGGAAATTCGGCAGGAACTCCTTCCCGTGCTCAAGGAAGAGGTCACCCAGGAGGTCACCCAGGAGGTCACCCAGCAGGTCACCCAGCAGGTCACCCAGCAGGTCACCCAGGAGGTCACCCAGCAGGTCACCCAGCAGGTCACCCAGGAGGTCACCCAGCAGGTCACCCAGGAGGTCACCCAGCAGGTGCTGTCACATACCTTGATCCGCCAACTGCGGCAAAAATTCGCTGCACTGCCGGAAGCGATTGAAGCACGGGTGGCGGCCGTGCAGGCGCCGGAGGCACTCGACCGGCTGCTGTTGGCAGTGGTACAGGCGGGTACCGTGGCGGATTTTGAGCAGGAACTGAGCGGGATGGCTCCGGGATAGTCCGTCTATCGGTCGGTGCGGGATGCGTGCAGCATTTGCCGGAAGACGCACGGAGTCATCATCCTCGGCTCCGCCGAAGCTCTCGGTGAGACCCGGCTGAACGGAACCAGACTGCTGTGGTCGCGGCCTGGGAGGGACGCGTTTTTGGCCGCACGCGCGCTGGGACCGGAGGGGGGACCCGAGGAACTCCTTCCGTTCGCGCAGGCGCCTTCACGGCTCGGCCTTCTCCTGCGAGTCGCACCCCAACAACGAGTGCAGGCGCAGGCCGCAGTGTCTGAGGCAAGCTAACGTGGCCAATCTGCCTCGGCCCTTCGCATCCCGGAGCCAGCCCCATGTACTCGCACCTGTTTCGTCCACTCCGCCTGCGCGGGGTGGAACTGAAGAACCGTGTCGGCATCTCGGCGCACTTTGCCGGATGGTGGGTGGACGAAGGGTTGCCCACCGAGGCCTTCGCGGCGTACATTGAGGAACGGGCGAAGGGAGGCATCGGGCTCTTCGTGGTGGGCGCCACGGCGGTCCGGTGGGACGGTGGGCCTACCTGGATGCAGAACCTGGACGACTGCGCGATCCCGCGCTGCCGGATGCTGGTCGAAGCGGCGCACCGGCACGGGACGAAGCTGTTCGCCCAGCTCATCCACTGCGGGGACCGGCCCCTCCCCGGCCTTGCGGTGATCGCCGACCCCCCGCGGTCCGATGCCCTCCCCCCTGCGCGCCGGATGCCGCTCCCCCCGCTGCGTACCGTGGAAGACCTGAAGGACCTGGTGTGGTGCTTCGCCGAGGCGGCCCGGCGCGCACTGGAAGGAGGCGCGGACGGCATCGAGATCCACAGCCATGAAAGCTTCTTCCACGCCCAGATGCTCAGCCCCCTCTGGAACCGCCGGACAGATGCGTACGGGGGCGGATTCGAGAATCGTCTTCGCTTCCTGATGGAGACCCTGGCAGGGATCCGCGACCGGGCAGGACAGGACTTTCCGCTGGGGGTCCGCCTGAAGGCGGATGACATGGCAGAGGGAGGCATGGGGGAGGTAGAGTACGCGGAAGTGCTGCGGCTCCTCGAGGCTTCGGGCCTCGTAGACTACTTCTCCCTCACCGGCGGAGATGGTGCCATGCACCACGGTCCGTTCCCTCGCCCGGACGGCGAATGGTTGGACTTGATCGGCCGCCTGAGGTCACGGACCCGGCTTCCGGTGATGCACGCCGGACGCATCACCACTGCTGAAATGGCCGAGGAAGCTCTGGCCGCCGGGAAACTTGACGTGGCGCTGATGACCAAGAGCCACATCGCCGATCCCCACTTCGTGCGCAAGGTCGCTGAAGGCCGGCGGGACGAGATCCGTTACTGCACCCGCTGCCTCCAGAGCTGTGTGGGCAAAATGGAGGCGATGACCTGCATCTACAATCCGGTCACCAGCCGTGAGGCTACCTGGGCGACTCTGGCGCCGGCGGCGTGCCGGAAGCGAGTAGTGATTGTCGGCGCCGGACCGGCCGGGATGGAAGCGGCGATCACCGCTGCCGGGCGCGGCCACGAGGTGATCGTTCTCGAGAAGTCGGAGCAGGTGGGTGGGCAGGTGCGCTACGCAAGCCGGTCGCCCCACCGCATGTTGTTCGGGCGCATCTGGGAGTTCTACGAGCGGGCGGCGGCGCGCGGCGCCTTCTCGGTCCGGCACGGCGTGGACGCCGGACTCGACGCGATCCTCGCGCTGGCCCCGGACGCAGTCGTGATTGCCACCGGCTCCCGGCCTCGGCGGGCGACGTTACCCGGGGAGGGACCGGCACCCCTCACCATCCACGAAGCGCTGGACGGGGCGGCAGATGGGGCCGAGCGGGTCGTCATCGTGGATCGGGAGGGGTTCACGCGGCCCGTGGTCGTGGCGGATGCCCTGAGCGCGAAGGGGATCGAGGTGGTGTTCCTCACCCCGTTTCTCTCCGTCAGCCCCGAGTTGAACAGCATGTCGCGCGAGGAACTGCACGCCCGTCTCCTGATCGAGGGAGTGACCTTCCACCCGGGTGAAGACGCGGCGGGGTGGGTGGGCGGCGCACTGCTGGTCCGCCGCGTGCTGACGGCGGAGACGCGACGAATCAGCGGGGTGGACGCAGTGGTGATCGCGGCAGGCTCGGAACCGGTGAACGAGTTGGCACTCGCGTTGGACGGCCAGGTTCCGGAGTTGCACGTGATCGGCGACGCGAACTACCCGAAGACCGTGGAAGAGGCGACCTATCAGGGCGGGAGGGTCGGGCGGCTGCTGTAGCCCGCAGCGTGCTGTGCCGCGCTGATCCTCGCGGTGGGCCGTGATTTGCGGCGCTCGACCGCACTCACCTGCGCCGATGCCCCGCCCGGCATCGGGATCGAGGCGGATTGCAGACCGAGACCGTGAAACTGCTTTTCGCCTCGCACCGTGCTGCGAATGCCAGATCCATGGCTCTCCAGGCGCGCTCGGCCGGTCGGCCGCCTGACGCCGGATCGCACTTCCGTCGGCGGCGGCGCGCGCGTCCCCCACGCGCCGCGCCGTCAGCTCTCTGCGGCGCCCTCCAATGCGGCGGAGATACGTCCCAGCAGATTGGGGGGAGCGCTGACTCGCTGGAGCTTGTCGCGCACCTGCCGGACCAGGCTCATCTCGAAACTGTACTCGCGAGCGCACACCACACACGTCTCCAGATGTCGCTGCATCTGCGTCATTTCCTCGGAACCAAGTTCACGATCTACGTAGTCGTCCAGGCGTCGAAATACTTCCTCGCATGTATAGCGATCCAGTCGTGCCATTTTGCCCTACCCCGTCTTCCCGGCTGCCGTCCGCAAGCCCTCAACAATCCCCTGCGCCTCTGCGATGTGCCAGAGTGCCTTCTGGAGCATCTTACGTCCGCGGTGGAGGCGCGAGCGCACTGTGCCGATTGGACACTCCAGAATGGCGGCAATCTCTTCGTAGGAGAACTCTTCCATAAAATAGAGAGTAGCCGCCATGCGATACTCCTCCGGCAGTGCGTTGATCGCCTCCACCACATTGTCAGTGGTGAGTTGATCCATCAGGAGTGCGGCCGGATCCTCGGAACGAGCCCGCAGCCCCAATTGCTCGGACTGCCCGTACAGGAACAGATCGGCGGCATCTTCGAGATCGGCCCGCACCGGCTCCCGTTGTTGCTTCCGATAGCGCTCATAGAAGAGATTGGTCAGAATACGAAACAGCCAGGCCCTGAAATTAGTTCCCCGCTTGAAACTCTCAAAGGCGCGGAAAGCACGGACGGCAGCTTCCTGGACAAGATCCTCGGCATCGTCTCGGTTGCGCGTCAGCCGGAGTGCGGTGCCGAAGAGAGCGCCCAGCAAGGGCGAGAGGAGGGCTTCAAACTCGGCCTGCCGAGACGCAGGCATTACTTCGGGCCTTCGGTACGGACGACACGGATACCGAGAAGCGCGCTGCGGCCTGTCGGGGCAAATTGTGACCGCGAGGCCGAACGGCAGGCATCGGGCAGGCTGATCCACGCGCCCCCTCGCACGACGCGAAACCGGCCGGCAGCCGGCCCGGTGGGGTTGTCCTCCGGGCTGCGACCGTAGTAACCGGCATCGTACCAATCCTGGCACCACTCGAAGACGTTCCCTGCCATGTCCAGGGCGCCGAACGGGCTGCCGCCGGCCGCAGCGGCGCCCACCGGGCGAGTCCCTGCGAAGCCGATGTCCAGGTGGTGGGTGGCGCGGCTGGGATCCGGATCGTCATTGCCCCAGGGATAACGGCGCCCGTCGGTACCGCGCCCCGCAAATTCCCACTCCGCTTCTGTGGGAAGACGCCCGCCCGCCCACCGGCAAAACTCCAGCGCGTCGTCCCAGGTCACCCCGATTACGGGGCGATCGGGCCCGACCTGGCGGGGGTTCGTCCAGTGTGCCGGCTCTGGACGTCCCGAGGCAGCCAGAAACCGGGCATAGAGCCCCTGCGTGACTTCAAAACGAGAAACCCAGAAAGGCCGGATGCGCACCCGGTGAACGGGACGCGCGTCGTCGTCTTCTTCGTCGCTGCCCATGCGAAAATCGCCCCCGGGGACGGGGACGAATTCGACGCCGGACTTTGAATCAATGAACGGATTCATCCGAACAGTTCGAGCACCGGAGTGCCGTCGTCCAGCACCTTCTTCGGCTGGCCCCCCACCGCCTCGACGGTGTCGTCCGGGCCAATCCCGAACGCGTGGTAGACGCTCGCGACCACGTCGCGCGAGGCGACGGGTCGGTCGGCGGGATAGCCTCCCTGCCAGTCACTGGCGCCGATCACCTGCCCCCCGCGAATCCCGCCGCCGGCCATCAGGACCGAGAGCACCGAGCTCCAGTGATCGCGGCCGTCAGCATAACGAGGATCTCCATCGCCCACCCGAGGAGTGCGGCCCATTTCGCCCATCACCACGATCATCGTGGAATCGAGAAGGCCACGCTGCGAGAGGTCATCAAGGAGCGACGAGAGGGCCCGGTCCAGGGTAGGAGCCAGGTGATTGCGCATCTGGCCGGCGAGATCGGTGTGAGAATCCCAGGCGAGACGGTTGGGCCAGTTGACGGTGACGAACCGCACCCCCGCTTCCACCAGCCGCCGAGCCAGCAGAGCGCCCTGCCCCACGTGGTTCCGCCCATACCGATTCCGCAGATCGTCCTTCTCCTGCCGCAGGTCGAACGCCCGGCGGACTCCAGAGGAGTCCATCAGGCTGAACGCCCGTTCGTACACCGCATCGGCCGTGCGGGTCGGTTCGACTGCGGAGAGCGCCCGGGAAGGGACCGACGCAAGCAACTTCCGGCGCCGTCCCACGCGCGTCGAGTCGAGCCCCGCCGGCGGGTCCAGATTGCGGAGAGTGAGCGTGCCCTTGACCAGATCCCCTTCCGGCACAACCGCGTCCCATTCGGAGCCGAGATAGCCCGCGGTCTGGCAGAGCCGCTGCGGCGTCGCATTCGTTTCGTAGGCGATGTTCGGGAACAGCACCCAGGGAGGCAGCAGGGAGTTGCCGCCGCGCAGCCGGCTCACCACCGCGGCCATGTTGGGATAGGCAACGGCGCCGTTTCCCATCCCGCAGAGCATATACTGATGACCCACGATGTGCGCCGGGCTCGGATGATGGACCGAACGCAGCACTGCGTACTGATGCGCCCGGCGCGCCAACTTCGGGAAGAGTTCCGCGATCCGGATTCCGGATACGTTCGTTTCGATCGGCTCGAAGGGCCCCCGGATGTCGGAGGGAGCGTCCGGCTTCGGATCCCACGTGTCAATCTGACTGGGTCCGCCTTGCAGCCAGAGCACAATGCAGGACTTGGCGGTGCGAATCTTGTCCGGCTGAGCCGCTTCGGCCGATAGTGCCTGCGGCAGGGTCAATCCCAGCGCTCCCAGGGAGCCCAGCTTCAAAAATTGACGCCGGTGGACGCCGTCACACAAGTGGGTGGCCGGACCCAGGATGTCTATCATCGGTCTCTCCCTGAAGGTTCTTCGGCAGGCAGACGCAAAACCCCGCCCTATCGCTGGTGGGACACATCACGGGAGACGCAGTTGCAGGTTCTTTGCGAGGTTACCCCATCGGTCGTCGCGCGAGCAGCAGCGGGGACGGCGCCGGGGCCTCGACTGCCCGTACGTCCGCGAAGCCGGCGGCTTCGAGCCAGGTGCGCAGTTCCGCCACCGTAAACGTGTCACCCATATCTGTGTTCACCAGCATGTTGACGGCGAACAACAGCGGGAGCAGCGGCCCGCGCCGGTCGTCATCCGGGTTGAATTCAGCGATCACCACCGTTCCGCCCGGGCGCAGTGCCGCAAACGCTTTCGTAAGGAGTTCACGTGAACCGGCGGCCCCCTCGCTGTGCAGGATGTGTCCCAGGATGACCGCGTCGAAGTCCTCCCCGAACGCAGCGGTGCGGAGATCTCCCGGGACAAACCGGTACTGGCTCGTCACGCCGAACCGTTCGGCCGTGGCGCGGGTGATGTCCAGCACGCCCTCCCAGTCCAGAGCAGTTGCCTCCACCAGCGGGGAGCGCCGCACAAACCCCAGACTCCAGACGCCGGAGCCCGCCGCGATGTCCAGTACACGGAACGGGCGGTCCGGAGGCACAGGGAGCACCGCCGACGCCAGCACCTCGGCGGCACGGAAGTTCAGCGTGAGCAGATCCGCGACGAATTCTTGAAAGAATGCCTCGCCGGTTTCCTGCTGATTGGCTGCGGTCGGGGGCCGTCCGGTCCTTACGGCGTCCTTCAACTGCATCCAGTTCGGCAGCGCCTGGCGGGACGTATGGAGGAGGAATCCCCCATAGAAGGTCGGTTTGCCGCGCACGAGAAAGGTGGACGCCTCTTCAGTGAGCGCGAACCTGTCGTCGTCGCCCCGCGTCAGAAACTGGAAACCCACCAGCGCATTCAAGATGGCGCGGGCGCCCCGCACCGAGCAGCCGGTTCGGGTCGCCACCTCCTCAATCGGGAGCGGTCCGGCATCCAGCAGATCAAGAAATCCCAGGGTGATGGCGGCTTCCAGAATCAACGGTGGGGCGTAGCCCCAGGAGATCTGGAGAATGCGCGCGGGGCTCAGTTTCGGCGCGTCGGATGCCATTGGGGTGGGCTCCTGCGTGGCGTTAAAAGACTTCGAAATAGTGTCTAAAGAACGCCTCGGGGTCCACTTCCACGGCGATCTCGTGAGGGCCGTTCTCTTCCCGGCGCCAGTGCGTCATCCCCGCAACCTGCGTACTCGCGAGTTCTACGTCCACCTGGCCGCGTTGATAGCGACAGATGTCCGGATGAAACAGCGCCACCGCCGCGAGAGGGTCGTGGAACGTCAACTCTTTGTTGTTCCGGAACCACACCTCGGCCATCTCGCGCACCAGTTCGAGGGGCCCGCCCCGGAAGCGCTTCCTGCATTCGTCCGCCGCCAGGCGACAGCGAAGGGTCACGTCCAGGCCAAACGACAGTGAGCGGCCGGGTATGGCCTGGTACATCCTCGCAGTGGCATGCGGATCCCCTTTTGCGTTCCATTCGGTGCGGGGCGCGCCGGGAATCCTGGTAGTGAACACTCCGCCCATCACTACCAACTGCCGCAGCAATCGCGGGATCTCCGGGTCCATCGCGAAGAGGAGACCCACGTTCGTAAAGGGCCCCACAGCGAGCAGCGTGATCTCCCCCGGGTGGGCGCGAATGGTGTCGCGCAGGAACGGGACCGCCGTCCCCTGGGGAAAGATATCCCGGTGCGGCCACTGGGCAAGCACGACCTTCTGGGGCGCTTCCGGCTGCTGCTGACGTGGAAGCAGGAGCGGCAGCGGAGTCCCGGCGTGGATCGGGATGTCGGTGCGTCCGCCCGCGCGGCACATCGCATCCGCCAGGCGAGCCCGATGATCCGGTTCGCCCGTGACAGTGGTAATCCCCAGCAGACGACAGGCGGGCTGGCGCAGAAGGTAGGCGAGCGCCACGGCATCGTCAATGTCGCTGCCGATGTCGGTGTCGAAGAGGACGGGAAGAAGCGGATCGCTCACGGGAGTTTGTCCTGGCGGTTTTTGTCGCTCTCGCTTGACACGGAACCGCGCCGCATGCTACTTTGAACAGCCAGTTACCCTTTGCCGGATAGTGTAATGGTAACACGCCTGACTCTGGATCAGGTAACTCTAGGTTCGAGTCCTAGTCCGGCAATTTCGCCCCGCGGAACCGCGGGGCTTTTTGCATGACCGGAGCAAGATTACTCCACCCGGGTTGCTGCCCTGAGACGGACATGCCGACGTTTGACTCGGGGTACGGATCGGCGGAACCCGTGACGGAGCGCGCTCCCGGAGATACGATACAGCAATATGGCGGTGTTTCTTCCTGGCGGGGCCTTGCTCCCGCCGCAGCAGCAGACTCTCCGGGGCGAAGTCGTCTTTTCCGGCATTGGTCTGCACACCGGCCGCTTCAGCCGCGTCACCGTCTGTCCCGCTCCGGCGGATCACGGCCGAGTGTTCGTCAAGAGCGGCGTGCGTATCCCTGCTGAGGCGGACTACGTCGGCGACACGACCCGGTGCTCCACTCTTACCCATCAGGGTGAGGTGATCCACACCGTCGAGCACCTTCTGGCGGCACTGTATGCGCTGGGAGTGGACAATGCGGAGATCCGGATCGAGGGTACGGAGGCGCCCGCTCTTGACGGGAGCGCGCGTCCTTTTGCCGACGGACTACTCGAAGTGGGAATCGAACCCCAGGGCGTGCCTCCGCACAATCTGTTCTTCTCGGAACTTGTGTGGGTGCGCGACGGCGATCGGCATGTGATCGCTATCCCGGGCGAGGGACTTACGGTCGGTGCGTGTGTGGACTTCGGACGCCCGTACGCCGGGCCACAGAACTTTTGCTACTCGCTGGAAGGGCCGCACCGGTCACTCGAAGCGATGCAACTGGGCGGGCGGGCCTGGGGTCCGTGCGCGGGGCTACTGCCGCAGTTGCGGCAACCCGCGGCGGAAGGGGGTACGCCCCTGAGTGTGTTCCTGGATGAACTCGCTCCGGCCCGCACGTTCTGCTTCGAGGACTGGATCGCCGCCATTCGGGCGGCGGGCCTCGGCAGCGGAGGTTCGTTGGACAACACGCTAGTGCTGGGGGAACGGGGCCCGAGCACTCCGCTCCGGTTCCCGGACGAGTTGGCCCGGCACAAGACGCTCGACTTGCTGGGCGACATGGCTTTAGTCGGGGCCCGGCTGCAGGCTTCGGTGATCGGCATCAAGGCGGGACACGCGCTCCACGTGGCGGCGGCCCATCAAATTCGGAAACTGGTCCATGACCCTCAACATCCAGGAGATCGCCCATCTCCTGCCGCATCGCTATCCCGTTCTGCTCGTTGATCGAGTCCAGGAACTGAAGCCCGGCAAGTACTGCCGGGCCGTGAAGAACGTCTCGGTGAACGAGCCGTTCTTCGTCGGCCACTTCCCCGAGGCCCCCACGATGCCGGGCGTGCTCATCCTCGAGTCAATGGCGCAGACGGGTGCTCTCATCTTGCTCAGCCTGGACGAGCACGAAGGGAAGATCATCTACCTCGCGGGGATCGAGAAGGCGCGGTTTCGCCGGCCGGTGGTGCCCGGGGATGTGCTGGTCAACGAGGTGACACTCATCTGGTCTCGCCGCGGTTTCGGCCGCGTGCAGTGTACGGCATCAGTAGACGGAGAACTTGTGGCGGAGGCGGAGATCGCGTTCTCCACGACCGCACGGGGGCAATGACGGCCGCGCTTTCGGACCGCCGTGACCCCGGAGCCCTGACCGGTGGCGTCGTTCGACGCACTGGGTCCAGGAAGGAAAACCCATGGAGATTCATCCCACTGCGATCGTAGATCCCTCGGCAGAACTCGGCGAGGGAGTCTACGTCGGCCCTTTCTGCGTGGTCGGTCCGGATGTGGTGCTGGGCCCGGGGACCCGCCTGGAGTCCCACGTCGTTGTCGAACAGTACACCCGGCTGGGGTGCGAGTGCCAGGTGCGTCAGGGCGCGGTGCTCGGGGGCGCCCCGCAGGACTTCAAGTACCGGGGCGAGCGCAGTTTCCTGAACATCGGCGACCGAAACAGCATCCGGGAGTATGTCACGATCCACCGGGCCAGTGGCGAGGACCTGGAGACGCGGCTGGGGAATGACAACATGGTGATGGCCTATTGCCACATCGGCCACAACTGCTGGCTGGGCAATCACATCGTCATGGCGAATTATGTCGGCATCAGCGGCTACGTGCTCGTGGAAGATCGTGTCGTCTTCGGGGGAATGCTCGGCATCCACCAGTATGTGCGGATCGGCAAGCTTGCGATGATCGGCGGGATGTCGAAGGTGGTAGCCGATGTGCCGCCGTTTATGCTGGCGGACGGACGGCCGGCCGAACTAAACGGCCTGAACGTGTTGGGACTGCGCCGGGCGGGAGTCTCGCCGCGCGCCCGGGCCGGGCTGAAGCAGGCGTTCCGGTTTCTCTATCGAAGCGGTCTGAATCTGTCGCAGGGCATCGAGGCGGCATACAACGAAGTGGATCAGACAGAGGAGCGCGACTACCTTCTTGAGTTTCTCACCAACATCCGCCGGGGCTTCGGCGGGAGACAGAACGATCCTCGGGGCGGCACTCCCTAAGGCGTCGCATACGGCATGGGCCCGGAACTGCCGAAACCGCGGGCGTCTCCCGCCGAGTCCGGAGCAGCAAGAGAGTCACCCCAAGTGAACAGACCGGAACGCACCGCCACGGTCGTAGCTGAGCCGGAGCCCCCGGCCGGGTCCGATGTTGCGCCCGATCCCGCCGCGCCGTCGAAGCGTCTCCCGCGGTCTCGATTCGATGAGATCGTCACGCCGCACCCGATTGTGGCGTTTTTCTTCCGGCGCCGCACCTTCATCGTGCTGCTGGGATTGGTGGCGATGGTCCCCTGGGCGCGGCCCAAACCCGAGATGCTCGCCGCCGGGTTCGTGCTGGCCCTCCTGGCGGAGGGATTGCGCGTCTGGGCCGCCGGGACCATCCACAAGACCGAGCAACTTACGACCGGCGGGCCGTACGCATTCGTGCGACATCCTCTTTACGTGGGTAGTTTCCTCCACGCGGTCGCCTACGGCTTGATGTCGGGCCGTTGGGAAAGCTTCGCTTTTGTCGTCCCGCTCTTCGGGGTCGTCTACGGCGCAGCAGTTTCGACCGAAGAAGCGATGCTGCACAAGCTTTACGGCGTGGAGTATGAGGAGTACTCCCGCCGGGTACCACGTTTCCTCCCGCAGATGGGGCGGACCTCGCCGGGTCACGGCACTTTCTCCTGGCGCCAGGTCTGGCTGAATCGGGAGTGGGTGAACTTTGTCTGGATGGGAGTGTTCTTCGCGATCTACTTTGCCCTGCTCTTCCGCGGCTCATGACTCCCCTTGATGCGCTCCTGATTTTTGTTCCCATCAGCTTTGGCCTCAAGCTGTTCGGGCCGCACACGCCTCCTTTTCAGATCGCACTCTTCGTCACGTCGTGCCTGGCCGTGCTGCCTCTCGCCGGCAGGATGGGCCATGCCACCGAGGAACTGGCTAAGCGCCTCGGTCCCAACCTGGGGGGTCTGCTCAACGCCACTTTCGGAAATGCCGCCGAGCTCATCATCACGATTCTTGCGATGCAGGCAGCATACAAGACCAACGACCCGGCGTTGCAGCGCACCCTGCTGGACGTAGTCCAGGCGTCCATCACCGGTTCCATTCTGGGCAATATCTTGCTGGTGCTGGGGCTTGCTATCGTCGTGGGCGGGTGGAAGCGGGAAACGCAGACTTTCAATCGCACACTGGCGGGCATGCACGCGAGTCTGCTCATCCTGGCGGTCGCGGGATTGATGGTCCCGGCGCTTTTTCTACACGCGCGTCCGGACCTGGCGCACATTCACGGGGAAACCAGCAATCCCGCCGTTCAGAAACTCTCGGTTGGAGTCTCCGTCATTTTGATGGGCATCTACCTCCTCGGGCTCTTCTTTAGCCTGAAGACGCACCGGTCCGTTTTTACCGGCGGCGAGGAAGCGGAAGTTCCACACTGGTCTTTCAAGAAGGCGATTTCTGTGCTGGTAATCGCGACCGTGGGCGTCATGTTCATGTCCGAGTTCATGGTCCACAGCATCGAGCCGGTGACACACTCCCTCGGACTCTCGCCGATCTTCGTCGGGTTCGTCGTGGTGCCGATCATCGGCAACGCCGCCGAACACGCGACCGCAGTGGTGATGGCCGCACAAAACAAGATGGATATCGCGATCGGCATCGCCGTCGGGTCGAGCACACAGATTGCCCTGTTCGTAGCGCCGTTGCTGGTCTTTGTGAGCATGCTCTTCGGTCACCATCTCTCGCTGATCTTCACGCAGGTGGAACTCGTCGCGCTGGTCGCGTCGGCCGCCGTGGTCGGCTTCATCTCGCAAGACGGTGAGACACACTGGCTGGAGGGTGCGCAGTTGCTGGCTGTATACGCCATCATCGTGCTGGCTTTCCTGCTCGTCCCGCCGTTGAGCGGCCCTGCGCCTGCACACTAGGGACTATGACCCGATGCGACAACAGCGTCTGAAGGCGCTCGGTGACGTGCCCCTGCGTGGGGAACTGGGGGGACGCGAAGCGCTGTTCCGCCTCGCACGGTACCTGGTTCCCCTGTGGCGCCACCTGCTCGTCGGGCTCATCCTGGCGATTGTCTGGTCGAGCATCAACCTCGGCTACGGCGTCCTGGCCGAAATGTTCTTCAAGGAAATTCGGCACCAGGTGACCGCGGGAACGCACGACGTCGGCCGGCTCAACCTCTGGGCTGCGCTCGGAGTCGCCGTGTTTCTGGTCCGAGGCGTGCTTTACTTTCTCTACAATTTCATCTGGTCCTACTCCGCCCAGCGCCTTTCCCAGCGGCTCCGCGACGAAGTCTTCGCGCATCTGCAGAACCTGCCCATTTCGTTCTTTGATCACCGCCGTACCGGTCAAATCCTCTCGTCGATCAGCAACGACATCCCGGCGGTGAATGCCGTGCTCGCGGCGGTGCAGGACGCAATCACTGCGCCCATTCTCTTCGTCGGCGGCGTGATTCTGCTGTTTATCCTCAACTGGAAGCTTGCGTTGGTATCGTGTCTCTGCCTTCCTCCCACGGCGTGGATCATCGTGCGCGCCTCTGCGCGGGCGCGCACCTGCTCGGCGCGCGTCCAGGAGAGCCTGGCGGACATTACCGGGCACGCCGACGAGACTCTCTCCGGGATTCGAGTGGTCAAGGCCTTTGGAGCGGAGGACTACGAAAAGGGCCGGTTCGATCGGCACAGCCGGGATGTGTTTCGCTCGATCCTGCGGGCGCTCCGGGTACGCCTGGTGATGGTGCCCACAGTGGAGATGCTCGGCGCGATCGCCCTCATCGGGGTGCTCTGGATCGGAGGCCTGCAGATCATCCGGGGCGAAGGGCAGCTCACGGTAGAGAGGCTCATCTTCTTTATCCTGGTCCTGCGCCAGGTCGCGGACGGCGCCAAGAATCTGGGCGGCATATCGGTCAACCTGAGCACGGCTGGGGTGGCTGCCGATCGCGTCTTCACGCTGTTGGCCGCTCGTTCCGACGTCCAGGATCCCCCTGAAGCGATCGAATTGACCCGTGTGGCGGGTCGCGTCCAGTTTGATCGGGTGGGGTTTGCGTACAGCCCCGGGATTCCCGTCCTGGCCGACATCTCGTTCACGATGGAACCGGGAGAGGTGGTGGCCCTGGTCGGGCCGACAGGCTCCGGAAAGACTACGATCGCGGCGCTCATTCCGCGCTTCTATGAAGCAACCGAGGGCGTGATCCGGGTGGACGGTACCGACATCCGGCACTGCACGCTGAGATCTCTCCGGCGCCAGATCGGCGTTGTACCGCAGGACAACCTGCTCTTCTCCGGCACGCTCCGCGACAACATCGCCTACGGGAGTCCGGACGCCGCTGCGGCGGAGATCGAACGGGCGGCCCGCATGGCGAATGCATGGGAATTCATCGAGCGCCTGCCGGAGGGGCTGAACACGATGATCGGGGAGCGGGGCACCCGACTGTCGGGGGGACAGCGTCAGCGGATCGCGATTGCGCGGGCCATTCTGCGCGATCCACGCATCCTCATTCTCGACGAAGCCACTTCTTCGCTCGATGCCCATTCGGAAGCGCTCATCCAGGACGCACTCCAGAAGCTGGTGCGAGATCGCACCACGCTGGTGATCGCGCATCGGCGTTCGACCATTCGGAACGCCGACCGCCTTCTGGTGATCCGGGACGGACACCTCGTCGAGACAGGGACCCACACAGAGTTGCTCGGACGCAACGGTGTCTACGCGGAACTTTATTCCACACAGTTTCGGGCGCCCGAACCCACACAACGTGCGCTGGACCCGCTGCTGCATAGGGAAGAGGCTCCGGAGGCCGTGGATAACCGCGAGCAGTTGGTGTAACTCCGCCATGCTTGCGCCCCTGCTCTACAACCTGCTGCTGCTTGCTGCATCGCCGCTGCTGCTGCTGTATCTGGGTTACCGGTTGGGGGTGCAGGGAAAATCCCGGCAGGGGTTGGGAGAGCGATGGGGAGGTGTTCCCCGGCTCGGCCCGCCACCGGCGGCGGGGAGAATCTGGGTCCACGCAGTGTCAGCGGGCGAAATGGTCGCGGCGGCAGCGGTAGTGCGGCGGCTGCACGAACTGGATCCGAAGATTGAGGTGGCCGTGTCCACCACCACGCCGGCCGGGCGCCAGCAGGCGGAACGCCTGCTGCCCGCTGCGGTAGCCCGCTTCTACTTTCCGTTTGACTTCCTACCCTGTACCCTGGCGGCGCTACTCCGCATCCGGCCCACGGTCGTGTGCCCCATCGAAACGGAGATCTGGCCCAACTGGCTCTGGCTGGCACGGGTGCTGGGTTGCCGGGCGGCGCTGGTGAACGGACAGTTTGCCGACAAGGGATTTCGGCGGGCACGGCACGCGCGCCCGCTCTACCGATGGGCGCTGCATCGTTTGAACGCCCTGCACGTGCAGACAGCCCGGGCGGCGGAGCGCGCGCTCTTCCTCGGCGCCCCGCCGGAACGGCTTCGTGTGGCGGGCAACGTGAAGTTTGAGCAAACCATCTCCGCGCTGCCGGCGGAAACCGAGGCACTCCTCCGCCGGCGCCTCGAGCTTGACTCCGGGCGGCCGGTATGGGTAGCGGGCAGCACCCATCCGGGGGAGGAAGATCAGGTGCTCGACGCATTTCAGCAGGCACACACCTGCGCCCCGGAACTAGTGCTGTTGCTGGCCCCGCGGCACATCGAACGCGCACCGGACGTACTGGCGGCGGTGCGCGCCCGCGGTTGGAGCGCCGACCGGCGCTCGTCCACCGAGACCGGACCCGTCGAGGTGCTGGTGCTGGACACGATGGGCGAACTCGCCGCGGTGTACGCCCTGGCGAGCGTCGTATTCGTGGGCGGTAGTCTGGCCCCGATTGGGGGTCACGACATCCTCCAGCCGTTGTTCCACGGCCGGCCGGTACTCTTCGGCCCCCACATGCACAACCAGCACGACCTCGCGCGGCTCGCCCTGGATTCCGGCGCCGCTCTGCAAGTGACGGACGCCCGCGAGCTGGCCGCAGCCGTGGGTCGCGTCTGCACTGACGTTTGCTTCTGCGACGACCTGGCCGCGGCGGGCCGTCTCCTCCTGGCGGACAATGCCGGGGCTGCCCGCGCCGCCGCCGAACTGCTTCGTTCACTCGCTCGCCCGGGAATGAGTGGAGGCAGAGAGCCGGCGCTGGGAGCCCGATGACGGCGCCCCGCCGCATCCTGATCGTGCGGCTTTCGGCGATTGGCGATGTCATTGTGACTACCCCGGTTTCCCGCGCGCTGCGCCAGGCGTTTCCCGCGGCCTACGTGGCTTGGGTAGTGGAGCCGCGCGCGGCGGATGTGCTCCGGGACAATCCGTTTCTCGACGAGGTCATTCCCTGGGAGCGCACGAGGGGGGGCCTCCGACTCCGGGAACTCCTTCAGATCACGCGAGTGCTTCGAGACCGAAGTTTCGACACGGTGATTGACTGTCAGGGCCTGCTCCGCTCGGCTGTGTTGGGGCGGCTGTCCGGCGCGCGGTGTCTGATCGGCAACGTGCCGGCGCGAGAACAGGCCCACCGGCTCTACACTGTCCGTGTTGCCCGGAGCCAATCCGATCTTAGTTCGCGGCAGCGCTGCCTGGACTTGCTCCGTCCCCTGGGGATCGAAAGCACCGACCGGCGCATGGTAGTTCCCGTCACCGATGCGGCGCGCGCGGAGGCAACGTCCCTGCTGGCGCAGAGCGGGTTGGATACAGGAGCGCCGTACACCTGTCTGGTGCCTGCGACCACCTGGCCGCAGAAACATTGGGTTGAGGACCGCTGGGGAGAACTGGCGGCTCGCATTGCCGCCGAAACCCGCTCGCATCCGGTGCTGCTCGGGGGACCGGGGGATGCGGCACTGGCGCGGCGAGTCTGTGCGCGTGCCGGGGACCGGTGCCTGGATCTCACCGGCCGCACCAGCCTGACCACCGCCGCCGCGGTACTCGCCGGTGCACGCTGCACCGTGGCGGTGGACACCGGACTCATGCATCTCAGTGTGGCAACCGGGACTCCGACAGTGGGTCTCTGCGGCGCATCCTGGTTCCACGGGTTTGAGGATTACGAGCGGTTCGCGCTGGTGCGCGAGGATCTGCCCTGCTCCCCGTGCCTCCATCATCCTACCTGCGACGGTCGCTTCGACTGCATGCGGGCACTCTCGGTAGACCGGGTGCTGCACGCTGCGGCGGCCTTGCTGGAGGAACACGGTGGGGGCTGACCTGGAGACCGGCTGGCGGGAACTGGTGTATGGGCGCCACCCGGCCCCCTGGGCCCCGGCGGCGCGGGCGGGATTGCGGGTCCTCGGCGCCCTGTACGGCGCCGGCATGCGCAGCTACCGTCTCCAGTACGATCTTGGCCTGCGAAAGGCGGAACAGATGCCGTGCGCGATTTGCTCCGTCGGAAATCTGACAGTGGGTGGTACCGGGAAGACTACCACGGTGCGGTGGGTCGCGCGGCGATTGCTGGAGTGGCGCACGCGGCCGGCGATCCTGAGCTACGGATACCGGGCGGGCGGGCGAGGCGCCCGCATCCCCGGAATCGTGGCCGGACCGGAGGGAGTCCGCCTGTCCGCCCAGGAAGGGGGTGACGAACCCCAGTTGCTGGCGCGCAGTCTGCCGGGCGTCCCCGTGCTGATCGGACGGAAACGAGTGCTGAGTGCCCGCCTGGCGCATGCCGAGTTTGGGGCGACGGTGTGCGTGATGGACGACGGTTTCCAGTACTGGAAGATGAGAAAGGACCTGGAACTCCTTCTCCTTGATGCGCAGCTCCCGTTCGGTCCAGGCGGGGTGTTTCCTGGAGGCACATTGCGGGAACCTGCCGATGCCGTGCGGCGCGCCGACGCCGTGTTAATCACCCACGCTTCCTGGGCAGACCGACGCAGCCGTGAGAAACTAATGGCGTGGATTGCTCACCGCGCCGCTCACGGGGGAGCGCCGATCCGGGTCGCGGAGGCACGCCATGTGCCCATCTGCCTGCGCGATCTGGATGGGGGCGAGCGCCTCCCGCTCGAAGCGCTGCGGGACGGGCGGTGGCTCGCGCTGTCGAGCCTCGGGCAGCCGGAAGCGTTTGAGCGAACACTGAGTGAACTGGGAGCGAGGACCGCGCCCGGAGGGCGGTTCCCGGACCACCATCCGTACACGGCGGACGATCTGTGTCGAGTGCGCGCGCAGGTGGACCGCGAGGGGCTGGCAGGCGTGGTGACCACGGAAAAGGATGCGGTGAAACTGGATCCGACATGGCTGGCCGGCGCCCGGTGCCGGGTCCTCGAGATTGACCTCGAGTTCTTGAGCGGGCAACTGGAACTGGAAACTCTGCTTCGAGAACGCCTTGCGCAATCCTGACGAATCTTCCGATTTGGGCGAACGGGCGAAGACCGACGTCCGTCGGCAGACGGCGGTCGCGCCGCCGCGGGTCACCAAGCCGTTGGAGTGGTGGCTGACACGGCAGTTGGTCCGGGTGCTGAGCGGCATCGGGCGTATCCTGCCGGATTCTGCCCTCTCGCCGCTGGGGCGAGCGGTGGGAGATCTTGCCTGGAGTGCGATGCCCCGTTATCGCCGTGTGGCCCTGGCGAATCTGCATCGAGTGTACGGGGCAGAGTGGGACGAGCAGCAGATTGACGCGACCGCCCGCACCAGCTTCCGGCACCTGGGCATCACGCTGCTGGAGTTTTTCCTGCAGGAGCCCCGCATTACCGGAGAGGAAGTGGATCGTCGAGTGCGCTTCGAGGGCCAGGAGCACTTCGAAGCGGCGTTCGCCCGCGGAAAAGGGGTCATCCTGATTACGGCGCACTACGGGAACTGGGAGATGATGGGGCCTCGCCTGGCCCGCGCCGGCTATCAGGTCAGCGCCGTGTCGCGCACCGCCGACGATCCCGCGACCGAGCGCATGATCGAGAGCATTCGCACGCGCTGCGGGCTGCGGCAGATTCCACGCAGGCAGGCGGCGCGTCTCGGGCTGGCGGCGCTGCGCCGCAACGAGATCCTGGCGATCCTCATGGACCAGAATACCGCGGAGGGGGGGGTCTTCGTGTCGTTCTTCGGCTACCCGGCCAGCACCGCCACCGGACCAGCGGTGTTTGCACTTAAGACCGGAGCCGCACTCGTGCCGACATTCTGTCTGAGAGAAACAAACGGGACCCACGTGATGCGCGCCGATCCTCCGATCTATCCCGAATCTACCGGGAACCGTGACCAGGACATCCGGCGCCTGACGGGGCGTCTCACCGGGGCGATTGAGGCACAAATCCGCGAGCGTCCTGAATTGTGGTGCTGGCTCCACAACCGGTGGAAGCTGCAACCGGAAGCCTCCGCAGTCGGGCCGGGAGAGGCGGCCCCGGCAGCGATGCGGTCCTAGAGAGGGATCTTCGATTGAACGCCATCCATGTCACCGACGCCCGGCGCATTCTGGTTCTGAACCGGAATCACATTGGGGATTGCCTGCTGACGACGCCGCTGCTGCGCGCGCTGAAGCGGGGTTATCCCCGTGCGCACATCACGGTGTCCATCCCGGATTCGCTGCGTGACCTTCTGGTCACCAACCCCCACGTGGATGGGATTCTGCCCCGCCCGGACCTGAACCAGTGGTCCGAAAAGTTTCGCTTTGCCTTCGACATCCGGGGAAGGGACTTCGATCTGATCATCTCCCTCCAGGAGAAGTCGAAGTTTTATGCCTGGGCCACGCGTTATGCCGCGTTTCTCCGGCGCGGGAGGCCGGTCACCGTGGCGTTGGAGCATCCTCGCACTCGCTGCCACTATCAGCACCACGTCAGCATCTGTTCGGACCGGCATGAGGTGTACAAGTACCTTGACATCGCCGAACGCCTTGGCTGCCCGATGGACCGCAATCCGGTGCTCGAACTCGCAACCACCCAGACGGCGCGGGATCGCGTAGATCGCCTGGCGGCAGAGCAGGGGTTTGATGCCGACACCCGCTTTATCGGGCTCAACCCGGGCGCCACGAAGGACGCCAAGAGGTGGGCGGCCCAACGCTTCGCCGTCGTCGGAGAGCGGCTCAGTCGCGAGTTCGGGCTCCCCGTGATGGTGCTGGGAGGTCCGCAAGATCAGGACCGAGCGGAATTGATCGCTGCCGGAATGGAGCGGCGGCCCCTCATGTCGGCAGGACGGGCGGGTCTGGCCGACACGGCCGCCCTCCTTGAACGGTGCGCGTTCCTCGTTACAAACGACACGGGTCCCATGCACATGGCAGTGGCGATGGCCGTCCCCGTAGTGGCGCTGTTCGGGCCTACCAGCCCCCAGAAGTACGGCCCCTTCACCCGGCTGAAGACCGTGCTGCGGCACGAGGCTCCCTGCCCGCGCTGCTTAGAGCCCTGTCTCCACACCATCACCCCCGATGAGTGCTTCGAGGCGGCGCGCAAACTCTACACCGCGCCCCCGGTCCGCCGGGTGCTGCAGTAGTCGTCGCACGGTTTCCGTTGCGCCCTCTGGGTCCATGCGCATCGCCCTGCTGAACACGATCCGTGCCTATGGCGGCGGCGAGAAGCGGGTCATGCAGGGCGCCGCGGAGTACGAGGCGCTCGGTCACGCCGTGCTGGTGGTCGGCGATCCGCGCGGAGAGTTGGTGCGGCGGCGGGCCGCGTCCGGAGGCGATTGGGCGGCGCCGGAACTCGGGCGCTACTGGTCGCTCGCC
>SYMT01000033.1 GCA_005805375.1 Actinomycetota bacterium
ACACCCTACACCCTACACCCTACACCCTACTCTCCCCCGCGACGGCCAGGCAGAAGTTTCGATACGCCTTCCGGTCATCCACGGCGACCCATTGCTCGTGCCGCACGACCATCGCGGCCAGGGCGCCCTCGGCAGCCCATAAAGGGAAGAGGTCGGCCTCGAAGTTCTTCTGGCTCGCGGCGGCCCGGGACTCAATGGTATCCAGGGCTGCGGGCTCCAGGATGGTGATGCCGGCGTGAGTGGGGACCGGAATGAAGGGATACATTTCCACGGCAGCCACCCGGCCGTTCCGAATCTGCATGCCGGTGAAGGGGTAGGGTGAGCCTTCGACCGCGGCCAGGGTCACCACGGCGCCGGCAGCGACGGCGTCCAGGTGGGCGGCGAGCAGGTCCAGCGGAAACGACCCGGCATAGCCGAAGATGTGACAGTCGGCGTTGTGGACGACGATGGGAACACCGCGGCGAAGGTGGCCGGCGCGCAGAGCATGGACCAGGGCGCCGGTCCGTCCGCTGCCGGTCGGTTCCGGATCGTAGCTGTAGGTAACAGAAACGTCCCAGCGGGAACCGTCACCCACCGCTCGTTCTACTGCCTGGCCTTCGTGGTTTACCAGAGTAAGGAATTCTCGGAAGCCGGCTGCCGCATACAGACGGATGATGCGTTCGATGAGAGTCTCTCCATTCGGGAGCGGGAGGAGAGACTTTTGGGTCACGCCGCCTGCTTCGGCGGCGACATCCCGCATGCGGTAGCCGAATCCGCCCGCAGGTAACGTCACGATGGTCTGTGCCGCGCGGGCAGTCAGATCGTGGTGGATGCCGGGAGGCGCGGCGCCTGGTTGGCAGAGAGCTGCGCCCAGCGTGGCCAATTCGGTATGCATGTCCCTTCTTCCTCTGCCAAAACGATTGGAGGGCGGGAATTGGCCCCCCTGTTCACTTGCCTGCGCGCCGGACCCGCTCCGGTCTTCCACCAGAACTATGCCCGCACAAAATCTGGCCGACGCACTTTTTCGGGACGCCCGCGTCCTTGTGGTTGCTCCCCACCCGGATGACGAGACGTTCGGCTGCGGCGGCACGATCGCGCGAGCGAAAGCCCTCGGCGCGGAAGTGTACGTCATGGTGGTCTCGGCCGCCAACCTGACCCACTACAGCGCCGAGCACCGCGAGGTGAGCGGGGAACGCCGGGTCTGCGAGTTCCGGGCGGCCATGCGCACGCTGGGTGTGGACGGCACCGACGTACTGTATACGGATGAGCAGACGCACATGCGGGTGGATGTCCTGCCGCGGCGTGACCTGGTGGCGAAGATCGAGCGGGACAGCCCGATTGCCCTGGATCGCCTGCGTCCTGACGTACTCCTCTTCCCGGCGGTTTCCTACAACCAGGATCACGAGGCGGTCTTCAAGGCAATCTACGCGGCGTGCCGGCCGCACCTTCCCGCCGATAAGCCGTTCATCCGGCTGGTGCTCACCTACGATCAACCGCAGCTCACGTGGAACCACACCCCGTTTCATCCGAACTTCTACATTGATATTTCAGAGTTCCTCGAGTTGAAACTTGCTGCCTACCGGTGCCACATTTCCCAAATTCGGCCCGATCCGCACCACGCCAGTGTGGAAAATGTCGAGCGTCTCGCCCGGATGCGGGGCAGCGAGGTTTCGCTGCGCGCGGCCGAGGCGTTCGAGTGTCACCGGTTTCTGCTGTAAATAGCCCGGGTCGCGGCGCTTCGCGCTGGTCCCGGGCCTCGCGCGAAGCGGAGCCTGCGGAGGTAGCGGAGACGTCGGCGCCTCGGGCGCCCGTGTGAATGTTGCGCCGCGCCCGACGTCCGAGGTTTCGCGGCTCCTGAGGGGCTGGAGCGGTGTTCCCGGTCAGATCCGCCCGTCCGGTTCGCCGGCCCCTCGGGCGGGTGGATGGGCTGTGGCTGCAGCCGCCTGCGGACGCACGCCACCTTGCTCCCCGACACCTCACCTCCCCTCCCCTGGTATACTGAACCACAGCCGATCCAACAATCCCCGGTCCATTTGCACGGGGCTCTGTGGGGCCCAGGAACTCACCAGTATGGCGATGTGCAGCTTTTCCACCAGTCGGTCGTGGCGCGCACGCGGCGTGTCCGTGCTCTGCCTGATGCTTCTCTCCGCGGCGAGTGCGGCGCGTTCCGAGTGGGCGCAGTTTCGCGGCGGATCACGTCAACTGGGTGTGGCTTCGGGGAAGCTGGGGGCGGCGCCGAAGCTCGCGTGGAAGTTCAAGATGGGAGCGCCGATCCTCTCCTCACCGATCATGGGCGGCGCCCGGGCGTACATCGGTTCGGCGGACCGGTTTATCTATGCCGTCAACCTGAAGGACGGGACTAAGGCATGGTCGTACAAGACCGGTGGTGAAGTGGAGGCGCCTCCGACGCTCGTGGGGGATGCCGTGGTGGTGGGCTCCACTGACGGCGTACTCTACTGCCTGGAGAGCGCGACCGGAAAACTGCGCTGGAAGTACACCACCGACGACAAGATCGTCGGAGCCGCCAACCCCGTCCAGGTGGCGAGTGGATCGGGCTGGTGGGTGGTGGTCGGCAGCTACGACAACCGCATCCACTGCGTGGACATGAAGACCGGCAAGGCCGTCTGGACCTTCGAGACGGAGAACTACGTCAACGGCACGCCCACCGTCAGCGATGGGAAGGTGATCTCCGGCGGCTGTGATGGGACCCTCTACGTCCTGCGCCTCACGGACGGCAAACGGCTGGCAGGTGTGGAGTTGCGTAACTACATCGCCGGTTGTGCGGCTCTGGAAGGGAAACGGGCTTACCTGGGGCACTACGGCAATGATTTCGTCTGTGCGGACATCGACACCGGAAAGGTGGTCTGGACCTACCGGGACCGCGCGTACCCGTTCTTCTCCTCCCCTGCAGTCACCGGTGATCGCATCGTGATGGGGAGCCGCGACAAGCGGGTGCATTGTGTCAGCCGAGCGGACGGCAAGCCGTTGTGGACGGCGCGCACGCGCGGGAAGGTGGACAGTTCGCCGGTGATTTGCGACGGGAAAGTGGTGGTCGGCTCCGAAGACGGAAGGTTGTACTTGCTGGACCTCCAGTCCGGCCGGGAACTCTGGACGTACCAAATCGGCAAGCCGGTGATGAGTTCTCCCGCGGTCAGCAATGGGATGATCCTGATCGGGGCGGATGACGGGATGCTCTACGCATTCCGCGCATGAAGGGTGAATCGCTCCTCAAAGGGCAGAAGGGGGACCGGATGGCGGGAACGGCGGAACTGATCCAGATTCACCAGGCGGGAGCGGAAGAAACTCAGGCCGGCAACTATTTCGTCTCGAACTATCCGCCCTATTCATTCTGGAGTGCGGATCGGCGCGCCGAGGCGTATGCGGCGCTGGATCGGCCGCCCGCGCCGGGTACCCGTCTGGGCGTCTACCTGCACATTCCCTTCTGTCGAAAGCGCTGCCACTTCTGCTATTTCCGCGTCTATACGGACAAGAACGCCGACGATATCCAACACTATCTGGATGCAGCGGTGAGGGAACTGAAACTGTACGCCGAGCGGCCCTTTCTGGGCGGGCGCAAGCCGGATTTCGTCTACTTCGGCGGCGGCACTCCCTCGTACCTGTCCGTCCGGCAGCTCACCTATCTGACCGAAGCAATGCAGGCAGTCCTGCCGTGGGACGAAGCGGAGGAGATTGCCTTTGAGGGAGAACCCGGCACGCTGACCGAGCCGAAGATGCAGGCCATTCGCGACATGGGCGTGACCCGCCTGAGCCTGGGCGTCGAGCACTTCGCGGAGGAGATCCTGCGCCTGAATGGCCGCGCGCACGGGGCGAAGGAAATTGATCGGGCGTATGGCTTCGCGCGCGCCGCCGGGTTTCCGCAGATCAACATCGACCTGATTGCCGGCATGATGGGGGACACGGATGCGGGCTGGCAATATTCTGTGGAGCGGACGATCGAGCTGGCGCCGGAAAGTGTGACCATCTACCAGATGGAGATTCCGTTTAATACGACCATCTATCAGGAGATGAAGGCGCAGGGGCACGAAGTGGCGCCGGTCGCCACGTGGGCCAAGAAGCGCCAATGGGTCTCCGCTGCCTTCGATCAACTGGAGGCCGCCGGCTACACCATCACCAGTGCGTACACTGCCGTCCGCGACCCGGAGCACACGAAGTTCGTCTATCGCGATCAGCTCTGGACGGGCGCCGACCTGGTGGGATTGGGTGTGGCGTCCTTTTCCCACGTCGGAGGGACGCACTTTCAGAACGAGCACAACTGGGCGCCCTATCTGGATCGCCTGGAACGGGGCGACCTGCCGATCTACCGGGCCCTCACGCCTACGCCCGACGAGCGGACGATCCGCGAGTTGCTGCTCCAGTTCAAGCTCGGGCGGGTGAGCTCGAACTACTTCCGCGCCAAGTTTGGAGTGGAGTTGACCGAGCGGTTTGCTCCCGCGGTCGAGCGCCTGCGGGAGTGGGGATTTCTAACGGTAGAGGAGGACCAGCTCCGCTTGAACCGGGAGGGGCTGTTGCAGGCCGACCGGCTGATCCACGAGTTCTTCCTTCCGGAGCACCGGGATGCCCGCTATGCCTGAAGTGAGCCGGCGCGGAAGCGGTTTCGAGTTTCGAGAGGTGTCCACCGGATGTGTGAGACAGACGGCAAGGTGCTGAGGTCGGGTTTCGAGCCGGCCTGATTCGAAACGGGATACTCGGATTCAACCCATGCTGCCGTTCTACCCCCTTACCGAATTTTACGCCCGCGCCGCCCGGCCGCTGCCGACGCTGGAGCCGCTGGCTCCGGCGGCCGTTCCGGAGCCGTACCGTCGGCTGCTGGTGCATGGGAACGACATGACGCCGACGCTGGAGCAGTTCCACGGAGAGCGGATCGTGCTCCAGCTCATCCATCGCCACGCAGAGGCGGACGGCCTGGCCCGAGAGGTGGCACTCACCCTGGTGGGGAGCAGCAAGCGGGTTGAGTATGGGGCCATCCTCATCCACCGGGCGGCGTTCCCGGAAGCCGCCTGGGAACAGGTGCTGGGCTGCCGCATACCCCTGGGCACCCTCCTGGCGGAACACGTGCTGCAGCACGTCAGCCGGCCGCAGGCCTACTTCCGGGTGACGGCGGACGACCATATCCGGGAGGCACTCGGGCTGGAAGGGGACCACCTGCTGTATGGACGTCACAATCGCTTGCTGACCGGGGACGACCTCGTGATTGCCGATGTCGTCGAAATTCTTCCGCCCGCGTAAGTGCGTCCCGCCCCGAAATCGCATACGATGTCTGTGGGTGACAGAGGAGTACGCATGACCGGAACTCAGAAATACGACGCAGTCGTCATCGGTGGGGGTCCCGCCGGTTCGACCGCGGCCGCAGTACTGGCAGGCCACGGACGCAAGGTGGTGGTCCTGGAGAAGGACCGTTTCCCTCGATACCACATCGGCGAGTCGTTGATGCCCTATTGCTACTTTCCGCTGGAACGCATCGGTGTGATCGAGAAGATCAAGGCGTCGAACTTCCCGCAGAAGTACAGCGTGCAGTTCGTGAGCACGATGGGAAAGGTCTCACAGCCCTTCTACTTCTTTCAGCACATGGAGCATGAGGCTTCGACTACGTGGCAGGTTGTGCGGAGCGAATTTGACCAGATGCTGCTGAACAACGCCCGCGAGAAGGGCGCCGAGGTGCGGGAGGAAACGAAGGTTGTCGAAATTCTTCGGGAGAACGGCGCTGTAGTGGGTGTGCGGGCCGAGCACCACGGGCACGAGGAGACGTTTCGCGCGCCGATGACGCTGGATGCGAGCGGGCGCGACGCCCTGGCGGTGGCCCGCAACGGCTGGCGGGTGCCCGACCCGCAGTTGAAGAAAATCGCGATCTGGACCTACTACCGTGGGGCACTGCGCGATCCTGGGCTGGATGCGGGAGCCACAACCGTCGCGTATCTGCCGGACAAGGGCTGGTTCTGGTACATTCCCCTGTCGGATGACGTGGTGAGCGTGGGGGTGGTAGCGGAACGGGAGTACCTGTTCGACGAAGGGCGCGACCTGGCAACGGTGTTTCAGCGGGAGGCACAGAAGAACCCCTGGGTCTCTGAGCACCTGGCGCCGGGCCAGCAGTTCGGGCGATACTGGACCACGAGCGAGTATTCCTACCGCTCCCGCTATTGCGGCGAAGACGGCCTCGTACTGGTTGGGGATGCGTTTGCCTTCCTCGATCCGGTCTTTTCGTCGGGTGTGTTCCTCGCGCTTCGCAGCGGCGAACTCGCGGGTGACCTCGTGCATGCGGCGCTGTCCGATGGAGATGTCTCGGCAGCACGGTTCCAGGGCTATGGGGAGCAGATCTGCGGCGGGATTGAGGCGATGCGCAACCTCGTCTATGCCTTTTACGACCAGGAGTTCAGCTTCCGGGAGCTGTTCCAGCGCTACCCGGACGTTCGCCCCGATTTGACGGACTGCCTCATCGGGCACCTGTTCCGCGACTTTCAGGACCTCTTTTCGCGGGTTGGCGAATTCGCCCAGTTGCCCGCTCCGCTGCCGCACGGGCGGGCGCCGGCGCCATGCGCATCATCCAGCTAACTCCAGGCACCGGCAGCTTCTACTGCGGAACCTGTGTGCGCGACAACGCCCTGGTGACGGAGCTGCGCCGTCTCGGCCATGATGCGCTGCTGGTCCCGCTGTACCTGCCGCCTATCCTGGACGAAGCTCCCGCAACCGGGGGGGCCCCCATCCTGTTTGGGGGGCTCAACGCGTATCTGCAGCAGAAGGTCCCGCTCTTCCGCCGCACGCCGCGCTGGGTGGACCGGCTGTTCGATGCGCCGGGCCTCCTGCGGGCGGTGGGCCGGCGGGCGGGTTCGGGCTTGACGAGCGCGCGCGAACTGGGGGAGATGACCCTCTCGACGCTGCGGGGCGAAGACGGCAACCAGGTGAAGGAACTGGAGCGCCTCGTGGACTGGCTGCGCACGGACGGGAAGCCGGACGTGGTGTGCCTTTCCAACGCGCTGCTTCTCGGCCTGGTGCGCCGCATTCGCGAGGGCACCGGCGCCCGCGTGGTCTGCACCCTGCAGGGGGAAGACTCGTACCTGGACCACCTGCCGGAACCCTGGGGCCGCCAGGCGTGGGACACCCTCGCCGCGCGCGCTCGCGATGTGGACGCGTACGTCGCGATCAGCCGCTATTACGGCGAGTTGATGACGGAGCGCGCCCGCCTCCCGCGCGAGCGTGTGCACGTGGTGCACTGCGGCATCAACCTGGAGGGCTACGGCGACCCGCCGTCGCTGCCCGCGCCGCCGGTGCTGGGGTATCTCGCCCGGCTGTCGCGCCTGAAAGGTCTCGCCACCCTGGTGGACGCGTACGTGTTGCTGCGGCGGCGTGGGCGCGTCCCGGACCTCCGCCTCCGCGTGGCCGGCACCATGACGGCCGGAGACGAGCCCTTTGTCGCTGAAATGAAAGCGCACCTGGCGAAGCAGGGTCTCGGCGGAGACGCGGAGTTTTTCCCCAATCTGGACCGTGATCAGAAGATCGCGTTCCTGCAGAGCCTGACGGTTTTCTCGGTTCCCACCACCTATGGGGAGTCTTTCGGCCTCTACCTGCTGGAGGCGATGGCCGCCGGGGTGCCCGTCGTCCAGCCCCGCCATGCCGCCTTTCCGGAGGTCGTCGCGGCGACCGGCGGTGGCGTTCTCTGCGAGCCGGACGATCCCGACTCGCTGGCGGACCAACTCGAAGCTCTGCTGCTGGACCCTGCGCGTGCCCGAGACCTCGGGGCAGCCGGCAGACTCTCTGTGCTTCAGCAGTTTTCGGCCACCGCCATGGCCCGCGGTGTACTGGAGGTGTTCGGGAAAGCGATCGGGAGCGGAGAGCAGGCGCCGGGGCGTTAGCCGGGGGGCAATGCGGGACCGGACTCGTCACCACAGAGGCCGCGAAGGGGGATGGGGCGCAGGCGTGAGGCGGCACGACCTGTGCGCTCGTCGGTGTGCCGGACGAACCGGACGAGCACCCGTAGTCCGGTGCTGAAGCACGGCACGAGACTTGCCTCCGCGGGCCTCTTCCTGAGATGTACTGCGTCGCGTGGAGGAATTCCGCCGGTCACGGTGCTGTGGTGCAAGATCCCGTCGGGAGGCAAGGAGCGAGGAAGTGGGTTCTGAATTTCGGATGGTGCATCGGATCGAGTTCGCACAGACGGACATGGCCGGGATCATGCACTTCTCCAACTTTTTCCGGCTGATGGAGGAGACGGAGCACGCTTTCTTCCGCTCTCTCGGGCTTTCGATCATGCACCGGGAGGGTGACCGCGTGATCGGCTGGCCCCGCGTCCACGCCTCCTGCGACTACCGGCGGCCGCTGCGGTTTGAGGATGAAGTGGAGGTCCACCTCCGGGTGCGCGAGAAGAAGGAGAAGGCGCTGACGTACGACTTTCTCTTCCGACGCGTCGCCGATCCGACCGACGAAGCCGCATTCGGCAAGCTGACGGTCGTCTGTGTGGAGGTCAACAAGGCGGCCGGGACGATGAAAAGCATCGCGATCCCGGAGTTCATTGCCTCCCGGGTCCACGCGGCAGTAGATGAGCTGCCCGAAGAACAACAGACCCCGCGTGGGGAGAGGCGGTCACGTACTTGAAGCGTGGAAGGTCGGGCGCCTTGCCCCGGATAACTCTGGATGGCATTCCAGCGGCGCCGTGAGGGCGCCCGTGGCGCGATGGGAGAAGGCAGAAGGCAGAAGGCA
>SYMT01000280.1 GCA_005805375.1 Actinomycetota bacterium
GGATCGCCGCCTGCACCGCGCCCAACGCCGCCGCCGGCACGTGGCCGAATGGATCTTTGAGCGCCGCGCGGAGGGTGGGGAGGGTCTGCTCCGCCAGCGTCGGCCGGGCCTGGATTGCCGCCTGCACCGCGCCCAACGCCGCCGCCCGCACGTCGTGGTCGCCGCCTTTGAGTGCCGCGAGGAGGGCGCGGTCGGCACGGTCGAGCTCGCCCCGCCGGTGCCACCACCGCACCTGCTGCGGCAGGCGCAGGCGCGAACCGAGTTGCTCGTCGCGCAGCATGCCGTCCGGCTGATCCCACCCCCAGTGGGTGGTGAAGTCCATCTGCTGGGCGTCTTCGGTGCGGAAGTCGCGGGTCCGGAGGCCGGTGTCCAGCAGCTTGCCCCCGTTGGGGACGAGAAGGCTGGGGAACCAGGGGAGGCCGCGGCGGACGAGGACCCGCTTCGCCGTGTCCCGGGTGACGATCAGATGGCTGGTGCTGTTCTGGAGCGCCGCGAGAGTCAACGTGCCGGCGGCGAGGGTGAGGCCGGTGGTGCGCGCTACGTACCGCCACAGACTGCGCCGCAGCAGGGAGCGGACCTCGGGCTGCTGGAGCACCTCGGGGGCGGCGTGTTCCCGGACGAGCCGGTAGTCGGGCCACCGCAGAGTGGGGCGGCGGCCGGTCGCGGCGGCGTCATCCGCTTCCTGGAGCAGGCGGTGGACCCGCGCCCGCACCCCGCGCGGATCGTCCAGCACCGGCCGCACCAGCTCGTCGTGGGCCAGCTCCCAGCGGGATCTCGCCAGGTCGCCGCCGGGTGGATTGGGGCGCACGAGGTGGGCGCCCGCGAGCTGGGGGAGCAGTTCCCGCAGCCGCGCGGGGAGCAGGCGAGTGCGCCGCTGCAGGTCATCCAGGCCGAGCAGGCGGCGGCGTACCTGGAGGGGATCCACCAGGGCGTTCAGCACCAGGCGGAGGTCGCCGCGGTCGCGCGCCTCCCCCACCGCTTCCAGCGCCAACCCGAGGTAGGCCGTGAGCAAGGAGCGGGCTCCCCCCGCCCGGCGGTAGGCGGCAAGAGTCCGGATTTCCAGCACGGCGAGAGTGGCTGCCAGCAACTGCACTTCGACCGGACGCACGCGGCCGTCCTGCGCCCGGTCCTTCACGACCTGCGCCACCAGCTCCGGAGGCCATCCGAGCTCGGCCCGTTCCCCCAGGACACCGAGCGCCGCGTGGGCCGCCGCGGTATCGAACGGGGGGACATGAAAGCGCCGGGGGGCCGCGAGTGGGTCGCCGACCTGGTCGAATTCGGTCATCCGTCCGAGGTGGTCCTCCCGAATCACAAACAGGAACGCGCAGGGGAGACCAGTCTGGCCCGCGCAGCTCTGGACCGCCGCCGCGAAGGGCTCCCGCTGCTCCCGCTCGGCATAGACGTGAAAGAAACGCTCGAACTGGTCGAGGATCACCACCGGGATGCGTCCGGCGGCCGTCGCGGTCCGCCGCAGAGTGAGCTCCAGCACCTCGCCCGGCACCGGCTCCAGGGGAAAACCCGCTTCCTCCGCGGCGCGGAGAAGCTGCTCCTGCACGAGGCCGATCGGGTCGGGGGGCTGGCGGACCTCGTTCTGCCCGTCCGCCCGGTCGGTCTCCAGCCACCCATCCAGCAGCACGGGGAGATGAGTGGCTTCCGCAGCGCCGGACGCGTCCGCCGGCTCCTGGAGGGCAGGGACCAGACCGGCGTGGACCAGCGAGGACTTGCCGGAGCCGGTCTCGCCCCAGACGGTGAGAAAGCGGCACTCCGGGGAACGAACCCGCTGCAGCAGCTCCTGCAGAAGTGTGTTCCGGCCGTGCAGATCACATGCGTCCTGAACCACTGTCGCGCCCAGGAACTGTTCCAGGAGCCGCGCGGCGCGGGCGCGGTCTCGGAGCCCGTAGCTGCCGGTCCGGCGCGCCTGTTCCTGTTCGCACCGGCGCAGGCGGGCTTCCAGGGGCGCGGTCCGCTCGGAGGGAATGGCCAGGGCGGCGGAATCCTCCACCAGCAGCCGGAGGCGGGCCGTGATCTCTTCCAGGGAGTCGGTCCGGCGCCAGGGCAGGGGAAACCGGGGGCGGAGGGCGGCGCGGGCCTCGGACTCCCACCGGGCGCGCTCGGCGGGGAGGTCCGTCTGAAACGGGTAGAATCCGGAACGCCACGAGCCCAGGTCCGGGGCCGACCGGACGAAGACCTCCATCGCCGGCTCGGGCAGGCAGAGAAAGAGCGGACGGGGAAATCGCTCCGCAAGCACGCTGCGCCCCAGATTCAGCGGCTGGAGCGCGCGGGCGAGCTGGCGGCGCGCCTCCGGCGAAACGTCCCCCGACACCGCCGGCCCGAGGAGGTGCTCGTAGCCCACCACCGCCAGCGCCCCGGCATTCCCCTGCGGATCGGCGACGCGGGCGCGCCGGTCCAGCTCATCCAGGGCGTGGAAGGAAGAACTCTCGCCCCCGGGGAGGGGCTCCAGGCGCGCCACCGCCAGACGAAGCTCCCCCAGCTCTCGCTGCAGGTCCCGCAGCACTGCTTCCCGCTCGCGCGGGATATCGTACTGGACCAGCACCAGAGAGAACTGCCCGGCGCTCCGCCGCACGAGGCGCGCCATCGCGGCGAGGCGGCCGGCGCGATCCTCCGGCGTGGGGGCCCCGGCAGGCAGCGCGGGGGGCGGTTCGTGCAGCGCGGTCACGGGGCGGTCCTGAGGATCTCCTGCACCAGCGGATGGACATCGTACCAGGGCCCGAAGTCGCTGCGGTACTCCAGGATGACGAACGCCTCCAGCAGCGCCGCGTACTCCTCCGCCTCCTCGATCTCGCGCGTGTTCTGCACCTTCTTCAGCAGCTCCCGGCGGCCGGCGGCGGACAGGCCCGGGCTCAGCTCGCTCCGCAGATCTACAATTGCCTGCTCCACGGCCCGGCGCTCGATGGGGAGCCTGTCGCTGTAGTTGGCGGCCCCGCGCAGCAGGCTGACCAGGTGGCGCACGAAGCCCCCGGAAGCCCGGCACAACCGGGCGAGCGTCTCGTCGGAATCGAAGGCCCCGTCCACGGCCGCCGGGTCGCACTGCGCCAGCCGCCGGCGCACTATGTCTCGCAGGCGCTCCAACCCGGCTTCGTCCGGACTTCCGTCGCGATGCTGCGTGGGGATCATGGGGAGTGTAGTGGCCGGCTGGCTTCCGAGCGCCGCCTGGAGCTGGGCCGCGCGCACGTCGTAGCGAAGGGCGGGCGGGACGGTGTAGATGACGTGGGAGCGGAGTCCCCCGAGCGTCTTCGCCCCGTCCCGGAACAGGGTGTCCTGCAGCGGTTGGCCGCTGTCGTCCAGGCACGCGCGCGAGATGCGGTCCAGGTTGTCCACGATGAAGACGACACCCTGGTACTTCTTCCTCTGAAGCGCCGCTTCGGCCTGCTCCAGCACCTCGTTGATCGCCGCCTTCACCGTCTGGGCCCGCGGTCCCAGGAACTGCTGGACCACGAGGCGCACATTGGGTCGCTCGCGGATCACGGCGCTCAGCTTGACAAGCTTGGCGTCCACCTCCAGCTTCTGGAATTCCACCGGCGAGAGAAGCAGATTCAGGAACTCGTCCGCAAACCGCTCCAGATCCGGGGGCCGGAGCTGAATACCGAGCGGGCGCAGGTCCTCCCAGAGGCGCTGCACGAGGGCGAAGAGCACCTGGGCCGGGGAAGCGTGCAGGAGGTCGAAATAGAGGTCCGCCTCGCAGAGGCAGACCAGGTAGCGCCCCCCGTTCCCGCCATCCTCCAGGTTCGCCTTCAGGCGCTTCAGCTCGGTGGTTTTCCCGCAGCCACGATGGCCGCAGAGAAGCTGCACCACGGACCCGCGCGCGGCGGGATTCTGGCCCGGGAGGACTGGCGCCGCGTCCATGCGCCGGATGTACCGGGCCAGCGTGTCCACCAGCGGCGGACCGTGGCGGGCCTCGCTGCAATCCACATACCGTGCGTCGTGCGGCTCCAACGCCTTCCCGGGGTCGCTGTTCAATACCAGCGCGGACAGAAACTCCTCATCGGACAATCTTCGGCCAACGATACGGGACATCCAACGCTCCTTCTACACCCGTCAACGTGTTGCCAGTGCCGGCGTGTCGGCGAGCGTCGGGCTCAGGCCGTACCGCACGGGCCCGCCGGTACGGTACTCGACCACCGCCAGCAGATCCAGCAGTTCTTGGGTACCTTCTCCTTCGGGGAGCGTGCCGGTGGCGGCCACCCGGCGCATTGCGTCCCGGTAGGCACCCTTGCGCAGCCCCGTCAGATAATTGTCTCGTACTTCCCCCAGGACGAACTGCACCGTCTCCGCCGGAATCGGAAATCGTTCGGCAAATGTCACGCAGCGCTGCGCCAGTTGCAGCAGCGTGTGCAGGACGCCGCCGGAAGCGCGACAGAGACGGGCGGCCAGTTCCGGCGCAGCAAAAAGTTGTACGGGGTCCACCCCGGCCGCCGCGAGCCGCGCCTCCAGCACGGCCCCCAACGCGTCCTGCTCTCCGGAGAGGCACGCGCCGGGCGGTACCGGCGAAAGGTAGCGCGGCGCGGCGCCGTAGAGATGCTCCCAATCCACGTCCGGCGCGTGGATGAGGGCGGGAGGCATGGTGAAGAGCACGGAGCAGGGGAGGCCGCGCAGGAACGGGGCGCCCTCGACGAACAGCCGCTCGTGGGTGCGGCTGCGGCCGTCGGCCGTCTCCGCCCGGTGCAGGCGATCCAGGTGATCCACCAGCAGCACCAGGTCTCCCTGCCCCGCCCGCCGGAAGTGCTGCTGCACCTCTGCGACGACCCGGCCCGCCGCCGCCGCAAACTCGCCCAGGTGGGGACGCAGGAACTGGCGGTACAGGTGCCGCGCGTTTTCGTTGCCCTTGAGGCTGCCGCAGACCCGGGGCCGCCCCGGCGGAAAGAGCACCTCGGTCAGCTCCAAGCGCGGGATGAACCTGTCCAGCTCCGCGACGGCCGTTGTCAGCGCGCCGGCTTCTCCTCCGGCAGGTGCATCCGCCACCTCGGCGAGCAGGTGCTGCACGAGGGCAATCAACAGGTCCGGCGCCTCAATGTCGGTGGTGTCCAGGTAGTCGCTGATCGCGCAGTAGCTCACGCGCCGGGGCGCCGGGCCCGCTTCCAGCAGGGTACGCAGACGGTACAGCTCGGTCGTCTTCCCCGTGCCCCGATACCCTGCCAGCAGGCGGCACGCAGGCCCGGTCGCCCCGGTCAGTTCCGCCGCCAGGGGTCCCGCCACCTCGGGGCGCACGGACGACAGGTCCACGTAGCGCGAGTCGCCCGGGTGCAGCGGCACTCCCGGGGCCAGGCACTGGAACACTCCCGCGATCTGACTTTCGTCCATGCTGTTCTCCTACATGGTACAGTATAGGTCACTTCGGGGCGCCTGAAACAGAGGCGATCCTTCCCGAGAGGGACGGACTGCCGGGACGGGGTGCTTCGGGCCGGCACCCCAGACGCGGGGGGTGCAGCGTGTCCGCCCCGCCTGCCGCAGCAGGGCGTTTTCAAAGTCCGCGCCGGCCGTGAAAATCGAGCCGCAGGCCCCGGGGACGCCGGCGTCCCGCCGGCCTTCGACGGCTGACCGGAGCCGCGTTGGCCCCATTCCTCGGGCCGGCCGGTGACTTCGAACGCGCCCTGGCGACGGCCACCGCGCGACTGTGGGTGGCGGACACGTGCCGGGCCGGGCGATGATCTCATGGGTGCGCTGCTCCCTCTCGCCTCCAAACACCCCCGCCGTACCCGCGCC
>SYMT01000281.1 GCA_005805375.1 Actinomycetota bacterium
CCATCGCCAACGGGCGGGACGAGGGGTTGACGAAGCTCCTGTTCGATCCGGAAACCCATCGCATCGTCGGTGGGGGCATCGTCGGCACGCACGCGGGGGATCTGATCGGCGAAATAGCGCTTGCCATTGAGATGGGCGCCGACGCCGTGGATATCGCGCGAACCATTCACCCGCACCCCACCCTGTGCGAGTCGGTCGGCCTGGCGGCCGAGGCGTTCGAGGGTGTCTGTACGGATCTCCCCCCTGCCCGTCGGCCGGCACCCATCCCCCGGCCCTGAAAGCAAAAACGGACGCGGCTCGTACGAGCCGCGTCCGTCCTGTGTTAGCAGCCTCGCCGGGTCAGGCTAATTGCACTGCGGCAGGTTCGGGCGAACCACCGGGTTCTGGCAGGCCGTTTGGTAACTACCCTGGATGCGGCCGAACGGCACGAGCTTGGTGTGGCCGTCGGCGTAGACGACGTTGGAGCCGAGGCGGCCAGGGCGCACGGCGGAGGTCAACGGGTTCTGCCAGGGCGGATCCAATGCGTACTTGATACGATACAGACGGAGTGGGGCACTTTCACCCGGGCACTGCCGTCGGCCGCTGTCTGCGTTGCTTCAGTCGTTGAACATGGGACCCCACCCCGAATCGCCGATCACGGCGACGCCAGCGATCCCGGCCGGAACGCCGCTCAACGATGCGAGGTTGGCGTAACCGCCGGAGTTGCTAAAGAGGAACTCACTGTAGCCCAGGTTCACCACGCGCCGAGGGTCGCTCCCGTTCGTGGGACCAAAGACGAACGGACCCTGGTTGGTGGCGATGGCGTTGACTTTCCCCCGGAAGGGCAGTCGTAAGCGCCCCAGTTCTTGACGTACGGCTCGATCCACTTCGTCCACTGGGCCCATCCGCAGAGCTGATGCAGGGGGACGGTGTTGCCACATACGGCGAGATAAGGCAGGTTCTCGTGGTAGTCCTGGGAGTACATTTGTATTCCCAACCCGAACTTACGGGATGCAACTCTACCGATCTTTGAGGCGGATCGCCACGCCAAAAAAGGAGCTCAAGAAGCGGATCCGCGGCGTCCGGCCGATTGAGCGGCGTCTGGAAGCACTCCCGGCGCCTCCGGGGGACCGCCGTCCGTCCCGAACGCGGTGGGGATGCCCGAGACCCCAACGGGGGCACCGGCGCCAGCGTTCGCCGGGACCGCAGCGCCCGCCCGGGCGGCGGCCCTGTCGGACGCCAGCCAGGCGCGGGACGCGGTGCGCGGCTACTGCTTGGCGATCCGCAGCCCGCTCACCGACGATGGCCACCCGCCGTTCGGGGCCGCTGGATTGCAACTGCGGGACCGTCTGGTCGCGATCCAAGCGTTGCTGACGCGGACGCTGGCCAGTTGGCGTACGGCGCTCGGGGACATCTTCACAGAACTGCTGCGTCTCACCAGCCTCTTGCAGCGCAGACTGGAGGCCACCGCCGCGCTCTGGCCCCCCCGTAGAACAATGGTACCACTGGGTGCGGCGTGCCGCACACCTCCTGGGACCTATCGGGCCGCAGCCCGTCGAACTCCGCCGGCTGGCGTATCGCCACCTCCTGCGTGACATGCTCCACGCAAAACGCACCGTGGGCCGTTGGCGGCGGCGGCGGCGGCGGCGCACTTTATCCAGGTTACCCAGAGTTACTGGCGGGATCTGTTTTATGGATATGAGGTCTCCGGGCTCCCGCGCACCAACAACGATCTGGAGCAACTACTCGGCTCCGTACGGTGCCACGAGCGGCGGGCCTCGGGGCGGAAGGGGGCCTCCGCAGGGTTGGTCGTGCGCGGTGCGGCGCGGATGGCGGCGGCGGTGGCCCGCAACTCCAGCCCTCCGGCGCGCTGGAGTTGCGGGCCGCGGCTTCTGGCAGAGTGGCGCCCCTTCCAGACGACCCTGGAACGGCGGAGTGAAGCGCGACGGCGGCAACTCCGGTTCCGGCGCCACCCGGAGGCCTCCCTGGCGGAGCTGGAATTGCCGCTCCTCCACCAAAGTTTGCCGCCCTGAAGACAGTGATGATTTTTTTCGCGATCTGGGGAGGAGTTACCGGTACGAACGCGTAACCCATACTTAGCTGCATCCACGATTCCGGGAGATGTACCGCGCTTGGGCGGTATACCGATGTCCTTGGATCGGATCCCTGCAGCGCTCAGGAGTCTAACTCATGTTCAAGTCGCGCTCCCAGCGCCCCCGAGGGTTCACCCTGATCGAACTCCTCGTAGTCATCGCGATCATCGCGATACTCGCAGCCATCCTCTTCCCCGTCTTTGCACAGGCACGTGAGAAGGCACGGACGATCTCCTGTCTCTCCAACATGAAGCAGATCGGCACTGGCCTTTCCATGTACACGCAGGACTACGACGAGAACCTGCCGTACGTGGCCGTCTACGGCGCTAGCGTTCCGATGCACCAGCTTTACGGCTGGGCGCAGTGGGTGAAGTGGATGGAGCCGTACGTCAAGAACAAGGGCGTCTACGCATGTCCCAGTGGCCCCAGGGCGGGAGAGTACAACGGGAACTCGCAGACTTCAGCGAACAACGGCCCGGTATACTTCGGCCCGCAGAGTGACCGCTGGACCGTGAATCTCGGTTACAACGAGTACCTGTTTCACAACAACAACAACTGGGCGAATCTGGCCGCGCTGAGTTCGGTGCCCGCGGGCGTCGCGGGCGTCGCGGTCATCGCGGACTCCGGCTGGGGTCCGATGTTCAATGACTGGAGCAACGGCGACACCGGCGGGCGACAGTGCCCGGGGGATGCACCGGCCTTCGGGCTGTTCCGCCTGAAGTACGCCATGGAACCGCCCTGGGCCTACAACCCCCTGCGGTGCCGCATCCGCCACACGGCGGGCTCGAACGTCGTCTATGCGGACGGACATGCGAAGATGGTCGTGCTGAACCGCATTGTGGGCGGCAGTGCGACGCCCTGCGAGAACCCGGTGGTGCGGCCCGATAAGGCGCAGTGCCCGTAGCCGCTCAGGCTGTCTGAGTCCGATTCACCGTGGCCCCGGTTCCCGCCCGCGCGAAAGAAGCGGGTGGGAACCGGGGCCACGAGCAACCCCGGCAGCCGCGGGAGACCGCCTCCTGGGCTGCCTCGCGAACCACCCCGAGGATTTTTATAAGTGACCGACGCGAAACAAACCCTGCGCACCCTCCTTACGGCTATCAGCGTCGTACTGCTGCTGCTGAGCCTGGGAGCCGGCTGCGGCGAGCAGTCGCAGCCAACCCCCGCCGCTTCGAACCCCGAGCCGCCGCAGCCGCCTCCGGGCGTCCGGCCGTACACCCCTGGCGCCCCGCCCCCTAGCGCCCCGCCCCCGCGCTGACGGGGCTCACTTTTCAGCCACGGGGAGATGGAGGCCGGCCGTGTCGCTCTGCCTACCGCGCCCCGGCACGGCGGGCAGAGCGGGCAATTGACTGCTGGCCGGATCTGCGCGAGCATATCGCCGCAGGTCGGCTTCGGGGGAGGATGCCCGCCTCCGCGGGCAGCGACCTGCCCACCCTCGGCCCACCGGTAGGGCAGAGCCTCTGTCCCTGCCGGCCACCGACCCGCGCGCCTCGGACCGCACACACTGTATCCCTCCCGACCACGGAGTCGGCCCCGCTCCCGTGCCCGGCGAGGAGGCGTCCCGCCCGCGTGCGGCTACACACAGGACCCGGGGGATCCACGCCGACCGCCCACGTCCTCGACCACGGGAACATCCGGCGCCCGACCGTGCCCGAGCGTCCCCATCCCCGAAACTACGGCTCCAGGAATACCGGCACGATCCGGCCCAGCATCCGACACCCCGGATGGATCCCCAGGCTCGCGAGCGACGCCTGGGGATGCCGCCGCCAGTCCGGCAGGAGCGTCGGCCGGTGACCCGCTGTTCGGCTCCATCCTGGC
>SYMT01000282.1 GCA_005805375.1 Actinomycetota bacterium
ACGTCATCACCGGGCTGATCAAGGCGAATGTGCCTTCGCGCATCTCCTTTGCCGTCACGTCGCAGGTGGACAGCCGCACGATCCTGGATACGAAGGGCGCCGAGAGTCTGATTGGCCGGGGAGATATGCTGTTCAAACCCGTGGATGCGGCGAAGCCGGTCCGGGTGCAGGGGGCATTTCTGCACGAACGCGAGGTCGAGGCGATCGTCACGCACCTGAAGGCGCAGGGACGACCGGAATACACTGCTGAGGCGCTGACGGCGGACCACGGCGCCTACGGCGTCGCAAGTCAAGAAGAGGTCGAGGACGAGTTGTTCGAGCCCGCGGCCCGCTTTGTCGTCACGACGGGGCACGCCTCCACTTCGATGATCCAGCGGAAATTCAAGCTCGGCTACACGCGAGCCGCCCGGCTGGTGGACATGATGGAGTCCCGGGGCATTGTCGGAGCTTTGGACGGGGCGCGCCCGCGGGAGATCATGATGAGCCGGGCGGACCTGGATCAGATGTTCCAGAATGTGCGGACCTCAATGTTCCCCAGCTTTGATCCGGATGCCGCCGATCCGGATGCCGCCGATCCGGACCCGTTACTTCCCGACACCGAGCAGGCACCTCCGGCGGATGACCCCTTTTTGGAATCATGATCGAAACCACGCTCGACAACGGCCTGACGGTATTGATCCGGCCGACATGGTCCGCGCCGGTGGTGGCCTGTGCGGTGGGCTATCGGGTCGGCGGGCGCAACGAGCAGCCCGGGCGTACCGGCATCTCCCACTGGGTCGAGCACATGACCTTCAGCCGCACCCGCGGCCTGAAGAAGGGCGAGATTTTTCGGCTCACGTCGCGGGTGGGAGGCTCCAACAATGGCTACACCACCCACGACTTCACGCTCTACTACGAGACGCTGCCGGCTCAGCACCTCGACCTGGCGCTCCGGATCGAGGCGGAACGGATGGCCGGAGCGCTGTTCGATCCGGATGAGACGGAGCGCGAACGGGGTGTGATTCTCGCCGAGCGCTCCGGAAGTGAGAACAGCCCGCATTTCTTGTTGTCCGAAAAGCTCACGGAAGCGGCGTTCGAGCACCACCCGTACCGCTGGTCAGTCATCGGGCGGCGCGAAGACCTGGAACGCCTGACCCGGGACGAACTCTACGACCACTATCGTGCCGGGTATGCGCCGGCGAACGCAGTGCTGGTAGTGGCCGGCGCGGTGGAACCGCAGGCGGCGCTCGAAGCCGTCCGGCGTGCTTTCGCGTCCGTGCCCGCCGCGACTCCGTCTGTCGCGACGCCGCCGCCCGATCCGGAGCCGCGCGAAGGGAGGCGGGTGGAACTGCGCCGTCCGGGGGGCGTCCCGTACCTGACGGTGTGCTACCGCGGCCCGGCGTTCGGCCACCCCGATTGGTATCCCCTGGCGGTGGCGGATGCGGTGTTGAGTGGGGGGAAGTCGCTGTCCGGCAACAGCGGCGGATACATGGGCCGGACGGCGCGCCTCTACCAGGCGCTGGTGGAGACGCGGCTGAGCACCGGGGCGGGATCATCGCTCCGGTGCAGTGTGGACCCTTCGTTCTTCTCGACTGCGCTCACACTCCGCCGCGGCGCCGACCCCGCCCGCGTTGAGGAGATGCTGCTGGCCTGCACCGAGGGTCTGGCGGATGCTCCCCCCACACCGGCCGAGCTGGAGCGCGCCCGGGTACAGTCCGAGGCGCAGGCGGCCTACAGTCGTGACGGCGTGACGGGACAGGCGCTGGGGCTGACCTTTTTCCAGTTGCTCGGGCATTGGTCCGATCTGGATGCGCATGTGCGGCGCTTCCGGGCAGTCGAGGCGGATGAGGTGGCGGCGGCGGTGCGGACCTACCTCCGGCCGGAGCGGCGCACCGTGGGCTGGTTTTTCCCGGACGAAGAGGCGACAGCGTGATGTCCCCGGTTTCGCGACCGCTCCCGCGCCGCGAGGTGCTTCCGAACGGACTGGTGCTACTCACCAACGTGCTTGCGGACCGAGACGCTGCGGCAAGCGGCTCGGTGTGCGTGCGGGGCTCATTCCCGGCGGGGGCGTGCCTGGACCTGCCTGGGCGCGAAGGGTTGGCCGGTTTTGTCGGACGCCTGGTGCGCCGGGGGACCGTCCACCGCACGGCACAGGAGATTTCGGCGGCTGTCGAGGATATCGGCGCGAGTTTCGGGTTCTGGGCGGGCACCGAGGGGGCGGGATTCTCCGCGAAGTGTCTGGCGCGCCACCTCCCGGCGGTGCTGGGCTTGCTGCAGGATGTCGCCGAGAACCCCGTTTTTCCCGACGACGACCTGGAGAAGACGCGCGACGAAATCCTCAGCCATCTGCGGGAGCAGGAGGACAGCCCGCGGGTCCGGGCGGATCGCGCCCTCAGGACGCGGCTGTACGCAGCGGAACACCCGTACGCCCGCAACTCGGAAGGCACGCCCGAAAGCATCCGCGCCATCACACGCCCGGACTGTGTCGCCTTCCACGCGGCACACTATGGGGCGGACCGCCTGCTGCTCTCGGTAGTGGGCGACTTCGACGCAGCACAGGTGCGGGAGCAGGCGGCGGGCTGGCGCCGCGGACCGGCGCGTGGTCCCGCCCCCGGCATTGAGGCGCACAAGGTGACTGACTCGACCGGGGAGCCGATCCGCATCCCGATGCCGCACAAGTCGCAGGCGACGCTGCTGCTCGGCGCGGGGGGCGTGCCGTTCCGCCATCCCGATTACTACGCCCTTTCCCTGATCGGTCTGATCCTCGGGGGGATCGGCTTGATGGGCAGATTGGGGGAGCGTCTGCGGGAGCAGGAGGGCGTGGTGTATGGGGTCGGGGCGCGGGCCCAGGCGCACCTGTGGGGGGGTGAGTGGGTTGTTTCGGCCGGCGTGCGGCCCGAGCACGTTGAACGCGCCCGGAGCCTCATTCTGGAGGAAATCGCGCGCGTTCTCCGGGAACCTGTTTCCGACGAAGAGTGGGACGATGCCGTAGAGCATCAGGTCGGTTCACTCCCACTGCGCCTCGAAACGAATGACGGGCTGGCCGGGTTTCTGTTGAACTGGGAGTATTACGGCCTTGGCCTGGACTATCTCGATCGCTACCCGGATCTCCTGCGGGCCGAAACTCCTGCGCGGCTTCAGCAGGCCGCGCAGCGATACCTGGACCCGGAGGCGTTTCATACCATCATCGCCGGGCCCGTGTGAAGCGGAGCGACTACCCGGTGACGTGCCGGGAGAGGAACTCCACCACCCGCGTGGTGTAGGTCCGGCGGGCCACCTGGCGGCAGCCGACGTGCCAGGCGTGGGGGACCATCCAGAGTTCGCCCTGTGCGCCGGCGGCTCGGGCCAGGCGCCGGCCATGATCCGGGGGCACCAGCAGATCTCGCTCGGCGTGGATCACCAGGAGCGGTCGCGGCGTCCAGTCCCGCACGGCGGCTTCCGGGTCCACATCCATCGCGGAGAATCCGGTCGCGGCCTCGGACCAGCGGCGCACGCCATCCCCCAGCGGATCGCGCAGCGCCGGCGGCATGAAATAGAAGCGCTGGCGCACCATCTCTTCCAGGCGCGCGAAGGCGCACTCCGTGACCACGGCACGGACGTCGTCATCCTCGGCAGCCGTGAGCAGCGCGGTGGCTCCGCCCATTGAGTACCCGAGAAGCCCGGTGTGCGTGACCCCGGCCTGTGTGCGCAGCCACCGGAGCGCGGCGTGAACGTCGGCGCGTTCCCGATAGCCGTAGGTGCAGTGCTGCCCGCCGCTCACCCCCATCGAGCGGAAATCGAAGCTGAGCACGTGAAAACCGGCTTCGTGGAGGGGGCGAAACAGCGGGAAGAGCTGCGTGCGGCAGTTGTTGTGCCCATGACACAGCACGATGCCGCGCCGGGAGCCGGGACACGGCACGTGCCATGCGGCGAGCGAAGCACCCTGGCTCTCCAGGCGAATGCGCTCAAACGAGAGGCCCGCGAGGGAGGGAGTCGCGAGCGGCAGCATCCGCATTGGACGCAGCACCACCCACGTCACCGCGCGGCTCATCGCGTCCAGCAGCGGATGGACCGGCAGGGCGCCCTCGGCACCCGATGTGGTTTGTGACATAGGAGCAGTGTATCCGGCCACGGTCCGGCGAGAAAGGGTCTCAGGTCCTGATTTCGCAGGCGCCGACTCCGCGGACCCGCGGCGCAAGAGTGCGGGTTGGCCCGAAACTTTGTCTCGAATTCGGGTTCACAGAGTGACAAAGCTGCGGTCGGGGACAACATCATGCTGCGAGTTTTGGGAAGCGCCACACGCACCTGTGCGGGCGTACGGCGGCGGGAGCTGCTGCGGGCGGGCGGCCTCGGGTTGCTGGCCGGACTGAGCGGGGCTGCGGATGCGGCGCCGCGGCGCCCGGCGCGGGCCCGCGCGCTCATCGGCGTGCACCTGCGCGGGGGGCCGTCGCACCTCGACATGTTCGACATGAAGCCGGACGCACCGGCTGAAATCCGCGGCGAGTTTCGTCCGATCGAGAGCAGTCTGAGCGGTCTTCAGGTGTGCGAGCACCTGCCGCGCATCGCCCGGACGATGCACCGTTCCACCCTGATTCGCACCTATTCTCATACGTTCAACAGTCACGATCCGTACCCGGTGTTGACGGGCTCCACCCGCGGCAACCCCAGTGCCCAGGCGGACCCGGCGGACGACCCGAGCATCGGCGCCGTGTGCCAGCATCTCGGGCTGGGGCGCTCCGACGTGCCGGTGCACGCCTGCCTCCCGTGCTACCCCGGGTGGGGTCAGACCTGGGTGCGCAAGGGTCCGTACGGCGGGTGGCTCGGCAAGCGGTACGACCCGCTGTTCGCCGTGTGCCGCCCGACCTTCGATCGGAGCCCGAAACGGCCGTACTACGATGCCGTGAAGGTCATGGGGGAACCCCGCCTGGAGGGATTGGACCACCTGCCGGGCATGACGTTGGACCGGCTGGACCGGCGCCGTGATCTGCTGACCCAGATTGACCGGGAAGCCCGCCGCGTGGAAGAGAGCCCGCTGCTGGGTCAGGCCGCGGACGCGCAGCGCCGTGCGTTTGCACTCCTGACCTCGCCGACCGTGCGTCAGGCCTTCGACCTGAAGCGGGAGCCGGAGGCGCGCCGCCACCGGTACGGCGACCACCTGTGGGGGCAGAGCCTCCTCACCGCCCGCCGCCTCGTGGAAGCCGGCGTGGTCTTCGTCACGGTGACCTACGAAGTGTTTGAGACCGGGGGCAAGCAGGGCAACGGCATCGCGTTCGACACCCACGAAGAGAACTTTGATGCGCTGCGTCGCATCCTGCTGCCTTCGCTGGATGAGGGATACACGGCGCTGATCGAGGATCTGGGGGACCGCGGTCTGCTGGACGATACCGTGGTGCTGGTGATGGGGGAGATGGGCCGTTCCCCGCGCATCAACGCCCGGGCCGGACGCGATCACTGGCCGCAGTGTGGTTCGGCGCTCCTCACCGGGGGCGGCATCCGGCAGGGCCACGTACACGGGCGCAGTGATGCGACCGGCGCGTACCCGGTCGAGTACCCCGTCAGCCCCGGCGATCTGGCTGCGACTCTCTATGATCTGCTGGGGATTGATCCCGACCAGGCGATCCTGGACCCGCAGGCCCGCCCGATTCCGATCAGTCACGGAGGGACGCCGGTACCCATCGTGAGCGGCGCCTCGTGAACGGCGCAGGGCAGGCGGGAGGGCCCGGTGCGGCCGTGATGGTCCGGTGAGGTGGATGTCGGGGTAACCCCGCCGGGGGGCCTATGCGCTACCCGGGTTGGACTGCCCCGAGCGCGCCCGCGGCGGGAATGCCGGTCCGGACTGGACGCACCCCGCTATCTGCTATTCACCCCCGGATCGGTTGACGCTTCGTTCAACAGAACTGTATAACTTCCAAGTCCTCATGACCCTGACGCGCCAACGCCCCCCATCCCCCATGGAAGAATCTCCAGACGCCCTCCCACGTACTGATGTTGATGTGGAGGCTCAGCTTGAGGCTCTGCGGGACTTCGTGGTCAAGGGGGGTATCACTCCCCTGAACCACCGCCTCTGGCTGGACCTGGAGGAATTTGAGGCTCGCATCGAGGAGATCATCGGTCTGCTGCCGAAGGAAGTGCGGCGCGCGCGCCGCATCACTCGGGAAGAACAGCGCATCATTCAGGACGCCCAGGACGAAGCCCGGCGCATTCTGGAAGAGACGCGTGCCGAAGGCGAGCAGATCATTCGGAGTTCGCGAGAGGAAGCCCAGCGGATGGTCGAGGCGAGCGCCATCCGGCAGCGGGCGCTGGAACAGTCCGAGCAGATTCTCGAGCGCGCGGAGGCTTCGGCGCGCGAGATTCGGGACCGCTCCTACTCCTACGCCCAGCAGGTGATTGATAACGTGCTGGACTCGCTCCGCCGGCTGCGGGAGTCGGTCGAGGCGGACAAGCGGCAGCTCGAGGATGTGCGTCCCGATCGGGATCGCCGCTCTGACCTGGGTCGGGACGACTGATGCAGAACGGCGCCGCCTGATGTTTCTGGACCTCTCGGAAATTGCAGTCCGCAAGGACATGATCGTCCGCCAGCAGGTGGACCAGCCCCGCGTGGAGGATCCCGATCTGGAGTTCGTCTCGCCGCTGGTCGGGGATCTCACGTTCGAGAACAGCGGCGATCTGCTCAATATCTCGGGGGAAGTGGACTGTGCGGTCACGGTTCCATGCGCGCGGTGCCTGGTCGAAGTCGAGGTGCCGATTCATCTGGACGTGGAAGAACACCTGCCCCTCGTGGATGTATTGAATCCGACTCGGGAGCTGGAACCGGACGAAGATCCGGAAATTGTCATCCGCACTATCATCCATCTTGAGCAGGGCCGCCCGATTCTGGATCTGGATGAGCTTCTGCGGCAGTGGGTTGTTTGCGAGCTGCCGATGCGCACCGTTTGCTCCGAGGACTGCGCCGGTCTCTGCCCCACCTGCGGCGGCAACCGCAACCTGGATCCGTGCCGCTGCGCGGAAGCCGACCGGAACATGCCGTTTGCTGCGCTGGCTTCCCTGCTCGGGGACACGCCGGACCCCCCGGACTCGTAGCCGCCGACACCGCCCCCAACCGAGCCACGCGCGTGCGCCAGTGCAGTGACCGCCCCCTCTCCGGCAGGACCGCCTCCCACACGCCGCGCGACACCGATCCGCCGTTCTGCCTCCCGTCCCCACGGCGGTCCCCTTCCTCGTCCGCGGCGCACTGGCGGACGGACGCCCCACCGGAGCCACGCGCGCGAGCCAGTGCCGCCCCACGCCAGACAGCACCGTCTCCCCCGGACGCCCACACTTCGGCCTATTGCCTATCTCCCATTTCCCTATCTCCGGTTTCCTGAAGTCGAACCGCGCCAATGTTGAACGCTAACGACCGCATCGGAGGATACATCCTCGAAGAAAAACTCGGCCAGGGTGGGTTCGGCGAGGTGTGGCGCGCGCGCGAGGCGGCCCGGCCGGACGTGCCCCCGGTGGCGGTCAAACTGGCCCTGCAAGGGGAAACGACCCGCGAGAAGTTTGCCCAGGAGGCGGGGCTCTGGCTGATGGCGAGCGGCCATGAGCATGTCGTGCCGATTCGCGGCGCCCTGGTGGCCGAAGGCTATCTGGTTCTGGTCTGCGATTTGATCGCGGGAGGCAGCCTCCGGAAGCGGATCGGGTTCCGCCAACGCACGGTCGTGGCGCCCCTGGAAGCGGCGCGTCTGCTCCACGGCATTCTCCTCGGCCTCGAGCACCTGCACGCGCAGGGCCTGTACCACTGCGACCTGAAGCCGGAGACCGTTCTGATGGACGGCGACACGCCCCGGATCACCGACTTCGGCGCGTCGCATTTCCTCACGACTTCGATTCATGTGCGTGAGGTGGCGTCCACCTACTGGTACATGCCGCCGGAGGCGGTGGGAAACGACCCCGTGGTGAGCCGGCAATGGGACGTCTGGTCGGCGGGGGTGATGCTGTACGAGCTGCTGACCGGCAGCTTGCCCTGGGATCACCCCACGATGCCGCAGTTGGTCCCGAATCTGATCCGCACGGAACCGATGCGGCCCATCCCCACGACCATTCCGGGGGCACTGCGGCAGATCATCCACAAGGCGCTGGATAAGAACCGGGGGACGCGCTACGCGACCGTCGCCGCCATGCGTGCGGACCTGGATGCGACCCTCGCAGCGCTGACGCCGCGTGACGGCGCCGATCTGCACGCGGCGCTGCACCTGACGAGGGAGGAGGCCCGGCGGGGCGGGCGGTTCTCTGTCGTGGTGGGGGCCGGGCAGCGCGAGGTGGTACTCCCGGCGGGGCAGCGTGACGGAGAAGACTTCCGAATCCCCGGCGGCGGCACGGAGAGTGCCGACGGGGGGCGCCCGGGCGATCTGGTGATCCGCCTGTCCGTGGATCCCGAGCCCCGGCGTGGGCGCGATGTGCAGTTCGCTCTGATGCTGTGTGCGTCGGAGGCGGCACAGGGCGGACGGCGCTTCGTGCCGTCCAGGAGTGGTCCCCTCGCCGTGTCGGTACCCCCAGGCGTGCGGGACGGAACAAGCATCCCGGTGCCGGGCCACGGTGAACCCGGGGACCACGGCGGGCCGTCCGGCGATTTGATTGTCACAGTCCGCGTGCAGCCGGATCCGGTGCGGGGGGCGGATCGCCAGATGACGCTGCGAATCAGCCGGGCAGTCGCAGCGCGGGGCGGGACCCAGAGCGTGGCGCTGGGGTCCCGGCAGGTGTCGGTGCCGATCCCGGCGGGCGCGACGGACGGGCAGCGGGTTCCGGTTGCGGGTGCGGGGGACCCTGGGCAGCATGGAGGGCCCCCTGGGGATTTGACGGTCAGGCTGCAGGTGCCGGCTGGGGCACCCGTGCCCTCACGCCGTGCCTGGCTGCGGGCCGGTGCGGCTCTGGCGGTTGGGGCGGGCGGGCTGTGGTTGGCGCCGCAGTTGGTGGGTCAGGGAGGGCGCAATGGGGGAGACCAGCCGGGAACGTTGCCGTCCCCCCAGCCCGCCGCGACTGCGAAGCCGCCCTCGGCGGAATCGCGAGCGGTGGGTGTTCCCGCCGCCGCAATCCGCCCAGCGGGAACGGAGCGCCCGAACCCGAAGGACGGGGCAGTGATGGTCTGGGTCCCGGCGGGCGAATTCGACATGGGGAGCAGCGACGGGAATGACGATGAGAAGCCGGTACACCGGGTGCGGATCACGAAGGGCTTCTGGCTGTATAAGACGGAAGTGACGCACGCGATGTACGCGAACTTCCTCGCGGCCACACCGTCCCACGGGAAGCCACACTATTGGGACTCTGCGCGCTTCAAGGCGCCGCGGCAGCCGGTGGTGGGGGTGACCTGGGATGACGCGGTGGCCTACGCGCGCTGGGCGGGGGGGCGGCTGCCGACGGAAGCGGAGTGGGAGTACGCCGCGCGGGGCCCGCAGGGGAAGAAATATCCGTGGGGGAACCAGGAACCCACAGCGGAGCTGGCGGTGTTTGGGCAAGACTGGAGTTCTGGGAAGCCGTCACCCGTGGGGAGCCTGCCGAAGGGTGAGAGTTGGTGCAAGGCGCTGGATCTGGCGGGCAATGTGTGGGAATGGTGCCGGGATGGCTATAAGCCAGACTTCTACGCCCGGAGATCCAGAATTCACCCGTCAAATGAAAAGAACGATTCAAAACAAGTACGTGTCCTGCGTGGGGGTTCGTGGGACGATTCTGCGGCCCTCCTGCGCGGCGCGGCCCGCGACAGGAACTTCACCGACTTCTGCTCCCGCTTCATCGGGTTCCGGGTCGCGTCCCTGCCGGCCGAGGACTAATCGTACGCTTTGATCTTTCTCCCTTTTGCACCAGAATAATTACAGCACATTGGACGAGAGAACGCAAGGAAAATTTTTTTGGGATTTTGGTACCTATCGCAATCAATTTGATTTCTCTCTGCCAATCGTGCAGGGGGAAAATCGGCTGGGAAGCAGGACGCGACGCGCCGATGTGGAGTCTTGGGAAAGGGAACAACTTTCAACGCTAGTTCGTTCACCCGGAGGCCGGGGGGCGCACGAAGGGGCAGACACCTCGTGTCCTGCGTGGGGGTTCGTGGAACAATTCTGCGGCCAACCTGCGCGGCGCGAACCGCAACAGGAACAACACCGACAACTGGAACCACAACATCGGGTTCCGGGTCGCGTCCCTGCCGGCCGAGCACTCTCGATTAGCCAGGATTCCGGCGAGGGATCGCCGGAAGCGTGCCCGAGGGAGTCCAGTTCTGCTCCTGTCTTCGCGGCGACGCGGAGCGAATATCAACCCGGGTCGTGGCGGCTGGTAGGGAAACCGAACGTCGCCCGGCTCCCGCGGGTGTGGCGCGCGGCCCGGAGGCGCCGGCGATAATTCGAGCGTCTGCGTTCGACCGCCGGCCCGCCCCGGGTTAAAACCACGGGGCTACTGGCGAGGAAAACCGGTTGAAACCGGTTGCCGGCCCTGGGCCCCCAGGAGGCACGCGGCCCCGTGTGGAGTCCTGTAACTCCGATTGCAGGTCGAAGCCTCGGGCACCCACCCGGCAAACTTGCGATCGCTCCTCGCCGTCGTGTTCGACCGCCGGGCCGCCCCGGGTTGAAACCACGGGGCTACTGGCGAGGAAAACCGGTTGAAACCGGTTGCCGTCCCCGGACCCCCAGGAGGCACGCGGTCCCGTGTGGAGTCCTGCAACTCCGATTGCAGCTCGAAGCCTCGGGCACCCACCCGGCAAACTTGCGATCGCTCCTCGCCGTCGTGCTCGACC
>SYMT01000283.1 GCA_005805375.1 Actinomycetota bacterium
GCTGGGGATGTGCAGGGACGCTTGCTGATGCAGCGCGGCTCTGAGTGCCGCGGCTGGGACCGCCGGCGTCTCGCCGGCCTCCCCGAACCAGGCTCATCCCCTGATCGAATCCTTGCACGGCCTGACCGGGAAGGAGCGACCCCGCGTGGCGAGTGTCACCACGGCCACCGGCGACTCCCCCGAGTCGCTGCTGAACCACTACGGGCGGTTCCCGGCGGAACAGTGGGAGCGCACGCACCTCACCCTCTTCCACCGCACCATCACCGACCTCGAAGTCGAAGCCCATTTCCTGGCCCAGGACCTGACCTGGGTAGGCGGGGGGAACACGGTGAACCTCCTGGCCGTCTGGCGAGCACACGGGGTGGACCGGGCCCGTGGGCGCGGTCTGGGAGGCGGGGGTGGTGCCGGCCGGAGGAAGCGCCGGCTCCCTCTGCTGGTTCGAGGGAGGCACGACGGACTCGTTCCACCTGCACCGTCTGGCGCCGCTCCACGACGGCCTCGGGTTCCTCCCCGGGTCCCATTGCCCACACTACGACGGTGAGGCGCAACGGCGCCCCCTCTACCACCAGTTGATCGCCGCGGGCTTCCCGGCAGGCTACGCCGTGGACAACGATGCCGGCCTCCGGTTCGAAGGGCAGGAGTTGGCCGAGGCCGTGTCGGCTCGGGAGGGCGCCGGCGCCTACCGGGTGGAGCGCGGTGCGAACGGGGTGGAGGAAACCACACTGCCCGCCCACTTCCTTCTTCTTGCGAATTCCTCGTCGGCGGACCAAACATCGGACCCGTCGTAGTCGTCCAAACGGAACAGGGCGGCGCGATCCGGCTCACACGCCGTCCTGATTTCCGACGAGCCGGAGGACAATACCGATGCGGAAGAAGAAACTGTCCCCCCTCTGGCGTGTCGCCGCCCTGGCACTGGCACTCAGTGCGGTGGTACTGCCGCTGTTCGTCGCCACCCGTTCAGCTGATGCGATTATCGCCATTCTGATTGGGCTCCGCTCTGGCCCGGTGGGCCTTACCCGGGGGACGGAAGGTACCTTCGGCGTCTATCTCGAACCGAACCGGAACCTGCGCGGCAGCCTCCAGATCGTCAACACAATCAGGGACGGGTCGTCCCACATCGTCCTTGCCCAGGAGACGCAGACCCTGGTGCCGGGCGGTCCGTGTGCGTGGGTCCACGTTAAGGTGTTCGATGGTGGCGGGGTCCAGTTGAACGGACGTACCCTCGGGCTGATGGTACCGGAGGATGGACGCCTGCAGCTTGTCTCCAGGGTGACCACCCAGGCGCCGAAGGGAACCATCCTCATCGGCTCCGTGCAGGTGACGGAACTCGCCAACAACCGCGTTATCGCCCTGCTCCCCTACATCGAGCAGGAGAACTGATTCAACTCCCCGGGCCTGCCGCGCCAGGCCCGGGATATGATTGTATTTTCGCTGCCGAAATGCAGGCGACTACAGGTGACTTGTATAATAGCTGCAAGCCATCCAGCGGTCCCTCGGTCAGCGCATGTGAACTCTCGCTGCTTGAGTGGATTCGTGAGCGATGGCACTATCCCACCACACAGGAGGAGCTACGATGCCCTGTTTGCAGGACAACACTTCCAGTGCAGGCATGCAGTACGACATGATGTGGCTGCGTGATCTCACCAATGTCGACGTTGGCGGCTATTCGCTATTCCTCAGTAATACTCCCGAAAGACTCAACCAGACCTCGCTGCCAGACACTGATCACGAAGGAGTGCTGTGGCACTATAAGTCTCCTGAACTCGACAACGTCGTTCACATCCGGATGTACATCTGGCATGTAAACCATGCCAATGACGGGGAGACTCCGTTTCCGGGGGCGGTCAATCTCGGAATCACCCTGCGAAACCCGATGCAAGAGGGAACCATCCAGGTTACTGGTGGGCAGTGCCAGGTCTCCCCGTTCGGTCCCGATCCGCTGACAGCCGGAATTTGCCTGGCAAAGGCAACTCTGGGTAATACCCTGGATCCCTTTCCCATTGGTAATGTGACCCATGGGGCAAACAGCCTGGTGGCCAAACACCGCCTGAACAAGGATCGGGGAGTGGGAGCCGTGTACGACTTCACAGTTGGGGCAGATGTCACGCCTTTCCAGTTCGAACTGCGAACAGTGGCATCCCCTACGGCCGCAAACCTGAACGACCTTCTGGGAGATCCGGTGACCGCAGACCTGACGAATGGGGGAGGACGAGGCTACTGGGAGCATAACCAGATCACCGCGGACGTTGCCCACGGGCAGGCCCCGGCGAGTCCGGGAGAACACTGGTCCGTTACGAGAAACGGAGGGCCGGACCAGGTCTTTACCAAACTTTCCAGTTTCGATCCTGCCAATGCCGTGACGAATCGCGGAAACTACGGAGTGTTGTACGACCCGATCACGATTCGCCTGACCAACGCTACTCAACCGACGTTCACGGTGCGAGCGAGGCTTGCACCTCGCAATACGGGCATGCTTTCGGCGTATGGAGGCGCCGTGGACCGTGGTCCGGAAACTCTCGGCGTACTCGCGCTTAAGTACAACCCTACGACGGAGATGGGCAATGTCGTGTTCCTTCACGACATCTCTGTTCCAATGGGAGGGGCAGCACAACCGTGGCCTTTTCGACTGATGCATGCCGGAGCCGCCACGATGCCTGTCTCCGTGCTTCTTTCCCTTAAACCCGCCGAAGAGTGAGGACGCCGCCATGCAGTACACGTCCGCAACTCTTCCGCTGGAGCAGGACCGGGCACGTTTCCGGGTATCCGTCCGGGGGGCACCGCTGCTGACTCTGGTGGTGGGCCTGGCCGTAGGATCGGTGCATCCGCTGTCGGCACAGACTGACCGTGCCGGCAGCGGGGGTACCCCAGGGAGCCCGGCCAGTCCTCGTCAACTGCTCGGTTCCCTGGTCGAACACCAGGAGGAGATCGCCGATCCGCATGCCGCAGCCGTGCGGGGCTTTCGGCGCGTCCACACCGATGCCTACCCATCCCCCGGAACGTCCCGCGACTACTCCCTCTCCCCGGATGGCGCGTGGCTGGCCCACAGCTTCGAGTACTACGACAGCATCCCCACTACGGGCCCGTCCGGGGTCTGGTTGCACCAACCGGGCAAAGATCACACCACCAAGTTTGCGGTGCAGAAGTGGGAAGCGCGGCGTGTCTCTTCCTCCGGCGCGACCGCGTATTGTTACCATTACAGTGCGCCGACCTGGTCCCCCGACGGAACGGAAGTGTGGTTTGAGAGCTACCTGGGATTTCTGCGGGGGCCGCGACCGGGACGCGAGCACTTCCCGGCGATCTGGTCGGCTTGCCCGGACGGAACCCGTCCTCGCCGCAGGACTCCGGCCGGGGTGTGGGCAGAGGACCCGGAACTTTCTCCCGGGAAGCATTCTCTCGCTTTCCTGAGTCGCAGCGGACCGGGTGAGCGCGACGGCGCCCTGCGGGTGCTGACCCTTTCGACCGGCCGGTTGCGAACACTCGTGCGTAGCGGAGTGCGGACCCGGGCCCGGTGGTCGTCGGATGGGAAGTGGCTGGCCTACGCAGATCACCGCAGTCTGTACCGGGTGGCCCCGTCCGGCGGGCAGTCCCGTCTGCTGGCTACGGCATCCGATCCCGGGCGTGGCTTCCCACGTGATCTCGTCTGGCTCTCGGACCACAACCTACTGTTCAACTTCTACCTCTTTCGGACCGACCCAGGCGCCCCGCACCGGTCCGAAGTCTGGCGGGCTGGCCTCCGGGGAGCGCCGACGCGGCTCGGCGAAGGGGAAGTTCTGGCCGGTACGCGGGACGGACGGATCCTGCTCATGCGCCTGGGTCAGCAATGCTGGCGTGTGGTGATGCGCCGCACTCCACGGTCCGGGGCGCAGCCCACTCACCCAACCGGTTCCCGTACAGCGTTCGTGCGGAGACTCAGGGAGTGCCTTTACTCCGATACAGGCCGCCCGTCCCAGAGGGTACCCCGTTGAAGCCCGGTTGAGGACGGGTGTGGGGCATGTATCGTCCGGGGAGCGCCGACCGCCGGGAGGAACACACAGTTTCCACGTCCCGGGTATTTAGCTGAAGTGGATGATGTACTGCCGCGCGGCCTCGGGATTGATCAGCGATAGCCCGCCCCAGAGCACGCCGGCCACGAAGTAGTGCCCGAGGACGATGCCGAGGAACAGGGGGACCAGGCGCCGGTAGCCTCCTGCACCCCCCAGGTGCAAGATGAGGAGTTTGGCGGCCCAGACGCAGAAGAACGGGAACCAGAGGTGGAACCCGTACGAGGTTGCCATCGCGAAGCCGAGCGGGTGCAGCGGGCAGCTCAGCAGCGCGCCGCGAAGCCAGACGATTGCGAGGGCTGCCCCGAAGCCGGAGAGGGTTTGGGCAATCAGGCCGGGGTTCGGCGGTACGTAATGCCCCTGCCACTGCGCCAGCATGCGGTACTGCTGGACTGTCGTGGTGACCCGTCCGCCTCCCTGTCCGGTGCCCCCGTCCAGCAGGCCGAACCCGTACCGGTACGCATTGGTGAGATACAGGTAGTATCCGACCACGAGCCCGAACGGAACCGCCGCGAGCAGGAACGCCGTCACCTGGCGCTTCGGGATCCGTGCCCGCTCCCCGAGTTCCATCGCGTCGAGCTGATACGACACCAGTTCGGGATAGACGCCGCGCGCGAGGAATCCGAGCGCCGCCAGGATCGCCAGCGAGGATGGTCCGGTGGATGCGAGCAACGGGGTGCCCAGGAAGTTCACCAGGAGCTTTTGCTGCTGCCAAAAGGGGAAGAGGAAGATGAGGGGAGCTCCGGCCTCGGCGCGCATCCGGGCGTAGACCACCGCGAACGCCAGCACCAGAAAGAGGTAGACCGCGCTGAGCCACCAGATCAACCCCGCCTGAGACGTCCACCACACCATGTAGATGAATCCCAGCGCCGCCAGCAACATGGTGCGGGGTCCCGGCTCGCCGCGGCGGGTGTTCCGCCACACCTGTCGCAGGTGCGTCCTCGCCTGCCAGATGAGCACTACCAGGAGCCCTACGTACGCCCCGGCGGCAATTTCCTGGTAGTCGTAATATCCAGAGACAACCTCGTGGCCCGAGGCGGAGAGCCCAACCCCCAGCAGCCGGAGCCCGAGGTACGTGGCCCATACCGTAAACAGCACATCCGTGTTCACCAGGTAGCCCAGGCCGAGGATTTCCGGACGGAAGGAGAGCCACATGGGGCGGAGTGTGCTCCACGGCCGATCCGGAAAGAACGGGGCGAGATCAAAGGAACGGCCCGATGCCGGAACGTTCGGGTACAGGGCGTGGAGAATATTGAGTAAATTGTACAGAGCACTGAGGGCAATACCGGCCCAAAGCATCGGATCCCGAAACGGCCGCGGTCCGGTGGGCCCATCGCCCAGCAAGGTGAGACTGAAGTCCACGATGGGAAACCGCAGACGCTCGTGAGCAATCCAGCGCTCACGAAACAGGCTCAACACCGCGTGCGCGGTCACCCAGAACGCCCAGAGGAAAATGCCCCAGCCTGCGAGGGCCGGCGCCCAGGCTGACCAGGGGACGCCGAACGTCCAGCTCCCTTCGTAAAACATGCGGAGCACCGCCGGGTCTTTGGGGACAAACCAATCCGGCAACCGCTCGACCACCGGCCCGAAACCCTCTTTCGTGCTGAAATACTGCGGTACCGTCAGGTAGGCGAAGAAGTAGCCCAGCACATCCACGTGGGAAAGCGCGGCGGTGATCGCTACAAAAATGTAGACGAGGAGGATCTCCGCGCGTGTGAGGCCGTAGCGCTTCAACCGGGGGCTGATGAGCGCCAGCAGTGCCAGCGCCGCGAGCGCGGGGATTGGGGGCACACTTCCCCCCACCTGCACCCCGGACCGGATCAGCGAGTTCTCCGCCACCCAGTACGCGCCCCCCGCGCCGAGCAGGCAGGCGACGAGAACCACCCGAAAGCGCAGGCGGCCGGCCGGCTCCGTGCCCGTCCCGGCCGAGTCCTCCGGCTTCGGGACGGACGCAGCGACTTTGTCTGCGTACTCGTGAGTCGCGTGGTTCATGGGGGGACTGGAGCCGGAATCAGGCCGGCCGCGCTGGGAGGTAGCCGGGCTCCCACATGGCTTCACGGACCCGTCCTCCCAGGGCATCCGCCGGAATCGGTAGTGCGGCGCCGCTGTCCACAGCTTCGGCCGCCACGGCGGCGGCGATGGTGGCAGTGACGGCTCGCAGCTCCCCGAGCGGCGGGAAGAGCAGCCCGGAGGCCAGATCCTCAGCCGATACCTGCGCCGCCAGCGTTTCGGCCGCCACTGTGAACAGCGAGTCCGGAAGCCACCGTGCTTCGGAGACCAGCGCCCCCAGCCCGATGCCGGGGA
>SYMT01000284.1 GCA_005805375.1 Actinomycetota bacterium
GAGGTTGGGCATCCCTTTATGGAATCACAAGCCGGGGGCAATTGACTCGTTTATCTTTCAACAGTCCCTAACACTTTTTGCGGGTGGCGCGCGCCCCGGGCGGGGCGCCCCACCCAACCCAGCCAGTCCCGCTCGCTCATCCCGCCTCTATTTAAACGCACTGTGATTCGACCACTCTGGCAATACCAGGTGCTCTTTTCCGCCTAGGTGTACTAGTGGCAGTCACGACGGGTCCGGACCACCAGACGCTTGCCGGAACCGTGCTGGAGGAGTGGCTCTGGCGCATCACCGGTGGAAAGTACCAATCCCCGACCGCACTGTACGGGGTGGTGGGAAGGCGGGGGGTTGCCGGAGTAGATATGCTGTTGTTGACCCCGGAGGCGGACCAGAGCAAGCAGTTGCAGGCATTCGAGATCCTGGGGCAGGCCGTGCGGACGGGGCGAATCACGACCGAGCGATTGGACGAGGCGGTCCGTCGGGTCCTGCGCGTGAAGTTGGACTTCGGACTGCTGTACGCCCGGCGACAGCCTCAAGGTAGCCAAACGCTGTCAGAGCCAGCGGTAGGACGCTGAACATCCTGTGGGACCGTGGAGAGGAAGGTAGTGATGAATCCAGAAGCGCAGGCGCGGGCTCGACAGGTTCTGCGGGACGTGATCCGGGAGGGAGGCGTATCCCTGGCTAAAGACCCCGCGGGGCTGGGAAAGCGCCTCGACGCTCAGTACGGCGCCCGCCTGTGCAGTGAGCGCTGTATCGATCTCCTTCAAAACGGACGGCTGGAGATCGGGCTGCTGGTGCAGGCGGCGGAGTGGAAGTTTCCAGAGGAGATCCGCGGGAGCCCCGGGGGGCGGGTCGAAGTCCGGCTGCAGCAGCTCGCCCGGCGCATGCATGGGGAGCAGGGGACGAACCTGGAGTTGGCCCGCTGGGCCATCGAGAGCTGGGCGCTGGCGCTGCACGTGGCCACGGAGAGCCAGTTGCGCGCGGGACCGCAGTTACGCTGGCGCCTCTCAATGGGGTCGCTGGTAGACGCTCCCCAGTCAGGATTCGCGGCCGGGTTCGTTCTTGCCACGCTGTGCGGTGCGTTGATCGGCATCATTGTGATGACGACGGTTTCCCGAGCACATCGGCCTCCCCCCCCGCTTCCGCTCGACGGCACAACAGCCACCCTGCTGTCGAATATTCAATCACCGGGGGTACTTCCCCCTCCGTCCGACGCGTCCCAACCGGCGCCGGCCGGCAATATGAGCAAACCCGCGGTAGTCCTGGGCCCAGCGACGTCCGCCAAGGCCGGGGGCCACCGGACGACTGTTGTCAGCGAGGAGTGGGTGCAGTTGACCCCCGCGGAGGGCCCGGTTCGGGACCAGCCGCTGCAGGTGGCCGGTGGACCTGTCTCCCCCCCGCAGGCCCCGCCCTTCCGCAACCCGGCGTCGTCACAGCGACCGGTTCAGGCGCCGGCATCGACGGTGGGGAAACTCCCGGCAACGGGCAACACGCCTCTGGGAACCGCCCTCGACCCGCTCATGCCGGTAAGAACAAGAGACACTGTGCCTACCGACCTGCTCCGCGTGCGGTGAGCTGTCCGGGCACCAGGTGGATCCCGGGGATGACGGGGTTCCACAAGCAACAGAACAGAAACCTACGCTAAGGAAGCGGTTCTTCCAGCCCCGCTTCCCCGTTCGGGTTGTGGAGAGGACGCAGCTCGCCTCGGGCTACCGGCTCGGTCAGGGAGAAGGAGTAGCGGCCCAAGAAGTTGATGTTCCAGTATCGGGGTCAAGTCGTAATGGAACAGAAAACCGGGTTGAGTTGCGGGCCCGCTATCCCTGGGTTTATAGGCGCGAGTTCCGCTGGCGCCTCCAGGCACTCAGTTCGGCATCCGCCGCCGTATCAGACTGCTCGCCATAACGCAGGGTCGTCTGCACGTTCTGGTGCCCCAGCCGCTTGCGGATGGTCGCCAGGCTCACTCCGTCATTGACCAACTCGGTCGCATGAGTATGGCGGAGCTGGTGCAGTTGTGCAACCCATGCCCGCCTGGCCGCAGTAGTACGCCCAGCGTTCCTGAACCGACTGGTAGCACAGCGGTCCCCCTTTCCCGTTCTTGTCGGCCCGGAACAGCGGCCCGTATCGGTAGCCAGTGCGCTTCAGATAGGTCCGCAGTTATCGCACCACCTGCGGATCGTCCAGCAGCACCGTGCGGCGCTTCCCGCCCTTGCCGAGGACCCGCAGGTGCTCGTCGTCCGGCGTGAGATCCAGGTCCTCGACATACAGCGCGAGCGCTTCGCCGACCCGCAGGCCGGTTTCCAACATCGGCCGGAAGAGCAGGCGGTCCCGCAGTCGGGCGGTCGGGATCTTGGCCAGGATGCCTTCGACCGGCTCCCGCCCTACCCCCGCAGCGTCGGCGGCGGCGCCTTCACCCGATCCAGTTTGCACATCGGATTGGCCGCGATGAGCTCGTGGCGCTCCGCCCAGGTCAAGAAGTTGGCGACCGCGGCTTCGTTTCGCGCTCAGCTGGCCGGTTGCAGGTGGGAGCCGGTGGCCAGGAAGGCCCGCAAAACCTCCGCCGTGATGCCAGCGACCGACCCTGCATAGAAGGTCTCGAACTTGCGCAGCTCCGTGGCATACGCACGGCGCTTATGCGCGGAGCGATTCGCGTGCGTGAGGTCCGCCAGGAAGTCGGCGACTGCGGCCGACAGTGACGGTTCCGACAAGTTGGCCAGCGGCATCGGCTCCTTCTCATTCCTGTGATAACGATGCATCCAGTCCTGCGCCCCACCCCCGAATTCGCGGTGAAACGCGGGTGATTGGGGGGGCGGCCGACTATTCCTGTGGTAAGGAATGTTCTCACCTGAATTGTCCCGGCGCCCCGTGCGGCTCGACCGCGGGAGTTATGAGCCGGAAGGAGCCCCGGTGCCCGTTGATTTTCTCACCCCGGAGCAGGAACAACGCTATGCGCGCTATCGCCCATGGGGCACCCGGCGAACCTTCTCCCGCGCAACTGGCTCGTTACTTCCATCTTGATGATGCCGACCGCGAGCGGATCGCCAGTCGCCGGGGAGGGCACAACCGCCTGGGTTTTGCCGTGCAACTCGGGACCGTCCGGTTCCTGGGCACTTTTCTGTTTGATCCCATGGGGGTCCCCTCAGGCTTGGTCATCTATGTGGCCCTGCAACTGGGCACCCAGCGCCTCCTCCGCCGCTTCGGTCTGCGCCGGCGAAGTCGCTGAACGGTGCGTAGACCGAAGGCCGGGAGACTCACTTCGTGCCCCCCGGCGACAGGCGGCTTCCTGGAAACAAGCGGGGACGGACCCATTGGGTCCGTCCCCGCTTTTCCCGTCCGCGCCACAGTCCGTTCCGGCGAGTCTTACCGGACCCACCCGAGAGACTACGGCACCACCTCGGAAGTCTCGCCGGACCCGCCCGAGGGACCGCCGCGCCACCTCGCGAGTCTCGCTGGCGCCGCCCCACGGACTACCGCACTACCTCGCAGTCCGAGGCGCCAGCCTCGTCCCCCCCGTGGCTCTTCACGCCCTCCACGGCGCCTCGCCGCCAAGACCTCCGGGTCGCGCGCCCCACCCGTTGGGCCTGCTTTGCCTGGCGGGCCCCAGGAGTGGTGCAATGACCTCTGAGGACATGCTCACTGGCGAGAGTGGACGAGGCTGTCGCCTGGGATGCCGGCGAGATTGGGTGCGGAGCCGTCAGGGAGGGTGTACGGATCAGCCCTGCTTGTCCGCCGCGACACGATGCGCGGGACGCGAGGGATTCGAAATCCCTCGCTGGGAACGGGTCCGTTGGACCGGGGGAGGCATGGAGTGTTTCGCGGGCCCGATCGGCACTGGAACGGGGGCCGGATGGGCCGGTGGTGAAGAGACATTTCGCGGCTCGGTCAGTATCGGGATCCGGTGAGCCCCCACTCCAGCGGTGCACATCACCAACCTTCCGGAAGGCCATCGGCCTGGCCCAACCACAGCCCAAGGCATCGCCTCATGTGCGCTAATTTTGACTGGCAAAGCCGAGCATTGGAGCGCTCTTGATGCCGCCGGTTGGCGTAGTCTGTTCGCATAAATCCTCGCCCAACAGGGGCCTGGCGGGGTGACCGCACCGGACCTCCATCCCCAAGAGGGTCTGAAGTTAGCGCATATGGGACCCTGCCCTGGGTCCCCGCGCGCCGGAATGCCGGGCCGGCACGCCGCCTCCACCGGCCCCGTGGGATCAACCCGGGGCAGCGTGCTCCTCGCGCAGCGAGTCCGCGATCCGGTTGAGCGTCTCGTCCACATCGGCCGCACTGTGTGTGGTAGAGACGTACCAGAGGCCTCGCTCCAATACCCGCACTCCTGCTTCCATCCAGCGGCGCGTCATCTGGTGATAGCGCGGGGTGTCGCAGCCGACGGCCGATCGGTAGTCCCGCAGCGGGGTCTCGGAGAACGCGAGATGAAACATCGGTCCCGGTCCCTGCGCCTGCACGCACTCGCCTTTCTCGCGGATGAGGGCGGCAACCCCGTGGCAGAGACGCTGCCCGGTGTCGAAAAGGTGCTGGTAGGCGACGCCGTCCCGCGCGGTCAGCAGGTCGAGGCAGGCGATGGAAGCATGGACCACGAGAAGGTTGGCGTTGTAGGTGCCGGAATGGTTGACTCCTCCAGTCAACTGGTCCATCAGGTACTTCTTCCCTGCAAGACAGGCGATTGGGAAGCCACCCGCCATTGCCTTGCCGAACGTGCAGAGATCGGGCGTGACGCCGAGGTACTCCTGGGCGCCCCCGGGCGCCACGCGAAAGCCGGTGATGACCTCGTCGACGATCAAGACACTGCCCAGCTCGTCGCAGAGGGCGCGCATGTGCTGCAGGTAGCCCGGCTCCGGCAGGATGCACCCGACGTTCGCCATGATCGGCTCGGTGATGACCGCCGCGATCTCGTGGGCGTGCGCGCGGAGCGTTTTTTCCAGAATCTCCGGATCGTTCCACGGGAGCACCAGCATGCTGTCCAGCGCCGCCGTGTCCTGCCCGCGGGAGGCCCGTACCGCCCGCGGGCTCTCACGCGGGCCGGCTTCTTCCAGCGACGGGGCCACGCTGACCAGCACGTTGTCGAACCATCCGTGGTAGTGGCCCTCGAACTTCACGATGCGGCGCCGGCCGGTGTGGGCCCGCGCCAGCCGAAACGCTACCTGGACCATCTCCGAGCCGGACGAGCCGAAGCGCACCAGCTCCGCGCCCGGCACCAGCCGGCAGATCCGCTCCGCAAGCTCGATCTCCCCCACGTGCTGGCCCGCGAACATCATCCCACGGGACATGCCTTCCTGGGCGGCCGCGAGCAGGGCGGGGTGACAGTGCCCGTGGATCAGGGGACCCTGACCGAGGACGTAGTCGAGATACTCGTTTCCATCCTCATCGCGAATCCGGCACCCGCGGCCCTCCCGAAAGAAGAGCGGCTGCGGCAGTGACAGGAGGCGCACATTGCTGTTCACCCCCCCGGCGATGACCTGCCGAGCCCGCTCCAATAGTTCCTTGCTTCGTATCCGGTCCATGCGCTCCTACCGTTCCTCATCTTGAAGAGCCTGCTCCAGGTCTTCCCAAACATCTTCCACGTGATCAATCCCGACGGACAGTCGCAGCAGTCCGGCCGACACGCCCATGACCGCCAGTTCGCCGGCAGCGAGTCCCCGGTGCGAGGTGGCGACCGGATAAGAAATCGTGGTGGCCGTATCTCCCAGACTGGGGGCAAATCGGACATGGCGCAGGCGGCGCAGCACGGCGCGGGCGGCGTCCCCGTCCGCTACCTCGAAAGCCAGCATGGCTCCTCCCGCTTTCAGCAATTCAGCCGCGCGCGCGTGCTGAGGGTGCTGCGGCAGATCAGGATGGAACACCTGCCGGACCGCGGGGTGGTGGGCCAGCCGACGAGCCAGCTCGCGCGCATTGGCGCAGCTTCGTTCCATGCGCAGCGGCAGGGTAGCGATCCCCCGCAGCGCGAGCCAGCACTCGAGCGGGTTGGCGGACCCACCCCACAACCGGGCCTGCCGTCGCAGTTCAGCGCAGTGCGCCGCCGAGGCGGCCGCGGCTCCCAGCGTCAGGTCGCTGTGCCCTCCCAGGTACTTGGTCACGCTGTGGATCACGATGTCCGCTCCGTGAACCAGCGGGCGACAGCACCAGGGCGAAGTAAACGTATTGTCCACAACCAGCAGGGCGCCCGCTGAACGGCACAGGGCGGAAAGGCGAGGCAGATCCGCGAGCTGGAGCAGCGGGTTGGCCAGTGTCTCGACGAGCAGCAGATCGGCGCCGGGTTCCAGAGCGGTGCGCACTGCGTCCAGATCCGTGATGTCCACCCAGTCCGTCAGGACGCCGAAGCGGGAGAGTTCCCCTTCCAGCAGGCGGCAGGTGGCGCCATAGAGCTGCCGGGCTGCGACCACCCGCCCACCGGCGCGGGAGAACGCAGTCACGACCGCAGCGATGGCCGCCATCCCGGAGCCGAAGACCACCGCGTCATCCGCCGCTTCCAACCCGGCCACGGCCCGCTCCAGAGCGTTGTGGTTCGGGTTCCCGTCGCGGGTATAAATGAACCCGGGCGCCTCTCCCGCATACAGGGCATCGCATTGTTCCGCCGACTCGAGGCTCCACACCGCCGAGGCGTAGATCGGAGCGACCAGGGGCCGCGTTTCGGAGGGCACGTCCTCGCGGACCTGCACACAGAAGGTCTCCAGATGCATTGGTGATAGAAATGTAGGCGGACCCTGCCTGCCCCGCGTGGGTCCCAGGTAGGATATCGCCAGAGGAGGTTCCGCATGTCGCTGGTCCAGGGGCTGAAGTGCAAGGAATGTGGGCGCGAGTACCCGAAAGAGGCGGTGTACGTCTGCGAGTGGTGCTTTGGTCCGCTGGAGGTGGTCTACGACTACCAGCGGATTGCAGGACGAATCTCGCGCGACGTCATCATGAAGCGGCCGCAGAGCCTCTGGCGCTACCGGGAACTTTTGCCGCTGGATGGGGACCCGACCGACGGCCTCCAATCCGGCTTCACGCCGCTGGTGCGGGCCGATAACCTGGCCCGGGTCCTGGGAGTGCGGGAACTCTGGATCAAGAACGATGGCGTCAACTTCCCTACCCTCTCCTACAAAGACCGGGTGGTTCCGGTAGCGCTTTCGAAGGCCAAGGAACTTGGGTTCGACACCGTCGGGTGCGCTTCCACCGGCAACCTGGCGAATTCGGTCTCCGCCCATGGCGCGAAGGCGGGGCTCCGGCGCTTCATCTTCATTCCCTACGACCTGGAGGTCGGCAAGGTGGTGGGATCGCTCATTTACCAGCCCAACCTGGTGGCGGTCGAGGGGAATTACGACGACGTGAACCGCCTGTGCAGCGAGATCGCGAGTAAGTACCGGTGGGCGTTCGTCAATGTGAACATGCGGCCGTACTACACGGAGGGCGCCAAGACGTACGGGTTTGAGGTCGCCGAACAACTGGGGTGGCGGACGCCCACCAGTCTGGTCTGTCCGGTGGCAGGCGGCACCATTCTGCCCAAGATCCGGCGAGCGTTTCAGGAATTTGAGCAGCTTGAGCTGATTCCGGAGAGCCGGACGCGGATCTTTGCCGCCCAGGCGGCGACCTGCGCCCCCGTGGTCCAGGCGATCCACAAGGGGACGGACGCGGTGCTGCCGGTGAAACCGAGACCGCTGTCGGAAAGCGTGGATACGTCCCTGCGGATCGGCAACCCGGCCGATGGCCTCTACGTCGTGCAGGCCGTGCAGGAGACGGGCGGCTGGGCCGAAGTGGCCACCAACGAAGAGATCGTGAGCGCCATCCGGCTGCTCGCCGCCACCGAGGGCATCTGGACCGAGACGGCAGGCGGTACCACTCTGGCTGTAACGAAGAAGCTGATCGAATCCGGCAAGCTGGACCCGGACGGCTCCACGGTGGTCTGCATCACCGGCAACGGACTGAAGACGCTGGAGGCCGTGCGCGACCGGATCGGGTCCGCGACGACGATCGCCCCCACGCTGCGCAGCTTTGAGGAACGGGTGCTCGCGCACCACCTGGTGCCTGCGGCAACAGCCGCACGATAAGGAGAACAACGATGGCGGCAATAGTACTGATTCCAACCCCGCTGCAGCGGTTGACCAACGGGCAGGGGGAGGTCCACGCGGACGGTGCGACGATCGCAGCGGTCGTCAATTCCCTGGAGGTGCAATTCCCCGGGATCAAAGAGCGGCTGTGCGACGCAAACGGAAAGCTCCGCCGGTTCGCGAACGTCTATCTGAACGGTGAGGACATCCGCCACACGCAGGGTGAGGAAACCGCCGTCAAAGATGGAGACGAGATTTCCATCGTCCCGGCGGTCGCCGGCGGGTAGGTGCCTGACGTGAGCCATGATCCCGGGGCGGACAACTGCGGGGCCGACCGCCCCGGAGAGAGGCGCATTGTGCGGCTGCAATATCCGGAGGGGCTGATCCGCGAGCCCCTCCTCAGCCGGATGATTCTCCGCTTTCGGATCCTCGCCAACATCCGCCGCGCGCGCGTGACCGAAACCGCCGGCGAAATGGTGCTGGAGATGTCCGGTGAACCCGGCGCGGTAGAATCCGGGATCCGCTATCTCCAGGACGCCGGCGTCATCGTCGAGCCGGTCCTGGGTGACGTGCTCAGCCCGTAGCCTTCACGATCCCGGCCGCGGCGGAGCACCGCCGCCCAGTGGCGCCGGCAGGCAGTACGGGGCCTGCAATGCATCCCGATCGCCTGGCGGCTACGCCCACAGCCGGCGGGACGCCGGCTGTCCCAGGGCCACTCCACACCCCACCACGCCGCCCCCGGGACCGCCTGCCTCCACCAGTCGCCGGTCCGTTCCCCGCAAGCGCCGCTCCCGGGACCGCCGGCGCCGGTCCGTTCCCCGCAAGCGCCGCTCCCGGGACCGCCGGCGTCCCGCCGGCCCCCCAGCGTCCACCGTTCCGTTCCCCGCGGCGGCGCCCCCGGGACCGCCGGCGTCCCGCCGGCCTCCACCAGTCGCTGCTGCATCCCACCCAGCGCCGCTCTCCTCCACTTTCCCCCACGACCGCTCCACAACTCCGATTCGGGGCTCTTCGGGACCACCTTCCGGGGCACAGGTGGTCGGGGCCGTCCCCTTCCGCAGCGTAGCAGGGAGGCGCGCCCGTCCGAAGCCTACGGCCGGACCGCGTCAACACGCACCACGTATGCAATGTCGTCGTCTCTGTCACCGTCGCGGTTCAGGTCGGAGTCGCCCTGGTCGAATTCGGTGACCGGGAAGGCAACCGCCTGGGACCCGATGGTCATGGACATCGAACAGGCGAGACGGATATTCGCCACGAAGTGCGTCCCGACGTCCATCACGTGCGGCACCAGATCGTCCAGATCCCGATCTCCGTTCAGATCCCGCTCCCCCTGGTCTGCTTCGGGCACTTTGAACAGCACCCGGCCGCCCGACGCCTGCAGCGGCCCCTCACAGGCAACCGCCGTGTTGTGTACTGAAGCCTGGGCCGGATCGTACACGTGAAGCACGATGTCGTTGTTGTCTTTGTCCCGGTTCAGATCTCGCTTGCCCTGATTGAGCTCGTCACAGGAGAAGACGATCTTCCCGCCGGTGGCGGCGACGCCCCCGGAGCCATCCAGTTCCAGGTTGCGGGCCACATCCGTTCCCAGGGTGTAGCCGTGGACCACATCGTCCGACAGGTCGCCGTCCTTGTTCAGGTCCTTCTGACCCTGGGCGCGTTCCCGGCAGGCGAGGCCCACCACACCGCGGTCGGCGACGAGGCCGGCGCCGCAGTCCAGTCCGGTATTGAAACCCTTGCGGGTCGTCAGATCGAAGACCTGGCACACGGTGTCGGTGGCATCACCGTCGAGGTTCAGATCCTGCTTTCCCTGCCGCCCCTCTTCGCACGCCGCCGCCAGTAATTGGGGAGTCAACGCCATCCCGCCGGACACCTCCAGCCCGGAGGGAACCCACTGTTTCTGCTTCACGGAATGGAGCATGCCGACCAGGTCGAGCGTGTCCCGATCCCCGTTCAGGTCCTTCGCTCCCTGCGCGCTTTCCGCGGTGTAGGTCGCAATCCAATCCCCGGCCACCACAAATCCGGCATCGGCCTCCATCCCCAGCGTCTCGAACTTACGCTCGATCGGGTCGAAGCTGCAGAGGACTGAGTCGCGCAGGTCACCGTCCCCATTGAGGTCCCGCTTTGCTGCGGCCTCTGCGTGGACAAAGAAGAGCGTGTCCCCGATGAAGCGCATTCCGTGCCCGGAAACACCGGGGGTGAACTGACGGGTGGCCAGGTTCCAGACCACAATGGCACTGCCGTCCACCTTCCCGTCCTTGTTCAGGTCCACGCCCCCCTGATCGGATTCCGAAACGAGGAATGCAGCGTATCCCCGCCCGAAGACAACCGGCGGTCCCTCTTCGTTGTCCACCTCGGCGAAGTCGAGGGCGAGGCGGCTGGAGGTCGTGGTGAACGAACGCATGTCGCACAACATGAGCACGGCGTCGTCGGTGTCGGTGTCCTCGTTCAGGCTCCGATCAGTCTCATCCACACAGAACGCGGCCCAGGTCCCGCCGGTCCACAGACGCCCCGACATCGCCGCGCGAGTATTGTAGGGAAAGAGCTTGAAGGCCGACTCGGCCGCCCGCGCGAATACGCCCAGAAACACCGTCAGGAGGACGGTCAGCCACAGGAAACGGGTGCGATCGTTCACGGAATTCTCCAGGCGCACGGGGGAGGCAGCGGGATAGCAATCGAGAAATCGCCGGCCCGAGGCCCGCGGCTTTGCCCCTCTTACTTCCCAGAATAGGTTAGCCTCCCGGAAGTCCCCGGTCAACCTGCGATCCATGCCGCGGAGAGGAAGAATAAACTCCGGTGAAGAAGTGAACCCACAAGGAAAGAGGGTCGAGATGGAAGATTTCCGCTCGCTGGGCTGTGACACACTCGTCGCCACTGCATCCGCTACCCGTGACGGCAGCGTGCTCTTCGCGAAAAACTCGGACCGCCACGCGGACGAGTGCCAGCACTGGAAGGTCTACCCGGCTGCCGATTGGCCCGGTGGGACGCAGTTGCGCTGTCAGTACCTCACGCTGCCGCAGGTCCCGCACACCTATCGAGTGCTGGGAGGGCAACCCTTCTGGCTCTGGGGATTCGAACAGGGGGTGAACGAACGCGGGGTCGTCATCGGGAACGAAGCGATCTGGACGCGGGCCCCGCGAGAGACGGTGGGACTCCTCGGCATGGATCTGATCCGGCTCGGGCTCGAACGGGGGGCGACGGCCACAGAAGCGCTGGAGGCGATGACCTGCCTGTTGGAGACACACGGCCAGGGCGGGTCGCCCCGGCACAGCGATCCGGCGGCCGAGTCCTACGACAACTCATTCATCATCGCCGACCCGACCGAAGCGTGGGTGCTGGAGACCAGCGGCCGGGAGTGGGCCGCGAAGCGCGTGGAGGGCGTCTACTCCATTTCCAATGCCCCTACTCTGGGCGCAGATTTCGACCGCCTGAGCCCCGGCCTGCGATCCCGGCCGGAACTGGACTTCACGCGAGATCTGGCCGACTTCGAGCACCACCCGGCCGCCAGCGGGCAGACTCGCTGCGCGCGCAGCCGATTCCTCCTTCAACAAGCGGCAGGACACCTCACACCCGAGGCGATGATGCGCTTCCTGCGCGATCACGGCGAGGCAGGCGAAGTACCGGGCGCGCCCCATCCCACCGTGTTGGGGCAACCCACGATCTGCGTGCATCCCGGCGGCGGGCAGACGGCTGCAAGTCTGGTCGCCGCCCTGCACCCGGACGGCTCGACCTGCTGGATCAGCCTGGCCACGCCCTGCACCACCGCCTTCCTGCCGGTGTGGGTGGATTGCGACCTGCCGGAATTTCTGGCCCGCGGAGACGCCGGCTTCGATCCGTCTTCCACCTGGTGGCGGGTCCGCCGGGCCTCTGAGGCACTGGCGCAGGATTGGGCCCGCTTTCCGGCTGTCCGCGCTGCCTGGGACGACTGGGAGGCGTCGCTCCGGGCCGAGGAACCCGCACTCCGCGGCAAGAGCCTGGCGACGCGCGAGCAATGGGTGTGGGAGTGTGCCGCAGCCTATCTGGAGCGGCTGTCCGCATTGGAACTGCAACTGGGAATCCCCTCGTGAAACTGCGATTCGCTTCCGCCACCGGATACTTCCTGTTGGGAACGCTGGGCGCTGCTCTGGTCGCGCTCCCGGCAAGCAGCCTGCAAAAGCCGCCCGTTGCTCCGGCCGTCGAACCGGCGGACCCGCGGCCCGGGGTTCTGCTGGCCCCTGGGATGCCGGGCCTGGCAGCGTCCGAACAGTGGGGCTATCTCGACACCCTCGACCCCGTGACGAGCGCCATCACGCTCCGCCCCGAAGGCAAGGATCAGCCCATCACGCTGCGCCTGTTGCCCTATGCGGCCTACTGGCGCTTCGGATCTGCGGGGTCGCTGCCCACCGAATACCGCAAGGACGATCGCCTCCTGGTGCGCACCCTGGCCGTGCCGCCCCGCCCACGCGCCAGGGCCATCCCGTACGTGATTGAGGTACGCGACGAGATCACCGAGCAGATCCGGCACGGCGAATCGTGCCAGATCACCGCCCAGGACACCAACGCGTACACTTTCACGGTGGATCGGCGCGTCAACGGCCAGGCGAACGGCGGGCCCCTCGCCCTGGAATACGGCCGCGGCACCTTCCTCGTGCTGCGCGAAGAGCCGATCTACACCTTCCGGGTGCGGGGCATGCCGGACCTCTGGATGAACACGGCACGCAAGGCCGGCGCCGAGTTCCCCATCGCCCGCGAGGTCTTCGACGAGGTCAGCCGGGAGCGCTATCGGGTGGGGCAGCGCCTGCGGATGCTGGCGCGCGCGCTCGTCGGCGGAGCGCCGGGGGTGGTCACCACGGCGGGGGGCGGGAAACAGATGCGCCTGTTCCCCGACTACGCCGAGGCAGCGATGCGCTTCACGCCGGGCACGGCGGTGGAGGCCCTGGAGCCGGGACGCGCGGACGGCGGCGCCCGCCTCACCGTCACCGCCCAGAAGGAGCAGACGCTCACACTCAGCGGCCCGCTTCCCGGCGCCCGCCCCGGCCGCATCTTCCACCTCCGCCCGGTACGGGATCAGGTCAGCTATCCCAACGACATCAAGCCGCTCCTCGACGCAGCCTGCCTCTCCTGCCATCGAGATGGTGACGCGCGGAGCGGGTACTCCCTCTCCTCGCGGGAGCGCCTGCTGCGCGGAAGCCGCCGCGGCATGGCCGTGGTCCCCGGCAAACCCGCCGAAAGCCTCCTGTACCTGACCATGACCGGCGAACGCAACCCCCGCATGCCCCCGGAACGCGATTCCACCCCGGAGCAACTCGCACTGCTGAGAGCCTGGATCGAAGCGGGAGCACCGACGGATTAATCGGCAGTCAGACAACTGTTGACACCAACCTCGCGATCCAATAGGATAGTGATGCGGTTGTCCTCTGGGGGCGATGGGTGTCGACAGAGGCGGTTGCGTGCCAGATTGCGAGCCGAGGCGCCGTTGGCCTCGTAAAAAGCGGCAAAAAACACAAACGCGAACGCACCTAGCTACGCGCTGGCTGCCTAACTAGCAGCCCGTCCGATCCGAGCCTGACCGGGGGCGCGGCGTAGGACGTCAATGAACCCGGTCACCAGGGATGCTGCGCCCGTGGGCTTCCTTGCGTAATAACGGGCTGGCGCCAAAGGTACCCTGACGGTGGGGGACCTGGCGTAAGATTAAATCACCGCCTACGCTCGTAGACGTCGGTTGCGCGTCCCTTTGGACCCGGGTTCAACTCCCGGCGCCTCCACTACACAGGGGAACGGGAAGGATCGAACGATCCTTCCCGTTCCCCTTTTTCTTTTCGAGGGGTACCGCGTCCGGCAGTCTTCTCCCGGAACGCTCAGCGATCGCGCATTTCCACTGCCAGAATCGTGTTCTCATTCCGCAGGTACAGGCGGCCGTTCGCGAGCACGGGAACGCTCCAACACGTGCCTTCCAGCGCCTTCCACCGCGCCGTTTCCACATAGGCGCTGGGTGTCGCCTCCGCCAGGACCAGATCGCCCCGTTCGCCCAGGACAATCAGTTTCCCATCCGCGATGAGGAGTGAACCCCGGCCCAGTCCGGGCTGCTCCCACTTGACGGCGCCGGTGGCCGCCTCCATGCACTTGAGCCGGTTCGTGTCGAAGCCGTAGACGTGCCCCTGGTACACGACCGAAGTGGAGATGTGGTTGTGCATCTGGAGGTTGCGGTACACCTCCGTCGGCTCCTTGCCCGGGTCCAGGCGGATGACGGCGCAGCCCCGCCCGTAGTTCGACGACAGAAACAGATGGTTGTCGAAGGCGAGCGGCGTCGCGCAGTTCAGATCGAAGTTCGTCTTCCAGGCGAAGCGCCACAGCACCTTGCCCTCATCCGGGGTCACCGCCACCAACCCCTCAGCGGTGAAATGAATGACCTGATCTTGCGCTCCCTGCCGGTACACGAAGGGAGAACTGTAACCGATCGGATCATCCAGGGCCGACCACAGGAGGCGTCCGGTACGCTTGTCGAACGCGGCGATCGAGCGGCCGTCCTTGCCCCCCGGATGCACGAAGACCCGGTCCCCCAGGATGACGGGAGAATGACAGTATCCGAACTCCGGGCAGGCCCGGCGCGCGAATTCCATCAGGTTGACACTCCAGACGGCCTTGCCGGTGCGAAAGTCCACGCAGGAGAGCACGCCGAACGTACCGAGCGCATAGACCCGATCGCCGTCTACAATCGGAGTCGAGCGCGGGCCGCTCTTGAACCGGCGATCCAGGGTCGGGTGCGCCTCATAGTCGGCCGGGTACCGGTAGTCCCAGATCACGTCGCCGGTCCGGGCGCTCAGGCAGCGGACGACTTCCTCGCCGCCCTCCCGGGCATGGGTAACCACCCGGTCCCGCGCCACCGCGACCGCGGAGTAGCCGCCGGGGAGCGTCTTGCGCCAGACCACTTTCGGGCCCTCGGCCGACCAGGTCTTGATCAGCCCCGTCTCGCGGGAGATCCCGTCCTGGCGCGGGCCGCGCCACCGCGCCCAATCTTCGGCCCGCACGGCGCCGCTTCCCAAGAATAGCGTTCCCGCCAGAACGCTCACCATCCAGAACCGCATGCTTCTGCTCCCGTTGTGTCCGGCGCCTGCTCTACCGGCAGGTGCGAGAGTCTTTTCACTGCCGCCGGCACGTCTCCCTCTCCGAACTACAGGCGCGCCTGCGATTCAGGGTCGCCGGCGTTGTGCGACCAGGTCGGGCTCGACCAGCGAAAGCATGCGCTCGACGATGCGGGGCCAGGTGTACTCTGCTTCGGCACGATGCCGACCGGCGGCCCCGAGCCGAGCTGCAAGCGCCGGGTCCCCCAATAGCTTTGCCAGCGCGTGCTCGACCTGTTCCGACGAGGTGGGCTCGACCAGAAATCCCGTCTCGCCATCGGGTACGGCGTCCGGCACGCCTCCCGAGCGTCCGGCCACACACGGGACTCCGAGCGCCGACGCCTCGAGATAGACCAGACCGAACCCCTCGATCAAGTCCGGGCGGCCCGGAATCTCCCGGCTCGGCATGACAAACGCCGCCGCGCGAGCCGTGCGGGCCTGCAGGTCCTCGAACCGGACGGAGCCGTGGAACACCACGTTGCGAGCCAGGTCCAGCTCGGTCACGATGGCGCGCAGGCGCTCCTGCGGCCCCGGCCCGATGATGTCGTAGGTGAGGTCGGGCCAGCGGCGGACGAGCCGGGGCAGCGCACGCAGGACGACATCATGGCCCTTGTGCTCATCGAGCCGGGCGACCGTTACGATGCGATGCGGGTCCCACTGCGTGCGCCGGTAACGAAACCACTCCTGCGATACACCGCCGGGCACCACGTCAACCCGGTCGGGAGCGCCCCCGAGGCGGATGACCTGCTCCCGGGTGTAGCTGCTGATGGCGAAAATCCGGTCCGCGTCCCGAATGGTGCGGGTGCGGAGGGGGCCGAGCATGGCCTTGACCCGCTGCTTCAGATCCGACGTGTTCGGCAGGATCTCAGACGCATAGGCGGAAAAGCAGGCCGCTCGCCCGCGCCGCTGCTCCGGGCAGAGTGTGACCATCGCGTGGCCGGGAAACCAGGTGCTGGACCAGATGAAGTCGGGATCGAACGCGGGGATCAGGCGGCGAAGGGTCCGGCACAGGCGGGCTTCGCGGAGCCCCAGGGTTTCGCCGACCGGATGGTGCGGCGCCGTCCGGTCACACGGATCGCCGGTGACCGGGTCCTGCCCGCCGGGCGAGCCGCACACCACCTCTACCTGCCACCCCTGTGCCGCGAACTCGCGCACCACCTGACTCGAGAGTGTGGCGATTCCGCCAAGCAGAGGCGGGTAGTCGGTGCTCACAACGAGGACGCGGCGGGGGGTCATTTTCGGGTTTCGGCGACGATCCATTCGTGCAGCAGGCGGATACCCTGCTCCCGATCCACTTGCGGCGCCCACCCGAAGTCCGCCCGGGCGCGCGCCGCATTGCTCACATAGACTCGCTGGTCACCCGGTCGCCAATCTCCAAAAGTAGCCGGGACCGGATGGCCGAGAAGGGCCTCGATCAGGGCCAGGAGTTCGAGCAATGAGATGGTGTTCCGGGCACCGCCTCCGATGTTGTAGACCTGGCCTCCGGTGGTGTCGAGCGCCGCAGATGCCATCTGGAAGGCGCGGACCAGATCGTCCACGAAGAGGATGTCGCGGATCTGCTTGCCGTCGC
>SYMT01000285.1 GCA_005805375.1 Actinomycetota bacterium
ACCGGTCTACTCGGCGCTCGGGCCGCACGACTTCGTCCCGGAACAGGACATAGAGCGGGTACTGACGCTGCTGGACGATCTCCCGGCGGAGGGTTGAATCGTGGTGGTGACAGTCGTGAATATGATCCCCCGGTCGCTCAGCGACGAGACCTGGCAGGACAGTGAACCGAATCTCGCAGTCAACCCGGCCAATCCCCTCCACATCGCTGCTTCGGCCTTCACGCGCGACCCGATGGGCGGGCCGAATGCGCCCATTTATGTCTCCGCAGATGGCGGGCGCACCTGGTCGCTCAACTTCATCGTGCCGAGCCAGGCCATGACGGGAGACATTACCCTGAAGTTCAGTCCGAACACCAACGTGTTGTATGCGGGCATTCTCCGTGTGCCGGCGACCGGGACACGACTGAACATTCTGCGCACAAAGAACTTCCTGGGCCCATCCCAGATGTCGGTGTTGGTCGATCGGGCGGGTGTGGATCAACCGTGGGTAGAAGCGCAAAGTTTGGTGGCGTCTTCGGGAGTTGCGCGTGACCGCGTGTATGTGGGGAGCAACGACTTTCAGGCGCCGGGAGGTCGCACGGCCTCCGTAGATCGGTCGCTCAGCGCGGCGGCGTCTGGCGCGTTCAAGACGCTTCGTGTCGAGCCGCGCGGCACTTCCGGCCAGAATGGCCCCCAGACACGCCTTGCCGGCCACGCCGACGGCACCATCTATGCGACCTACTACGGGTGGCGCAGTTTCGACCGCGTGACGCGGGAGGTCGTGGCCGATGTGGTGGTGGCCCGCGACGACAACTGGGCAGCGGGAGCGACAACGTTCTCGAGCCTCCGGGACGCGGCTGATGGCCTTCCGGGCGCGCACGTGGCGCGCAGTGTGCAGTTCCAATGGAATCACTTTCTCGGACAGCAGCGCACGGGCGGACACCTATCGCTCGCCGTTGATCCACGCAACAGCAGCACCGTCTATCTGGCCTGGGGCGATCGGCGCAGCGGGGCCTACACCCTGCACCTGCGCCGGTCCGGGGATCGGGGTCAGACGTGGTCCGCATCCGACCTGCGCACGCAGCCCTCGGCGATCAACGGGGCACTGGCGGTGAACGGGCAGGGTGTCGTGGGGCTGCTGTTCCAGGAGCTGCGGCAGGTGAACGGCGTGTCGCGGTGGATCACGCAGTTCGAGACGTCGGCGAACCAGGGAGCAACATGGAGCAATGCGGTGCTGGCTACTGTCCCGGCGCAGATTCCCGCCCGAACGTTCGACCCCTACATCGGCGACTATGCGGATCTCCAGGCAGTCGGAAATGACTTCCATGGAGTCTTCTCGACGGGTAATGAACCGGACCAGGCGAACTTCCCCCAGGGCGTCCGCTATCAACGCAACCACAACTTTTCCGAGCGGACGCTGCTGGGGCTGAACGGCTCGTCGCCGGTGGCGGTTTCGATTGACCCCTTCTTCTTTCGCGCGGTGATCTGATGCGACCGAGTTTGACACGAGGTGGGAGGCCATCGGCCGCCCGACTTCGGGTTGCCGTATGACCCGGCGGCTTTCGCATGTTAAAGTAACAGTAGGTATGTCAATCCTGCAGGTGGTCACTGAATGCGCAGATGGGTGCTGAGTCTGGCTCTCGGGGGAAGTGTCTTCTTCGCTTCTTCGGGGGTGGCGGCTATGTCGCACGAGCGAGCGTTTGAGCGCCCGCCTCTAACCGATCCCGCCTACTCGGCGATTCGAGCGCTGGAACAACGTGGCTATTCGACCGGCTTCGCGCTGGGTTCGTTTACCGGTGGAAAGCGGTTCACCCGGTACGAGTTCGCCGTGACCGTGCAACGCCTGTTCCGGAGTCTGCGTGATCGCATTTCCGTGGCTGCTAGCACGAGCGACGGGCGGTATTTCCAGGATCTGGATCGCTTTCGTGGCCTGTATCTCTGGTTCCGCGGGGATCTGGAGCCGTTGGGAGTGGATCGGCAGGAGATGGATGTGGAGTTGGAGCGGTTGACCGCTCACCTGACCCGTCTGCGTGCCAACGAGCGGAGTAAGGAACACACCTTCGACACACTTCCTGTTTCGGGTATGACGAGCACATTACCGGCGCCGCAGCCGGGAGCCCCAACTCCCCGCCATGCGTCACAGGCCGGCTCACTGGCCTCACGTTCGTTCCTCGCCGATCCGCGCGGTTTGCGCCCCGGAGCCCAGATCGGTGGAACGATCGGTCGAGCCAATCTCGAGTTCGGCACCCGAACGGCGGATTCTCTCAAGACCGCGCCGAGCACAGCGACACAGTTCCAGAGTTCCCTGGCACCTTCGGATTACCATGCCATGCTGAGCGTCCCGATCGGCAAGTACGTGTTGCATGGCTTTTACCAACGGGCGGAGGAGAACCCGGACCAGTTCCGGTTTTTCAACCCGTACGGGATGTTCGGGCCAAACGAAGGCATCGGGGCTGGCATTTCCGGTCCGCTCCTGGTGAGCTGGCTCGGGTTTCAGCTCGAAAGTGGAAGCCAGAACACACAGCGGTCGGATGCTGCCCGCAGTTCCTACTTCCGTGGGAGCCTGCGGCTTTACTTTTCGCGAAGCACAAATGTGCGGTTCGGGTATGAGCGAGCTCGGGACACGCGGTTGCTGGGGCTCAACCTGGATTCGGATACCTTGCTCATGGGGATCGGGCACGACGTGAACCCGTGGGCTCGATTTGAGGTCCTGTCCCGATTCACCCGTCGAAATCAGGTGACGGACGGCGGCGGGGGACGTCCGTTCGACGACACGAGCTACTTCGGCCAGTTCACGATCCGCTTCTGAAGCCCGGCGGCGAGATGAACGTTTGGCGTTCCTCGTCGGGCCCGCCTATCGGGTAAAGACGGTGCCGAGCAGGTAGTCGGCGTCGGACGAAGCGAGAAACGCCAGGATCTTCGCTACCCCGGCTGGATTCACCAACCGCGCCGACGTGACTGCGGTCTCCGGATCTTCACCGCGGGCCACCGCGCCGTCGCGCACATTCTGCCGTTTCAGCGGCGTATCCACTGATCCGGGGCAGACCACGTTCAGGCGGATGCCGCGCGGCGCAAGTTGGCGCTCCAGCGTATAGCAGAGCCCCTGCACTCCAGCCTTGCTTGCTCCATAGGCCAGCGAGGAGCTGGGGCCCCGAATTCCCGCGCCGGACGCAATGCAGAGAATTACGCCGCCGCCGGACCCTGCCAGAAGGGGGGCGGCATACTTGCACGCGAGGAATGTCCCGATGAGGTTGACGTCCATCACCCGCTCCAGCACGGCAAGGTCGAGTTCCTCAATGGTCTGGAAAGCCCCCTGGAGGATGCCCGCGGCCGTCACCAGTCCGTGGAGTGCGCCGCGCCAGTCGCGGGCCGCCTGGACGGCGCTGCGGACCTCTTCCTCGCGCGTCACGTCGCACGACACGAAGCGCGCTTGTCCCCCGGCGGCAGCAATCGCGGCCACGGCTGCGAGCGCATCTTCCGCGTTGAGATCGGCGATGAGGATGGCCGCACCCTCTCGCGCCATCTCCAGTGCGGCGGCGCGACCGATGCCGGTGGCGCCGCCGGTGATCAGAATCGTTTTGTCGAGCAGGCGCACGTTATCCCTCTTGAAAACTGACCCCGGCCCGGTCCGCGAACTCCAACAGCGCCCGGCGGGCTTCGGGGACCCGCTCCGCAGGCAGGTGTTCAATCAGCACCACTCCGCCCGGGCAGCAAGCGGCGAAGCGCTGCAGGAAGAGCTCGTGATCGAGATATCCCTGCCCCGGTACACACTCCGCCACATGCACGACCAGCCGATCTTCCGTGGTCACATCCTTCGCGTGGCCGCACAGGGTAATCGGGCCCAGGAGGTCGAACAACTCCCGGATGAGGTCGGAGTTACGATACGCCTGATCCAGGTTGCGCACAAAGTTGACGGGATCGGCGTTGAATCCGAGCGCGGCGGAACCCACCCGATCCGCCACGTCACGGACCACTTCGGGGGTATCCAGCGGCGAAACCGCATGCCCTTCTACGGCCACCCGGATGCCGATCTCTTCCGCCCGCGTGCAGAGGGCACGCAGGCTCTCCACCAGACGGGTGCGGGTTTCGGCGAGGTGGTTGTCCGGATGAGGAGTCCAGGGTCCGCGTGCATTCAGGCTGCCGGGGCGGACGTAGACGTTGCCCGCACCGAGCCGCACCCCAGCGCGCAGCACTTCGGTCATCGCTTCGATCCCCGCCGCGCGCACCGCAGCATCAGGATGTACGAGACTCGGGTACTGCGGAGGGAGCAACTGGCACAGCTCCATGTCTTCGCGGGCCAGCGCGTCTCGCACAGCGTCCAGCGCAGCCGTATCCCGCACCATGTCAAGCGATGCGGGCATCCAGGAGGCCGCTGTGAATCCCAGGGCTCGAACCCGTCGCACTGCGTCCGGGGAGCCGTCCCCCAATAGCCCCGCCACTCCCAGCTTCATCTGTGTCACCTAGCCCCTTCGCCCACCCGGCGGTGGGTTCTACCGTTGCAGTTGGTCCGAAGGGTCGGATTGCCCTTCTTCTCATCAGGTTGGGGATTCGGGGCGCCGGTCTATGGCGGGTGGAGAGTGGTGAACGGTAATGGTCGAAGGGTGGATTGTGGATGGGAAGCGAGTGAATGTGCGGAACTGCGCTCCAGGGACCCCCGGGTGTGTCCGGCACGTCGGTATGCGCCTCACGTCATCCGCTCTCGGTGGGGAGGTGAACGAACGTGGACGGCGAACTGGGGCAAGAGGGCAATGATGCGAATCGCGCTTGACTGTCGCACCATAACGGCGCATAAGACCGGGGACCGCTCTTATGCGCTGGGACTGTCCCGGGCGCTGGTGGACGCGGTCCAAGACGACGATCATCTGCTGCTGTACACGTGGGAGCCGAGTGATCTCGTACGATTTGCGCGCTCCAATGTCCGCGCAGTCGTATTGCCGGCGTCCCCGCGGTGGACCTGGACTCCGCTCGTATTCCCACGCGATCTTCGGCGGCGCCGGGTCGAAATCGCTCACGTGCAATACATCGTCCCGCCCGTCGCGCCGTGTCCGGTGGTCACCACCATCCACGATGTCTCGTTCCGGCGCCACCCGCAGTTCTTCCCGCTCAAACACCGGCTCCTGCTGAACTGGCTGATCCCCCAGGCAGTGGAAAGTTCCGCGGCGATCCTGACCGGAAGCGAGGCCACTCGCAAGGACCTGGTCGAGCTGTACGATCTCCCGCCCGAACGGGTGACGGTCACCCCCTACGCAGTGGATGACTCCTTTCAGCCGCAGGATCGGCGCGCCGCGGAGCGTGCTGTTCGGGATCGGTTCGGTATTACCGGCCCCTATGTGCTCTCCATCTGCCACATGCACCCGCGGAAGAATCTCCCGCGCCTGGTGCGCGCCTGGACACGTGTTGCTCCCTCCGTCCCTCACCAACTCGTGCTGGTGGGCAAGAAGGGATGGGGGAATGAGGAGTTGAACGCAGCGATTTCCGCCGCGGGCCAGGATCGCGAGCCGGTCTTCACAGGCTACGTGGCCGACGCCGACCTGCCGGTCCTTTACGCGGCGGCCGATCTGTTCGTTTATCCCAGTCTCTACGAGGGCTTCGGCCTCCCGCCCCTGGAAGCGATGGCCTGCGGCACTCCGGTTCTGACCAGCAACGTCTCGTCACTCCCTGAAGTGGTGGGAGATGCTGCCCTTCTGGTGGACCCGACCGATGAGCGTTCGATTGCCGACGGCCTGGCCGCGCTGCTGCACGATCCCAACCGGTGCGCGCGGCTGTCCGAAGCAGGGCTGTGCCGCGCTCGGCTCTTTAGCTGGAAGCGCTGTGCCCGCGAAACACTGGCGGCGTACCGGCAGGTGCTGGGGCAATGATGCTGTGGCCGCCGATTACCCGGCCACAGACTTCGGACAGGCGCCGGGGGGCCGGGAGGGTGATCCAGGCCCCTGGTTCGATGTGGAGTCACCCGCCGGTGTGACGGTCCCCTGCCACAGTCACGGCGCCGGTGGGGAAACAGCTCCTCCGGCTGACGGTCGGTGGCGTGCCCGGGCCGCGGCCTCCTGGGGATCGGTTACCGGAAGGGCCGTCTCCCAAAAGGCGCCCTCGATCTGCCCGGCCCGAATGTGCTCGAAACCGCTGGTCGTGCGGGGGCGGAATCGTTTCAGTCCGTCCCGCAGTGCTGCCGCCAGCCGGGAACCGCCGCTCGTGACGGGGGTGTGCGCCAGTAACGACCCTTTCAGGCCGAAGCGATCGGGCTGAATCAGCAGCAAGCCGGGCGACGGCTTTGCCGGGCTGATGGCGCGGAGTTCTTTCTCTGATTCCACGACTGCGAAGGCGTACCGGCCGATGTTGTCCGCGTGCCATGCCAGCTTCGCGAGCTGCTGCAGGCCCCGGGCCCGGTCGGCACGGTTCGGAGCATACAGGATTGCCAGCGGAACATTGTCCGCGGCGGCGGTGGCCAGCGCTAAACGGACAGTCGAAATCCTGGGTAGGGTGCGGATCGGAACTTCGGGCTGCCGGGCTGTGACCCGATCGGTGGCGCATTGGTCCGCCACGAATTCCATCCACTCCGCCATTTGGGGGCCGTCCCGGTAGACCTGTTGGAAGCCGCGGGAAGGCCGGGTCAGCGGGCGCCGGCCGTCGGGTGAGAGCAGACAGCAGGTGGTGTTCTCAACCTCGCCGGAGCGGCCGACGAGCAGCTTTCGCATGAACTCGTGAGCGTCACTGTCTTCGTAAGTCAGCGGGCGAATGCACACAAAACGGCGGGAGGCGGCGACTACCGCGGGCTGGGACAGGAAACTCCTGTCCATCTGTTGTTTGCCCGGTCACCAGTTCCCCGGAATCCCTCCGCAGCTCGGTGCCGCAGAAACGAACAGGATCGGACGCCCGGTGCGGGCCGCCTCCGCCAGGCCCTCCTTGAGTTCCGTGAACCACTGAATGCCGGGCGGACTCAGCGCAACAGCAGGCCTACCGGACGCGGGAGGCCGTGCCGGTAGCTCGGCTGAAATCCCGATACTCGGGAGACCAGGTTTGTCTGTCCTGGTCATCGGCGGATCGGTTGGATCGCCGAACAGCAGTACTGCCGTCATCGCCCAGCAGACGGTGACGGCCGAGAGGGTATTCCACATCGAAGCGTTTCCAGCACGCATCGTGAGGTCCTGCCAATTCGGGCGTCCCCGCTGCGTGCTGCCATCAGCCTAGCCCGCTCAGATGAAGATCTTCTGAAGTAGCGCCCACAGTGGGATAGTCGGATGACCGACGCAAACCGAGCAGCAATCAAACGACGGAACTCCGAGCCGTCCAAACGCTCAGGTTGGCAGTTACCTGCGGGAGCCGATACGCTCAATCCGTCGCCGATTCGGCCCCGTCAGCGAAGCGGCTTTAGATCCGCCTTAGAACCGCAACTCGACCCCAGGGATGTCCCCACAGCCCTTCACCGGACCTTAACGGCGGGTGGTCAGACTGTTGGTGGACGGAAACTCCGCCATCCCGGCGTGAGATCCCTCTCGTAAGGGGCTGAATGCGCGCAAGAAAACCGTGTATTTCCTGGGGCGGACCGGCAGGTCTTGGATTAGGCTGCGTGCTTGCGTGGCAGGTGCTGGCGCTCCACGAGGCCGCCGGGCACAAGCCGCAGCAGCCGGGTTGGAGCGCTGCGGCGGTAACGGCGTCGGTGCCGGCAGGGATACCCGGGCCGGAGTTGTTCAGCCGGGTTGTGCGGCCGGTATTGCTTGCGAGATGTGTGGGCTGTCATTCAGCGCAGCGGCGTGCCGGGGGGCTGGACCTGTCAAGCCGGGAGGCGCTCCAGGCGGGTGGGGATGCCGGCCCGGCAGTGGTGCCCGGCGATCCGGAACACAGCCCGTTGTACCGCCAGGTGGCCGGACTGGATCTCCCGGGGATGCCGATGGGAGGGGAACGTCTTGCTCCGGAGACAGTCGCGGCCATCGCCGCATGGATCCGGGGGGGAGCAGTGGCGGCGGATCCGACCGAAGCGGCCCCTGTGGGGGCAGAGACCAGCCCCCCCGAGTCCGGCGGAACGCACTGGGCATTCCGCCCGCTGCGCGCGGCGTCTCTGCCCGACGTGTCGGACGCGGCCTGGCGCCGGAACCCGGTAGATCGGTTCGTACGGGCAGCGCAGGAACGGAAGGGGCTGCAGCCCGCCCCGGAGGCGCCTCGGCACACACTGCTGCGGCGTCTCAGCTTCGATCTCACGGGGTTGCCTCCCACGCCGGACGAAGTCGAGGCATTTGTGCGCGACCCCGATCCCCGCGCTTACGAGAAATGGGTTGATCGCATGCTGGCGTCCCCACGCTATGGCGAGCGTCAGGCCCGGTACTGGCTGGATCTCGCCCGGTACGCGGATAGCGGCGGCTACGAGGCGGATTGGGACCGGCCGGGTGCCTACCCATATCGTGACTTCGTGATTCGCGCGCTGAACCAGGACCTTCCGTACGACACATTCCTGCGGTGGCAGGTCGCGGGCGACCATCTCGCGCCACAGAACCCACTGGCAATCGCTGCGACCGGATTCTGCACGGCCGGGCCGACCGTTTCCCCCGGGTTCAACGACCAGGCGCGCTACGACGAATTGGACGACATCGTCTCGACTGTGGGCACCTCGATGTTGGGCCTGACGGTGGGCTGCGCCCGATGCCACGACCACAAATTCGATCCGGTGACACAGCAGGATTACTACCAGTTGGTGGCCACATTCGCGGGCTCCCGCCGTGTGCAGCGCCCCCTGCCGTTGGAGTGGGGTCCGGCGGGTGCGACAATGTTGACACTGGGGGATGTGGCCGGCAAGAAGCGTGCGGGCCGGGGCGGTTGGGTGACGGGCAGCCCGCTGCCGGCGCCGGCGTCGCTCGTAGCCCGCTCCGGAGGCTATCTACCAGGGGTCACCGCATTCCCGGACACCCGTCTCGGATCACCCACCGGCGTTCCCCCGCGCGTCGCACTTGCTTCCTGGCTGACGGACCCGGTGCGCGGCGCCGGTGCACTCGCCGCACGGGTGGCCGTGAACCGGGTCTGGCAGCAGCACTTCGGCCGCGGACTTGTCGGGACTCCTGCCGATTTCGGCGCGCGGGGGGACGTTCCGAGTCACCCGGGCCTGCTGGAGTGGCTTGCCGCGGACTTTGCAGCGAACGGCGCCTATTCGCTGAAACGGCTGCACCGGCTGCTGGTCAGCAGCGCCACATACCGCCAGGGATCGCACACGAGCGCGGAAACGCTTCGCCTGGATCCGGACAATCACCTTGTCTCCCGCCGAGAGGTGCTCCGCCTCGAGGGAGAGTGTGTCCGGGACGCAATCCTCTCCGTGAGTGGCTGCCTGAATGAGGCCCGGTTTGGACCGGGCGTGCGGCCGCCGATGCCTGAGGGCGCCATCCACGAGACCGAAGCGAAGTATGGCCTCGTCTGGCCTCGAGACGCGCGGGACGGACCGGCTACCTGGCGGCGAAGCATCTATGTCTTCGTCAAGCGCTCCAACCCGCTCCCGTTCCTGCAGGCGTTCGATGTGCCGGACCCGACCGCCAGTTGCGCCCAGCGGAACGTGACCACCGTGGCGCCGCAGGCGCTCGCGCTCCTCAACGATCGGTTCGTGCGGGATCAGGCGCGGCATCTGGCCGATCGGATCCGTCGCGAGATCGGCGATCATCCCTTCGCGCACGTGCGGCGCGCCTATCATCTCACTCTCGGAAGAGCGCCGAGCGCCGCGGAGTGGACGGCGGGAGTGGAGTTCCTGCAGCAGCAGTCGCGACGCATCGGTTCGGGTGCTCCCGCGTCGGCTGCTTCCACGCAAACCGGAGCAGCGGAAGCGCCGGGGGGAGGCGCGGATGATCCGGCCCCACATGCTCTGGTGGACTACTGCCAGATGCTGTTCGGACTGCATGAGTTCGTCTACCTGGATTGACTCCGAAAGATCGGCGAGGAACCTCTATGGCTCAGAATGATCCTGTCTCGCCCGGACCGACGCATCCGGCCGTGCCGGGCGGGGCCCTCGGACGACGGGCGTTCCTGCAGCACGCGGGGATGGGGGCGGGGATCGTCGGTCTCGCCCGACTTCTTCAGGAGCAGGGAGTGCTGCGCCCGTCGAGCCGCGCCGCAGGCAGCGGGGTCGCGAAAGGGGTGGGGGCCGCGGGTCAAAACCCCACCACGACCCACTTTCCCGCGAAAGCACAGTCCGTTATCTGGCTGTTCATGTACGGCGGGCCGAGTGGGATAGACCTCTTCGATCCGAAACCGGAATTGAACCGGCGGCATGGAGAGGCACTGGGTGAAACGGTAGATGCGTTCTTCGGCAAGCCAGGCCCCCTGATGCGCACACCCTTCGCGTTTGCCCAGCATGGCCAGAGCGGAGCCTGGGTCTGCGATCGTTTCCCCGCACTCGCCGGGTGTGTGGATGACATCGCGTTTCTCCGCTCCTGCCGTTCCGGCTCAAACAACCACGCGCCGGCGCTGCTCCAGATGAACACCGGGTTGCCGCGAATGGGCTTTCCCAGCGCCGGCTCCTGGGTCACTTACGGCCTCGGAAGTGAGAATCGGGACCTTCCCGGCTTCGTCGTCATGTACGACCCGCGCGGCGTGCCGGTCGGTGGTCAGGCACTGTGGGGTTCCGGCTTCCTGCCGGGAGCGCACCAGGGTACGCATTTCCGTCCCACGGGCAGTCCCTTGTTGGACCTTGATACCCCGACGGATGTCTCCATTGAAGGACGACGGGCGCAGCTCGATCTGCTCGCTCGCCTCAATCAGGAATATGCCGATCACCATCCGGGGGAAGAGGTGCTGGCAGCCCGGCTGGAGAGCTTCGAACTCGCCTATCGCATGCAGAGCGAGGCGCCCAAGTTGGTGGATCTGTCCGGGGAGAGCGCGGCTACCCAGAAGCTGTACGGTATGGACAACTTCTTGAGCCGCCCGTTCGGCACACAGCTCCTGATGGCGCGCCGCATGGTGGAGCAGGGGGTGCGCTTCGTGCAGGTGTACAGCGGTGGTCCGGGCGGAGAGTGGGATGCCCACGCCAACCTGCGCCGGAACCACCACGAGCGCTGTGCGGAGACGGATCAGCCGATCGCCGGGCTGCTGACGGACTTGAAGCAGCGTGGCCTCCTGGCCAATACGCTGGTGGTGTGGGGCGGTGAATTCGGGCGGTTGCCGGTGTCGCAGGGGACGCTGGGACGGGACCACAATCCCCACGGTTTCGTGACTTGGATGGCCGGCGGCGGCGTGCGCGGAGGTGTAAGCCACGGGGCGACCGATCCGCTCGGTTACCGCGCCGTACAGGATCCGGTCTCGGTGCCCGATCTGCACGCGACCATTCTGCACCTGCTGGGACTCGATCACCGCCACCTCAGGTTTTTGCATCAGGGCCGCCCGTATCGCCTGACGGACACCGCCGGTGAGGTAGTACGCTCCATCCTGGCCTGAGCGAGTGAACGAGGAGGGATGTGGGCGTGACCGCGCGAAGATGATGCCGTGCATCGCATCACTTTCGCGGAGTAACAGGCATCGCATGACCTCTGAGCTTGAACGGGCACTTTCGCGCCGCAGCCTCTTGCGAGGCGGCAGCGCCCTCGGTCTGAATCTGGGTGCGCTCTGGCAGGCTCAGGCGGCTGCGGCACAGGTTCAGCGGGACGGCCCGGCTTCCGGCCGCGCGGGACGAGCCGCCGGTGGTGCAGCCAGGGCGGGCCGTATTCGTGCGTGCATTTTCGTCTTTCACTACGGAGGGCCGAGTCACCACGACACCTTCGACATGAAACCGGAGGCTCCGGCCGAGGTGCGGGGAACGTTCCGCGCCATCAAGACCAGCGCGGATGGGATCCGCATTTGCGAGCACCTTCCACTTCTGGCGAAGCAGATGCATCGCATCGCACTCGTGCGCAGCGTGCACCATGCGATGACCGCACACGACTCCGCCTCGGCAAACCTGCTGACCGGACGTGCACCCGTGGGGGGCGACCGGGAGACGTTCCCGGATACGCCCCAAACCTACCCAGCGTTCGGCGCCATCCTTAGCCGCGTCTGGCAGCCGCGGGAACTGCCCGTACCCTGGGCCGCCCTGCCGTTTGTGATGAACAACGTGCTGCGGAATCCGGGACAGACCCCCGGGTTTCTCGGTGGGCGCTGCGCGCCGTTCCAGATTGAGGTTGATCCGGAGCGGCTGGCCTACCACGCCGAAACGCTCCGGTTGCCCGAGGGGGTCGGTACAGCACGCCTCGGCCTCCGCCGCGGGCTCCTCCGCTCCCTGGAGGTTCCCGACGCACCCCTGTCGGCCGTGCCGGAGACGGCGCAGACCCGCGTGTTCTACGAGAAGGCGTTTCACCTGCTCGACTCAGAGGAGGTGCGGCGGGCACTGGAGATCGAGCGCGAGACGCCGAAGACGCGCGAGCGTTACGGCCTTTACCCCGGTCCCGGCCCCGCACCGGCTCCCTCCGGCGGAAGGCAGCAAGGGTACGGTTCGAAGATGCGCGGCCAGAACCTGCTGCTGGCCCGGCGGCTGGTCGAGGCGGGAGTCCCGTTCGTCAATGTCTACGATTTCAAACAGCAGGGGCAGAACTGGGACAGTCACGACGACGTATTCGCCCAACTCCGGGATCATTTGCTCCCCCCGATGGATCGGGGGTTGTCTGCGCTGCTGTCCGACCTGGATGAGCGTGGACTACTCGAGTCCACGCTGGTTGTCTCGGTAGGGGAGTTCGGGCGCACCCCCAAACTCAACGCCTCCGGCGGGCGCGATCACTGGCCGTACTGCTACACCGCAACGCTGGCGGGCGGCGGCGTGCGCGGCGGCACCGTCTACGGCGCCAGCGACGCGACCGGTGCGTATCCGGACACCGATCCGGTCACGCCCGGAGACCTGGGGGCGACGATCTTCGACCGCTTTGGGGTGGAATCCCACACCCAGATCTACGATGCAACGAACCGGCCCTTCCCCGCCGCCGAGGGTGAGCCGCTCCGCTCGCTGTTCTGATATCGCCCGGAGCCCCTGTGCGCCGGACCCACCCGGGCCGGCGCCCGACCGGTCCACAATGCATCCATGAACCCCGCAGAGCCCCGCATCCGTATCGGCCACCGCATGAGTCCACGCCCGGCGCCGGAGGAACTCGCGTTCTTCCAGCAAATGGCGATTGACGCTGCAACGATCTGGACGACGATTGAGGATGCCAACTACGACTATATGGCGCGCACCCGCGATCTGCTCGGGGAGCACGGGATCCGGTTGAACAACATCGGCATCCTCGATCTGCACTGCGACCCGGACCTCACGCTGGGCCTGCCAGGGCAGGACGAGAAGATTGCCCAGTACCAGCGCTATCTGCGTGCCCTGGGTCGCGCCGGCATCACGTATACCACGTACGCCCACATGGCGAACATCAAGCTGCTCCCGTACTATCAGACCGGGATGAGTCCGACCCGCGGCGGAGTCATGACTCGCGAGTTCGACCTGGACCGGGCCAGGGCGCTGCCGCTGTCGCATGGTCGAGAATACACAGACGACGAAATCTGGGAGACCTTTGCCCGATTCATCCGGGCGGTGCTGCCGGTCGCCGAAGAGGTGGGAGTGCGCATCGGGCTCCATCCGGACGATCCGCCGGTGGCATCGCTTGGCGGCGTTGCGCGTGTGTTCCGCGACTACCACGCGTTCGAACGCGCCCTGGAAATGGCGGACAGCCCCAACTTCGGCCTCTGCCACTGCGTCGGGACCTGGGCCGAAGGCGGACCGCAGATGGGCAAGGATCCAGTGGAGATGATTCGACATTTCGGCGCCTCCGGAAAGATCTTCAAGATCCACTTCCGCAACGTGGATCAGCCGCTGCCCCTCTTCCGCGAGACCTTTGTGGACAACGGCTACGTGGACATGCACGCGGTCCTGTGCGCCCTGCGCGACGTGAATTTCGACGGAGTACTCCTTCCCGACCATGTCCCGGGAGAACAGACCCACACGGCCTACACGCTGGGATACATGCGGGCACTCCGCAGTCGCGCACAGAGCGCGTAGTTCCCACAGGGGTTTGCGGTCCCAGGGGTTGCGGTCCCGCGGGTCGAATCTCCGCGCCATGATGCGAGGGCCACCTTCGTCAAACCTTGACTCATGGCGAAAGGAGAACGCCTGGCGATGATGGAGCGTACGTGTCTGCACGGCGCACGGGGGGCCGGAACCTGATCAGATCGGCTCCAGCGATACGTCGGGGTACGCGTCCGACCGGCTTGGGTCGGTGCTGGGGATCAGTGTTTCCCGTAGACTTTGCTCTTTTCAACTTCCGGCCGTCAGGAATGCGGTGCAGTTGCAAGCCAGAGGCCCGGCGACGCAGGCGGGCTGGCCCCGCTCGTTTTGGGGCTTGACTAGCCCCCTTACTACTGGTAAGATTTACTTACTAAAGACAAGGAGGATGCCATGGCCTCACCCATCGTTGTGGAAAAACTCATCCAGCTGCACCGGGAGATCCAGGTCGACTGCGGACATGATCTGGAAGGGGTCACCCGGGATTGCTGTCCGCTCGACGACCTGCCTGGCTTCGATAGCCTGCTGATCCCAGGAATAGTCCGGGGGCTCGCGCGCGAGCTGGGTATTCCGCTGCCAAACGACGCCAAGATCAAGAACATCTACGTCACGGACGACGGCAAGCGCAAGCATACCATCCAAGAGACCGCCGAGGCATTCTGCCGGGTCTATGGGTCGGAGGGGAAGAAAGCGTGACGCACCCATCGGATCCGAAGAAACAGATCATCGCCCATCGCATCCGCGAAGCGCGGAAGTTGGCTGGCCTGTCACAGGGGCATGTTGCCAGGATGCTCGGGCTGCACCGGCCCTCCATCTCCGAAGCTGAGGCAGGCAACCGCAACGTCACTGCTGAGGAACTTACCAAGCTCGCCGAGATCTACAAGGTAAGTGTCTCTTGGCTTGCCGGTGAGGGCGTAGCGACGGTTGATCCGCACAGCGATCGGGTGCAGCTCGCCGCGCGGGAACTCCAGAAGCTCAAGCCCGCCGATCTCGAACGGCTGCTCGCCATCCTAGCGACCATGCGGGGCCAGGAGGATGAGGAGTGACTCCCAACAGGACAAGTCTTGCCCGGCAAGCGTTGGTGAAGTCCGTCGAAGTGCGCGAAGAAGCGGGCTTCAACGACCGCACACCCCTCTGTGTCTACGAGGTCTGTAGGCGCCTGAAGGTGGAAGTCCGCTTCGTGGACGTCAGCATGGAGGGCATCTACTATCGGGCGAAGCCGCCGCGGATCATGCTCTCTGCGCTACGGCCGCTACCGCGGCGCGCGTTCACCTGCGCGCACGAACTCGGACACCATGTCTTCGGCCACGGCTCGACCATCGACGAACTGAAGCAGGAGCCGCGAGGCGGAATGTGCATTCCCAACGAGTTTCTCGTCGATGCCTTCGCGGGCTACCTTCTCGCACCGAAGATCGCCGTGTGCAAAGCGTTCGTACTCCGCAACTGGGACCCGCAGTCGGCATTACCCCATCAAGTCTATACCGTGGCGTGCAGCTTGGGGATGGGCTACGAGACGCTCGCCACGCACCTTGCCTATGGCCTGAAGATGATCACGCCGGCGCGCGCCGCCGAACTCAATAAGTGCGGTCTGCCCAAGATCCGCCAAGTGCTGCTCGGCCAAACGACGAGCAACCCGTTAATCATAGCCGACATCCATTACCTTCAGCCCACGGTAGACGCCGAGGTGGGGACCGATCTCTTCCTGCCTGCCGGCGCCCTGTCCGAGTCCGATGGCCTGGAACTCGTGGGTGATCTTGGCGGGGGGCGGCAGTTTCTCGCGAAGCGGCCCGGGATTTTCCGGGTCCAAACCCCGAACACGCCGTGGGCAGTGATGGTTCGGGTTTCGCGCAAGGAGTACGTTGGGCTCTGCGAATACCGGCACCTGGAACCGGAGGAGGGCGATGATGATGAGTAAGCGGATCCCCCCCATGCCTATTGAGCACCACATCGAAGATCCTAATCTCTCCGTCGCATGGTCGCGCGCTTTCCTGGAGTTGATTTCGCGTCGCGGCGAGGCGATCGTACCACTCACGTTGAGCATCACCGGCTTCACCGACGGGGTACCCGTTGAGGACGATGGTGTGCGGAAGGCGCTCGATACCTGCCTCATCGCTAACGGTCACCAGGGCGTCGGGACAGTCGCTAACACCATCTTCCCACAGTCCCTTTGGCGGCAGGCCAAGGGCGACCGGAAGAGGCTGTTTGAGGAGTACCTGGTGAACCTGCCCAGCTACGTTGCGATGGACCCACACAAGAACCGCAATGGGCTCTACTTTGCCCGCATGATCGCCTCTGGCGTTGATCCGAAGACCGGCAAGCGATTGCCCGAAATCCCCATTGGCAAGCTTCCCGAACAGGGGAACCAACTGGAATTCCTCATCCAGCGTTGCAAGAGATCGACACGCAGGTCGATGTTCCAAGTCGGGATCTTCGATCCTGCCCGCGACCACATTGGAGGCGCTCAGCAGGGATTTCCCTGCCTGCAGCATGTGAGCTTCGTGCCGGACTACGACCGCGGGACGTTGGCTGTTAACGCGTTCTATGCTACCCAGCAGCTCTTCGTGAAAGCCTACGGTAACTACCTGGGCCTGGCGCGGCTCGGTGCCTTTTTCGCCGAGCAGACGGGACTCACGCCTGTCAGGGTGACGTGCTTTGCCGGAGTTGAGAAGTTGGACCAGCGGCCTGCCTGCGGTCCCGCCCTTGGCGCGCTGATCGCCGCGGCCCGGGCCGTGGTGTGCGGGGCCAGACACGATGGCGGCGCGCCGCCGAACTTGGACGGCTAATCATGAAAAGGAAAAAAGCAAGCAGCGGACGCCTAATTGTCTTTGAAGGGCCGGACGGGGTTGGGAAATCCACCCTTTCTGCGGCGCTCGCCGAGGACCTGCGGGCTCGCGACAGGCACGTTGAACTCCTGACATTCCCAGGTAAGGAGCCTGGGAGCGTCGGCAAGCTGGTGTACGAAGTGCATCATGACCCAGCCCGCTTCGAAGTGGAGAACCTCACGCCGATAAGCTGCCAGGCACTCCACGTTGCCGCCCACCTAGACGCCATCGAACGGCGCATCGTCCCGCTCCTTGAAGCGGGGACCGACGTGGTGCTGGACCGGTACTGGTGGTCGACCTGGGTGTACGGTGTGGTGGCCGGAATTGATCCGCACATTCTCAAAGCACTCATAGAGGTCGAACGGATCTGTTGGGGCCGAGTAATGCCGGATGCAGTCCTCCTGATCCGCCGCGAGACGCCAATCGACCGCGATGACGCCCTTCCCTACTGGCACAAACTCCGCCTGGAGTACGACCGAGTCGCTGATAGTGAAGCAGTGCACTACCCGGTCTGCGTAATCAACAACACCGGCACCTTGTCTGAAACGTTGGCGAACGTCCACGAGCGGCTTGCTTCCCCGAAGAAGGCTGGTGGCATGCGTCCGCGCGCGCCACGCCGCCCGCCGGACGTCCGCGGGCTCTTCGAGGACGACGAATCCGCGGACGTCCCACCCCGACCGCTCATTCTTACCCACTTGCTCCCGGTCCGTCCCACTGTAGTGTTCGACACCTACTGGAAGTTCGCCGCGGAACGGCAACGGGTGTTCTTCGAGCGCATCGCGGGGAATCCGCCTCCCTGGACCGACGACCCGATCCTGACGCGCTTCAAGTTCACGAATGCCTACCGGGCCTCCGACAGGGTCAGCCAATACCTGATCCGCCATGTCATCTACCGCGATGACCTGCCCCGTACTGCGCCCGAGGTCTTCT
>SYMT01000286.1 GCA_005805375.1 Actinomycetota bacterium
CCCTCCCCCGCGCTTCCCGAAGAGCCGCAGGCCATCGCCGGAATGCGGCTCTTCTGCCGTCTTTGGGGCGACCGAGCGCCATGCGCAGGCCGTCACCCCCCACGCGAAATCTGGGCCCCGCGGCGCGAGTGCGCAGCCGTCCTCAATGACCGGGTACCGCCCGGGGATAAATCCGGTTTCCGGCCAGGCGCCTCCCGGCATGGAGCAGAGGAGAGACAGCATCACCGGTCCGCCGCCGTGCGAGGCCCACAGAAGTCCCTGCGCGGCAGCCATCTGGGCCACGGCCATCACTCCGGTGGGCCCGCCCGCTGTAGGTAGGTCGGGCTGGACGAAGTCCGCGCCGCGGTGGCTGAGCAGCGCGGCGAATAGCTCCTTCCCGTACAGGTTTTCGCCGGTGGCGATAGGGATTCCCAGTGCCGCCGCCAGTGCTCCGTGTCCCTCGTAGTCGTGGGCCGGAATCGGTTCTTCATACCAGAGGCAGTCAGGTTCTTGATACACATGGCCTGGCCGAATCGCTTCGGCGACCGTGTAGACTTGATTTGCGTCTACCATGATGTGGACAGCCGCTCCTACCTCTGCGCGCACGACTTCGATGCGGCGCACGTCCTCTTCGAGAGTCGAAGCCCCGACTTTCAGCTTCACCGCGTGGAATCCCTGGGAAGCGACTTTCGCGCCGATCGGCTTGAGTTCGTCTTCGGAGTGGTTGAGCCAGCCCACCATCGCATACGCGGGCACTCGCTCAACGCGCGCGCCCCAGAGGCGCAGTCAGGATTGCCCCGCCGCTTTGCCGATGAGATCCCAGAGAGCCACGGCTACCGCTGTGACACCGAACATCGCAAGCCCTGCCGATCCGTGATCCTCGGTTTCGCGGAGCAGTTCGTCGTGAATGGCCCGCACATGAACCGGGTCACGCCAGCTCTTCTTCTACCAGCACCTGGATGGTACGCACAGCACCGCGCGCTCTTCCGAAAGAGACACTTCCCTCCCCCACCAGGCCTTCGTCCGCGTACACCCGGACGTGGACGACGCCTCCGGAGAGCGCCTGGACTGCATCCTGCAGCGGACGTTTGCGCGGACGAGTGTGGGCAACCGTGGTCTCGACACGGGAAACGCGCATCGGAACTTGAGAGCAGAACTCCTCCCCCAACCGCACGTGCGTCAGATCCGCTCCCCACGCCTCCTCCGGCCGCGCCATCCGCCGCCATCCGCAGTCCGCCAACAAGTTGGGATACACCGGCAACCCCGGATCACTCTCGGTGGTCCGCACCCGTCGCTCCCGTGGCTGCCGTTGCCGCCACGCCGCGCCTCCCATCACCCGGTAGATCCGCTGGTGATTGACCTCCCAACCAGCGCGTTGGCGCGGTTTCGCCACCCGGAGGTAGCCATACCCCGGAAACTCCGTCAGGATCTCTTCAATGGCTGCCCCCCACGCGGCTGCCTCGGGGTCGGGGTCCCGCGTGCCCGTCTCTCCGCCTCCCGCGGTGCCTGCGCCCGGCAATAGGACCCCCGCCCCACGCCGAGCAGGGCAAACGCCGGCGCCAACGGCAACTCTGCCAGCAGCTCCGCACTCGCCGCGCGCACCGCCCCTCTCTCCCGCGCAGAAAACCCCCTTTTTCCGCCGCTTTCAGCGCCCGGCGCAGCAATTCCGTTTCCAGGTAGGCCCGCCCCAACGGCGCATCCAGGAACTGGATGCGCGTTTTCGGATCGTGCTCCGGGGCCGCCGCGGACCCATCCGGCCAGGCCTCGTCCCCCTGTTCTGCGTCCTGCTGATTCCAGCGCTGCAGCAACGTCGCCGAGAGCCCATGCTCCCGGCAAATCTGTGCGGCACGTTTCTTGCCACCCAAGAACTGGCGAACGACGGCCAGCTTGAACGCGCGCTCGAACGTGCGCTTCGGTCGCGACATACCCATCGAATTCCCTCCGTAGTGGAACCGGGGGGAGGGTAGACAATCACTCACTCTCCGTGCCTACTCTCCCCCCCGACGCTACCTTCAGCCCCGCCAAATCATATGGGTGTGTGTCTCAGCTTAGGGGTTAGAGTGGTCTCCGGACACTCCGCGGGCGGACATCTCGCGGCGTTGTCGGCATTGGATCCGCGTTACCTGCGCGCGCGCGGCCTGGCGCCGCGGAGTCTTGGGGGTGTCGTCGGGATCAGCGGCTCGTACCATCTGGGGTTTGCCGGCTTCGAAGATGCGTTTGGAAGGGACCGGCAGGCTCGCCGTGATGCTTCACCCGGTGCCCATGCGGAGCACCAGCCGGCCACGGCTGTGCCGCCATTTTTGCTGCTCCCTGCGGAACGAGACCCGAGATGGCTCTCACTGTCGGCGCGCACTCTGCGCCGGGCTCTCGCAGCGGCCGGGGTGCACATAGACAAATGACCCGGCTGGCAAGCGGATTGCGGCGTTCGTGCGCGCGATCCTGGCGGTGCGTTCGCCGTCCCGGTAGCCATCCGGCGGCGCCGGCCCGGCGGAGACCGGCGTCAGCCGGGATCTCCGCCGGACCCCGTCGGGTTGACCCGGAAGCTGGACAGCAGCGCGCCCAGCTTGCGAAAGATCTGGAACTCCACCTCACCGAAGTCGGCCGGCGCGCTGATTGCCAGCGTGGCCAGGGCCATCGCCTCCGTCTGCGTGAGGCGGAGAGCCCGCGCTCCAGAGTCCGGTGCCGGGGGAGGGTGATTGTGGAAGGGGCTCGAAAGCGGGGGTGATTCACGGCGGCATTCGTCAGGCATCGGCGTTCCTCAATCTGCATCGGGCTATCGAAGGGTCCGCGAAGGACTCAAAGCTGAAACGCGTGGGCGCAGCAATTCCGGTGTGGTATGTTTCACACGAGCGGCATGTGGGGATGCGGAACTTGCCGCGCCCTCGCTCCGGCCGCGTGGATGGGCGCAGTCCGATCCTGCGCTGCGGTCCGCACAGCAAGGTGAGCCCATGAATGCATCGCAGAACGACGCGGTTCCCATGCGCTTCGGTGAGGGCAAGATCAGCGGGTATCTGGCGGCGTTTCTGGGGATGATGGGCCTGGGGGGTGTCCTCTGCTTCCATTTCCCCTGGCTGCTGACTACCCCCGAGTTGACCTCCCGCTTGAGTGTGGAGACGCTGCGCCGGCTGCTCCTGGCTGTTCTGGTGTTCGCGTTCGTCTTGGGCCTTACCAACTTCCTGATCGGGCGCCACCGTGCCCTCGGCTACGCCGGCATGCTGGCAGCCACGGCGGCGGTTTTGCTGGGTGGGGCGACCGTACAACCGAGCGGAGCTACGGCGATTTCGGTGGCGCCGTTGGGGCTCGATTCGCTGCTCCTGGGGCTTCTGTTCAACGCCCTGCTGTTCGTGCCACTCGAGCGGATTTTTCCCCTGCGACGCGAGCAGTTGGTGCTGCGCGCGGAGTGGACCACCGATCTGGCCTACTTTGCGCTGGCCAACCTTCTCGTCTCAGTACTCCTTACGATTACCACGGCGACCGGGCCCCTGGTCTTTGGATGGGCAGTCTCGCCGGTGGTTCAGGGATGGGTGCGTAGCCAGCCGATGCCGGTGCAGTTTCTGGAGATGCTGGTGGTGGCGGATTTGGCGCAGTACGCCCTCCACCGCCGCCTCCATGAGCATCCCCTGTTGTGGCGGATCCACGCCGTCCATCACTCCGCGGTCACGATGGACTGGCTGGCCGGGTCGCGCCTGCACTTGCTCGAGGTGATGCTGACGCGGACCACGGTATTCGTCCCGCTCTACCTGCTCGGGTTTTCCCGGGAAGTCCTTTACACCTACATCGGCTTCGTCTCGCTGCACGCCGTGCTGATTCACGCGAACCTGGGTGTGAGTTTTGGTCCGCTGCGATACCTGGTGGCGACACCGCTCTATCATCACTGGCATCATTCCGCAGACCCCGCCGTGGTGAACCGGAACTACGCGGTCCACCTGCCGGTAATTGACTACCTGTTCGGCACCTACCACCAACCGGCGCGGTTTCCGGACTCCTACGGCCTTGTGGGCGAGACGGTTCCGCCCGGCCTCTGGGCACAGCATCTCTACCCACTTTCGGGCCGGCGCGCTCCCACGGCTCCCGACCACGTCGCCACCGATACTCCCGCTCGCCGTGCAGGAATAGATGAGGGCAGGCGGAGATGACACAGTTTGGCGCTGCCAGAGGCGTGCAAACTGTACCTGCTCCGATCTGCAACGCTCCCGGTCGCGACACGACCAAGTCCATCCCGGTCCGCTTCGTTGCCCCGCAGGCCGTGGCGGTGGTCGTCCTCGGTGGGGCAACCACGGGGGGATTTCTGAGTCTGGCGGTGCGTTCCCAGAGCGGGCTGCCCTGTGGCCGTCCTCGGCGGGGCAACCACGGGGGGATTGCCCCTACTGTCTCGTCGAGACCCCTGCATCTCACTGGGGGGTGTGAAGGACCTGCCGCGCGGTGACCCGGTTCCAGGAGCCCTGCTCGACGCCACGACATCGACCGGACGCGGGCTCGCGGGTCAGTGCGGGCGTGCGAATCCAGTTGCTCGGAAGTGACTCCCAGATTTGCTGGATCCGCGACATCCATTCCGGGCAGGTCGCGCGGTTCGTCTGCGCGACTTCGTCCTCCGCACCGCGTGGTAGAGTACCGACGACCGTCCGTGCTGTCGCGGCTGTGGAGTGTCCGTCGTGCCCACCGCCCTCCTTGCTGCGCCCCGCGCGCGGCGGGTTTTTCCGGACCCTCAGCCCCTGCCATTCCACGCGGGAGACGTCCTGGACCAGCCCACCTTCCACCATCTGTCGGAACGACTGCCGGACCATGTGTCGGAACGACTGCCGGACCATGTGTCTGCCGAACTGGTCGGAGGAGTCGTCATCATGCCGCTATCCGTCACGGAAGATCACGGAAGTGTGCATGCCGATGCCACCATGAGTGCGGGCCCGTATCGGATTCGGACGCCGGGCGTAGAAGTCACCGACAATTCCAGCGTGATCCTGGGACCCGCGAGTGAGCCGCATCCGGATGTGGTCTTGCGCCTGGCTCCGGACTGCGGGGGCCAGGCCGTGGTAGTCAATCATCACATCACCGCGGTGCCGGAACTGGTCATGGAGGTGTCGGTCAGCGCCGAGGCCCCCGATCTGGGGGGCAGGCGAGACTACCAGCAGGGAGGTGTCCAGGAGTACGTGGTGGTCCTGGTGCGCCACCGGCGAGTCGTCTGGTTCGACACCGTGGACGGGCAGTTCGTGGAACAGGCGCCCGACTCGGATGGCGTATACCGCTCCCGGCGGTTCCCCGGCTTCTGGCTGGATCGGAATGCTTTGCTGGAGCGCGACGGCGCGCGGCTGCTCGAGGTCCTCCAGCAGGGGCTCGACTCCCCAGCGCACGCCGCCTTCGTGGCGGAACTCGCCGCTCGACGTGCCGCGTTTGCCGCCAACCCGGCGTCGCGGTCAGCATCTGCTCCGGCCAGTTCGGGTCACGGACACGGAGCTGAGCGAAGGTGTGATGCCAGTTGTGGGCGATGCGCCAACTGTGGAACTACGTGAGGAGTGGCGCGAGGCAGCAGTGCCCGATCAGCGAGTTCACCCACTCCTTCCGCGAGAACGAGCCGTGTCCGCAGTCGTGGGCGATGACAAATGGGCCTACAAAGAGGCAGGCCTGAACGCTCCATAGGATGAGCAGGAGCGGCGCCGCCGAAACCCACTCCAGGGGAGACGCCGGCTGCACGTGCGCCAAAGCCGCGAAGCATGCCACGGCAGGGTCAGAGTGCGTACCAGGGCGGCCCACACCTGGGTGGGGCACCGGCGGAAGCAGTGGCGTGGGATGGTATTGCGGAGTTCGGATAAGGCTGTATCCCAAAACATTTATGGTGAAAATTGTGATCGCTCCCGAGTAAAATAAAACGAATCGTAGAAATGGGAGAAATAAACGATGGGCATGGTAGGCAAAGGGAGCAATTGGAAGGAGATCCCGGAGGC
>SYMT01000287.1 GCA_005805375.1 Actinomycetota bacterium
AGTTCTGCGGACTGCCCTACCTGGAGGTGCAGCGGCGGGTGGCGACGCTTGGTCGCGCCGACCACGAACGAGTGATCGAGGAATACCTGCGGCGCCGCCGGACGTACGGCGATCCCGTGCACGGCTACACCGACCCGCCGCTGCGCTCGCTGGAGCACCTCGTGTTCAGCTTTGATATCCTGGTGGACTATGGAGCGTTCCGCGACATCCAACGTCACCGGATGGCGACGCAGACGACCCAGCGTCTGACTTGCGATGCAGGGTTCGATACGCCCGAACTGCTCACGGAGCTTGGCTTCAGCGCCGAGTTCGAAGAAGCGATGGCGCGGGCGGCGGAAGCCTGGTGCGCCCTGGCTGCCCGGTACCCGGAGGAAGCGCAGTACGTGGTTCCTCTGGCGTACCGGAAGCGGGTCCTCTTCACCTGGAACCTCCGCTCCCTGCACCACTTCATCAGCCTCCGGTCCGCGCGCCAGGGGCATGTGTCCTACCGTCGCATTGCTCAGGAAGTCTATCGGGAGCTAGCGCGGACCCACCCATTTCTGGCGAAATTCATCCGCGTGGACCTGCAAGCCGACTACGAGATGGCGCGACCGGGTTAGCGAGGGAGAGCTACAGCATGGCAGGGACGGCAGTTCTGGTCGAAGACAACCTGATGTTCGCAATGCGCGTCACGCCCGGATTGCAGCGGTTAGGCTACCAGGTGCGCACTGTCGCGGCCGGCGCCGGCGCTGTGGATCGCATCGCGCTTGCGGACCCCGCCCTGCTCGTAGTGAGCCTCGCCGGGCGAGGGGCTGCGGACCTGATCCGAGCGGTGCGGGGCCATGCTGCGCTTGCATCCCTGCCGGTGTTGGGTTACGCGGGGCATGTGGAGCGCGAACTCCTCCAGGCGGGCCGGGACGCCGGCGCGGATCTGGTGGCGCCGAACTCCGCCGTGGTGAAAGCGCTGCCCGAAGTGTTGGACAAACTCCGCCGCCGCGAGACCGGCGACGAACCGGACGAGTGGGACGAAGACTGACTCGGAACGAGGCAAAACCATGAAAATCACTCGAGTCACCACGGCCGTGGTGGAAGCAAATTACGACTGGACGTACGTCCGGATCGAGGCAGACAACGGGGTCACCGGAATCGGAGAGTGCTTTTTCGCACCAGGCCTGACCGCCATGATCCGTGACCTGCGGAATGTCATCATCGGCAAGGACCCTCGCCACGTAGATCGCCTGGTGCGGCAGCTTCAGCGCGCCGCTTCCGGAGCCGGTTCGGTCAGCGGCATCGTATACAACGCCATCACCGGAATTGAAGCAGCTTTGCTCGACCTGGTCGGCAAATCGCTCGGAGTACCGATCTGGCAGTTACTGGGCGGCAAGTTTCGCGATGAGGTCCGCATCTACGCCGACTGCCACGCGGGCACCGGCCTGGAAAGCGTGGGACCCACGATGGAGCCGCGTCATCCGGCCTGGTATCGTGAAGCGCAGACGAAGCTGACCCCCGACGCGCTGGAGGAACCGCAGGCATCGGCACAACGGGCCCGGCAGGCGGTGGCCGCCGGCTTCGACGCGCTCAAGTTCGATCTGGACGTAGACACACCGTCCCAGGAAGGGCAACTCCGCGCGCTCACTTCCGACGAGATCCGCGAGATGGAGTCTCGGGTTGCCGCAGTGCGCGAAGCCATCGGGTCCGGAGTCGATCTGGCGCTGGACTGCCACTGGCGCTACCCCCTGGCGGATGTGATCCGGATCGCGCACGCCCTCGAACCCTATGGAATCCTCTGGCTCGAGGACGCCGTCCCGCCCTTCAACTCGCAGTCGTTCCGCACGCTGCGAGAGAGTAGCCGAGTCCCCCTCTGCACGGGTGAGAATCTCTTCACCCGACACGGGTTCCGCGACCTGATCGAGACTCAGGCAGTCCACTTCCTGTCGCCGGATCTCCAGAAGGTGGGGGGCCTGCTCGAGGGACGGCGCATCGCCGACCACGCGGAGATGTACGACCTGCTGATCGCACCGCACTGCATTGCCAGCTCCCTGGGCCTGCTTGCTTCGTGTCATCTCTGCTGCGCAATCCCCAACTTTGCCGTGCTGGAATTCCACGGGCAGGATGTGCCCTTCTGGGACGATGTGCTCTCGGGACAGCCTTTGCCGCTGATTCGCAACGGGAGGGTGACCGTGCCGGATGCCCCCGGGCTCGGTGCGGAGTTGAACGAAGCAGTCGCACGGCAGTACGCAAAGCCCGGCGAAGGGTGGTTCAGCGAATGAGCCTTCCGCTCGAAACGGGGAGTGCGAGCGGCCACGTCCGGTGCGCCGAGGCGAAGTCCGTGGTTTCCGCATTGAAGGAGCTCGGAGTGGTCCGGGGACGGCCGGTAGCGGTTTGGCCCCCCCGCTCCTTGCCCCACGGCCTCTTCCTCTCCAGCGTCCGGAACGGCTGGGTGAGTCTCTGGACCCCTCTGGACGATCTCTGCGAATGGTTCGGCGAGTTGACCGCCTCACTGGAGTGTCCGGGCGTACTCTTCGAGGTGGCGGACGAGTTGTTCTGGGCGACCGAACTGTATCGCGACGGCGAACTCCTCGGGCGCTGCGACCTACCGACGGAGTGGGTCGAGGCAGGACTACTTCAGTCGCTCGCGGAAGAAGCCCTCGAGCGGGAGGGAGTGCCCGATCCCCAGCAGATTCCGGATCGCCTGGAAGCGTGCATGCTCGACCTTGCGGCGTCGTCCGAGTACGGGAACGCCCTGGAGGAACTGCGGGCCGGACGCTTCGCTCCGGACGACCTCGCCCCCTTTCTCCCCCCGTTCGCCACAGCGGAGTGCGCCTGGACTCTCCTGACGGCGTGTGATCACCCGGAGGAGGAGTCGGAACCGGGTGACGAAACGGCCGAAACGTACGTGGACCGGTTCGCCTCCTATCTGGGAATCCGCGATGCCGCCTGGAACCCCTCTGCTGACGCCGATGCGTTGGCGGAAGGAGACTATGACGACGGAGACGGTCTCCCGGACGGGTGGAAGGAGTTCCGGGTGCTGCCGCTGCCGAAGTTGCCGGTCCTATGACCTCCCGGCCGGGACTGCGCTTTCGTCCTGACCGGGACCGATACCGGCCGGAGTCCCTGACTATTCCCGGCACGCCCACAAGCCCACGCGTCGGGTCCGCCCGCTAACCTGCCTCGGTCGCGGCCTGCGGCGCCTGGAAGTGTGGGCCGCCGTGCTGGAGGGGGGCGGAAGGCGGAAACCCGCTGCTCCCGTTTGGGAACGGCCCAGTGCCTCGGTGTGCCGTCGGCAATCGGGCCCCGCACGCCCAATTGCCGGCAGACACTCTCCCCGGAGTCCGCTTGCGCGCAGGGTGGACCGGGCGGCCGGAGCACTGCCGCCCGGCCCCCACAGCTAACGTAACCCCATCAGGTGCTTGACGATGAGGAGTTCGAGTGCCTCATAGTCTCGCGCGTCCGTCAGTTCCCGGACTTCCTGCGGATCCACCTTGCGGGCCACCTCGACCAGTTGGAAGAAGATCTCGCGGCTGTTTTCCAGGTGGCGCCAGGCGACCTCGAACGGCTGCGTGCGCATCGCCTTCACATCCAGCCCTACAAAGGCGCCGTCGGCTCCGTAGCCCGCCTGCTCCAGAACATACACCTGGTTGAACGCGCGCCGCAGGTCAACCGTTCCGAAGGCCTTGTCCTGGTCGTATTTCAGCCCGTTCTGGTCGTTCAGGTGGACGCTCCACAGCTTGTTGTGCCAGAGGGCGTAGGCCATCTCATCGCTGGGGTCCAGGCCGGCAAGCACGCAGTGGGCGCTCTCGATGAGAACGCCGGACCGTGCCGGATCTACGGTACGATAGCAGAGCGCCAGAAAGTGACCCGTGGTGGGCAGGTACATCAGATCCATCGGCTCATTCGGTTTCATCTCGCCGAGGATGCGGATGTCCCTGTCGTACTCCAGCAGGGCGTTCGCATAGTCGAGCATATACGAGAAGCTCTGCTGCGCACTCTTGCACTCGCGGATATACGTGCCTTCCCGCGCCGGCCACCACACAATGTCCCTGGTGCCGATCATCCGTGCGATGTCCACCGCCCGGCGCGAGCGGTCCAGCGCGTACCGGCGCTCGGCCGCACAGTTTGAGGTCACGGGCCCGTCTACGGTCCGCGGGTCTTCCCAAAGCCGGGGGGCGATGAATTCCGCCACCAGGCCCCGGTCATCCAGCATGCGCTTCACCTCCCCCACTGCCTTTTCCATCTGGGCAGCGGGCAGGTCTGCGGGTATGACGTCGTCGTCGTGGAACTGGATGCCCTGGAAGCCGAGGCGGACTGCAATGTCCAGCTTCTCAGCGAACTCCCGGGTGGGCCGGACGGTGGGTCCAAAAGGATCGGCGCCCTCGTGCAGATTCCAGGGCCCGAACGAGAAGCGATACTGCGTAGCCATTGAGCGGAGAACTCCTTTCCCGGCAATTCTACCCGCACCGGCACGAAATGCGGCAGGGGACCGTGTGCCGGACGAGACGGAATTGTCGTCCGGGGACCGTGGGGACAATGCGGATGGGCGCACCACCCGGTGGCACTGCCAGTCTGCAACAGGCGAAAATCCGTGCGCATCCCACCGTTCCTGCGGTGCGGGCCTGTGCGCAGGTTGGGTGCGACGGCGCGACGGAACGCGGATTGCGGCAGAGCCCGCTCTGTTGACAGCCCACCGGGCCCCGGATATACTAATGGCACTTTCTTCCCGGTTACCCCGGATCCGGCTCCGCCGGACACTTGGTCCGGCCTGAGGCGGAGGGCGCGAAACGGAGCTACGGAAGGGCCATATCCGGGCCGCCCCTGCTTCGCGTAGTGTCGTTGCGCCTCCGGGTACGGACGGAGATCCTCACTTGACGGAAAAGCAGGTGGTGCTGACCCCCGCTGGGCTCCAGCGGATCGAGAACGAACTGCACCAGTTGCAGTCGGTCCGTCGGCACGAAGTCGCTGATCTGATCCGCCAGGCGAAGGAGCTTGGGGATGTCGCGGAGAACCCGGAGTACGAGACCGCGAAGACGGAACAGGCCTTCCTCGAGGGCAGGATTTTCGATCTCAAGGCGATTCTCGGCTCCGCGGTGGTGGTGGACCTCTCCGAGATTCCGGATGGCGAGGTGGGAGTCGGTTCCGTCGTCGTCGTACGCGACCCAGACCTGGACGAGGAGTGGACCTTTACGCTGGTCGGGACCTACGAAGCAGACCCGGACGCGGACCGCATTTCTTGCGAGTCGCCGATCGGGCAGGCAGTGTTCCGAAAACACGTGGGCGACACCGTTGGGGTCACGATTCCGGACGGCGAGATCCGGTATGAGATCGTTGAGATCCACTGCGACGGCAAGTAACGCGCCGCGGCCACTGCATTCCCGCGGTTCAAGAGCGTCCCCCGGGACGCTCTCTTTGTGAATCAGCTTCATGCCTCTCGACACTACCAACGACCTGATCCGGGTCCGCCTCGACAAACTCGCACAACTGCGAGCGCAGGGGCTGGATCCGTTTGCGCACGACCGCTTTGACCGTTCCCACACAACTGCCGGGGCAGTGTCCGGGTTTCAAGAGTGGGAAACCCGTACGGCGTCCGGAGCGGAGTCCGGGTCGGAACCCGACCCTGCCCCCAGGGTGTGCGTTGCCGGGCGGGTCTTCGCCATCCGGAACATGGGCAAGGCGCTGTTCGTAGATCTCCGCGACGAGTCAGGTCGCGTTCAACTCTATTTCCGGGTGAACCACGTCGGCGCAGAGGCATTCGCGCGCCTCGACCTGCTGGACCGGGGCGACTTTCTGGGCGTCGGGGGTCCTGTATTCCGTACTCGCACGGGGGAAGTTACCGTCGAGGTCCACGAATTCCAGTTGCTGGCCAAAGCGCTCCGGCCGCTGCCGATGGGGAACCTCGTCGGAGAGGAGCAGCACGGAGACGTGACGGACGTGGAGTTCCGCTATCGGCAGCGATACGCCGATCTGGCTGTTCATCCGGGAGTCCGCGAACAGTTCCGCCGTAGATCTCTCATCTTGCGTGGGATCCGCGACTTTTTCGATCAGCGCGGCTACCTGGAAGTCGAGACACCGGTTCTCCAGACTGTGGCCGGCGGCGCGGCAGCGAAACCCTTTCACACGTATCACAACGAGCTGGAGCAGGACATGCACCTGCGCATCTCGCTTGAACTGTACCTGAAGCGCCTCATAGTCGGGGGCTTCGAAAAAGTATATGAGATCGGCCGGGTGTTTCGCAACGAAGGCGTAGACACGGAGCACAATCCCGAGTTCAGCCTCCTCGAGTCGTATGAGGCGTACGTCAATCTGGGAGCGATCGAGGCACTCGTCGAGGAACTGCTCTGCTTCCTGGCAACACGGCTCTATGGACGGCCGGTTGTCCCGTTCGGCGACGAAGAGATTGACCTGACGCCCCCGTGGCCTCGCCTGCCGCTCCTCGAGGGCATCCGGCAGCACACCGGCGTGCAGCCCGAGGTCTTCGCAAGCCTGGATGGAGCGCGGGGAGTGGCAGGCCGATTGGGGCTGAATCTGGACGAGGCGGTGAGTGTAGGCTGGATCGTAGATAAGATCCACGGCCGGTACGTGCAGCCGAAACTGATTCGTCCGACGTTCGTGACGGAGTTCCCCCTCGAAATCTCACCGCTGGCAAAGAAAATCGCGGACCGCCCACATCTCACCCACCGGTTCGAACTGTATGTCGCGGGTGCAGAACTGGCCAATGCATTCTCCGAACTGAATGATCCGCTGGATCAGAGAGAACGGTTCGAAGCACAAGGAGCGATGCGGGACGGAGGGGACGAGGAAGCCCATCCGATGGACGAGGACTTTCTTCGCGCGCTGGAGTACGGCATGCCCCCCACAGGTGGGCTGGGGATCGGAATTGACCGCCTCGTGATGCTGCTTACAAACCAGACCTCGATTCGAGACGTGCTGCTCTTCCCCCACATGCGGCCGGAAGGGAGACTCGATACTGATCCCGCTTCCGGCGGACAGGGGGTCTGACGGTGGACGGATATCCGTGGGGTCCGCTCCGCGACGAGGCGGCTGAGGCCCTGTCGCAGATTCCTGCATCGTTCGACACGTTTTCCGGCATCACGCTTCACCCGGCGGGTGTGCGCCTGGAAAATGGGGAACACCATGACGCCGTCATTTTCCTTCGCCTATCCCCCGATGAGGGGGACTGGGCCGAAGAAGAAGGACGTCAGGGACGCTGCATCCAACCGGAGGACGTCGTGTCGGCGTATCCGTCACCGCACCGGCTGCCGGCGGTGCTGGCAGACCGGCTGTATGAACTGGGAGCCGCAACGAAACGGGACTACCGGTACGACATCCTGTTCGGCCGGGGGCAAAAGGTGCGCGTCCACTGCACACAGGTGGTGGACTTTCCGGATCTCCCACCGGGCTGCAGCGCTGCGGATGCGCGCGAGGCACACCCGGTTCCCGATGCGGATGGAGAGGACGGGGAGATGCGCAGCTCCCTGCCTTTCAAGTGGTGCTACTACATCTGGCCGAGGCTCCCCGGCGATCCGGAAATGTGAGTTCCAATGTCAATACCTCCCGACCTTTTCAAGACCGTCTTGAGCCGCTGGGCCAGTGGTGTGACCGTAGTGACGTGCCGCCGGGACGGCGGCATCCACGGAATGACGGCCAGTTCCTTCTCCAGCGTCTCCATGAATCCGCCGCTGGTGCTGATCTGCGTGGATCGACGCAACCGTACCCACGGCTTCATTCAGGAGCAGCGGTGTTTCGGCATCCACATCCTGGAGCGCAAGCAAGAAGAAGTCTCCAATCAATGTGCGGGATTCCGCGGGGAAGAGGGCAACCAGTTGCTCGATGCAACGCACCGGGCCGAAGCAACCGGAGCGCCAATTCTGGACGGCGCTCTGGCCTGGATGGATTGCCGCCTCTGGCAGGAATATGATGGGGGCGATCACACGATTTTCGTCGGAGAGATCGTCGCCGCGGGCGCCGGCGAGGGAGACCCGCTGCTCTGGTATGCACGGGGCTACGGGGGGATCACGAGAGAATGGTGAGCACAGCCGAGATAGCGACTTCCGATTCCTGCTCGCTGCTCGGGGCGTACCTGACGGAGCGCCTGGATCCGCACCCCCTTTTCCGTCCGCACCTACCCCATGCCGCGCGCCTTGTCGTGGGCCCGGTTGCGTTCGGCGCCTGGGACGAACGGAGTCCTCTTCAGTTGGCCCTGGTGCTCTCCGACGCCCGCCGGGAGACTCTGGCCGCCGCGCTGCAAGCGCACCAACTCTGGGACCCGGCCGCGGACTATCGGGTGATGCTGCCGGACCGAGAACCGTTTCGTCGCTTTCCAGGTGCAGAAATTCGGGTCCTCTCGGCTTCTGAACTCGCGCAGGAGTTCCAGTTCGACCTGCCGGTGGCACTCTGGTTCTGGGAGCACGCCGCAGTGCGGAGCGATCCGGACGGCGTGGTGGCAGACCAGTTGCGCGAGGCCCGCGGTACGTTCGCCCGTCGCCTGAACCGTATCCGGTGTGAGCACTACTATCACTTCCGGCGCGCCCGCCAGGATCTGCTGGCTCCACGCCTGTCTCCGAGCCGGGCGCGCACTCTGCTGGCGATTCGGCTCGGGGAGACCGCCCGCGAAGCGATGCGCCTGGCATTCCTGGCGGATGGAATCCCCTATCCGGGCGACCACTGGTTGGAATGGGCAGCGGAGCGAGAAACTCGCTCGGGAGAAAGCCTGCTGGCGGCGGTGCATGCCCTGCTGGCTGCCGACGAGGCGTCCGATCTCGAGCATGCCGGCAAAGTCTTGCGAGCGCGCGTGGTGCATGCGCTCCAGCAGGGCGGTGTGTCCGAACCCTGGCTGGAGCAATGGTGGATGTGGCCGGCTCTGGGTCCCGCCGACTGATCCGGGCGCGTTCCTACCGTCCGGTTCCGGCGGCCCGGCCAAGCGGGTGGGAGAGCACCCGGCTCGTCGGGAGCAAACACACTCGATTGTTGCACCCCTGGTAGCGCACTCGCAGTCGCAAGGCAGTGGCGCGGCCGGAACCCGTACCACCGCGAAGTACGAGTTGGACGTCTCCGTCTCCCTCCAGCACCAACAACGGCCGGCTGGCGAACTCAAAGTTCACCTCCTTGGGTCGTGGATAACGCGCCGAGACGACGGAAAACGGCGGCAGCGCATCGACGCGAGTTGGGATCAGATCTTCACCGTGCGGGTGCGCGGCGTTGATGTGCCATCCGGGACGAATGCGCAGCCGGACGGTGACGGGAAACGGCACTCCGGGCCGAACGCCCGGCGCGACGCTGGTGATCTCGGCTTCGACCGGCGCAGGGCCAGCCACCGGAGATGTGCGTTCGGTCGCCGGGTCGAAGTGCGCCTCCGCCGCAAGCAGCATGCCGGCGTGAGCTGCCGGGTAGCGGCGCATCTCATTGGCGTAGCCGTTGAGGAGCCGCAGTGCCAGCCCCCGCAGTTCGGGCTCCCCGGTGGTGCGGGCCAGCCGGACCAGCGCCAGCGTTGCCATGGATTGCCCCGAAGGGAGTGCCCCTTCCCGTGCATGCACAGGCCGTGTCGGCAACGTTTCGTGCCCGTGGGGAGTGCTGAAGAACGCGCTCTGCGCCTCCCCCCAGAAGTCGGCCTGCAGGACTCGGACCAGGTCTCGTGCGTCGCGTCCCCAGCTCTCCTGGTCCGTCACGCGCTGCAGTTCCAGCAACCCTACAGCCGTGAACGCGTAATCATCCAGAAAAGCGTGCGGCAACCGGCTGCCCTTCCGGTACGAGTGGGAGAGCCTTCCCTTCCGCGGTCCGTCGTCGCCCCGCATGCGGGTCAGCAGGAACGTCGCCGCCTCCTCTGCCGCCGTGCGATACCGTGAGTCGCCTGTGACCTCGTACCCGACTGCAAACGCCCGAATCGCCAGACCGTTCCAATCGGCAAGTACTTTGTCATCCAGCGAGGGACGGGAGCGTTTTCCGCGGGTGGCGCGCAGGCGAATTCGCAGTGTATCAATGCGCTTCCAGAGCGCAGCCGGTGTGAGCTTCTCCTGCGCGGCACGCGTTTCCACGGAGGCAGCGATCAGATTTGGAATGCTCCGCTTCTCGAAATTCCCTTGCGCCGTGATGTCGTAGATCTGACAGAACAGGGCTGCATCGGCCTTTCCCAGCGCGGCCTCCACCTCTTGTGGGCGCCAGAGGTAGAAACTGCCCTCCTCGCGGTCGCCCCGTGGGCCGATGCTGTCCGCGTCGAGCGAACTCCAGAAGGCTCCCCCCGGATCGCGAAGCTCACGCAAGAGGAAATTCAGCGTTTCCGTCCCGATCCTCCGGTAGTACGGATTCCCCAGGACCTTGTGGGCCTCCAGATAGACCCACGCCAGGAGGGCGTTGTCGTACAGCATCTTCTCGAAATGCGGCACGAGCCAGCGGGCATCCGTGCTGTAACGATGGAAGCCTCCCCCGACCTGATCGTGCAGGCCCCCGCGGGCCATCCGGTCAAGCGTGAGGGTAATGGCTCGCGCCACCTTCGGGTCCGGCTTCCGGCGCTGCTCGGCCAACAGGAGGGCGAGTCGATTGGACGGGGGAAACTTCGGCGCACCTCCAAAACCCCCATTCTGTGCATCAAGGCCCTCAAGGAGCCCGCGAACGGCCGGGGCAAAAACTCCCGGAGAGATGCTGCCTGGGGTCGGCGCCCGGGCTGCCGTCTCACCCATCGCCCGAGATAAATCCTCTGCCGCCCCATCCAACTGACGACGTTTTTCGGGGTCGTTCCAGGTGTCATGGACCTTCTGCAGCAGTTCAGCGAAGGGTTGGCGCGGGAAATAGGTGCCGCCGAAGAACGGCTTCCCATCCGGGCGCACAAACACCGAGAGCGGCCAGCCCCCACTCCCATTCAGCAACTGCACGGCGGTCATGTAGACGTCGTCCAGATCGGGCCGCTCCTCCCGGTCCACTTTGATCGGGACGAAGAACTCGTTCAGCAGCTTCGCGACTCCTTCATCCTCGAAGCTCTCCCGCTCCATGACATGGCACCAGTGGCACGAGGAATACCCGATTGAAAGGAAGATCGGTTTGCCGTCGCGCTTTGCCTTCGCAAACGCCTCCGGCCCCCAGGGATACCAGTCCACTGGATTGTGCGCGTGCTGCAGGAGGTAGGGACTCGTCTCCCGCGCCAAACGGTTGGCCCTGCGCTCCACGGATCGGGGGCCTCCTCCCGCCGCCGGCTCGGTGGCGCCCCGACACGCCGCCACGGTCAGCACGCCCAGCACGACCGCGGAGCACGCGGTGTGGATGCCTCGAAGCGGACGACAAACGGACTTCACGTGGAATCCCCAGCAGCGCATCATTAGAATCTGACGGTGGCGCCCATGCCGGAGCCGTCAGCATGAGGAATTATACCGGGCCTGCTGCTGCCTCTGCAGTTTCGCACCATCGAATTCGCGGGTCGAGCAGGGAAATCACCCGGGGACCACACGCGCGACGCGGTCAAGGACCCAGACAATCAGCATTCCCATGGCGAGGATCAGCATCAGCAACTGGTTGGCGACTTCGTGGTTCCCCGCCTGCACCGCATCGTAGATGGCTATGGGAAGGGTCTGGGTGCGCCCCGGGACATCGCCCGCAACCATGAGCGTCGCTCCGAACTCTCCCAGCGCCCGCGCGAACCCGAGCACCACCCCGGCAGCTACTCCTCGCCACGCGAGCGGGAGAGTGATCGTCCAGAACAGGCGCAACCCGCCGCTTCCCAGCATTCGGGCAGAATCCTCAATGTCAGCATCCACACCCGCGAACGCTGTCTGGGCCGCGCGCAGCACCAGCGGCAGGGCGGCGATGGCGCCGGCCAGCACCGCCGCGGGCCAGTCGAAGACCAGCACCAGGCCGAAACGCTCTTCCAGGAACGCTCCGATAGGGCTCCGGCGTCCGATCAGCAGCAAGAGCGCATAGCCCATCACCGTTGGAGGCACCACCATCGGCACGGTCACCAGTGCGCTGACCAGGTCCGGCGCCGGGATGCGGCGCCGGGCAAGGCACCACGCCAGCGGCACTCCAAGGGCCACTGCGAGAAGTATCGCCAGCGACGCCACGTGGAGCGAGAGATAGGCGGGCCTCCAATCCATGCAACCCGCTACTTCGGAGGCAGGGCAAACCCGTGTCGCGCCAAAATTCGGCGCCCTGCGGGCCCGCAGAGAAAGTGCGCAAAGTCTCGCGCCGCCGATTCGCGCGGCGTACGATTCAGCACTGCGAGTGTTTGCCGGAGTGGGAGGTACAGCCCATCATCGAGGGCGGTCCACTCGAGGTCCGCCTCCGACACTCCAGCGAGGGCGATGATTCCAGCGTCGGCGTTGCCCGTTTCGACCATCTGGGTCGCCTGCCGGACGTTAGGCGCGAACACCAGGCGGCTCTGGATCTGCTGCCAGATACCCGCCTTCCGGAGCGCTTCCCGGGCAACACGCCCGTAGGGAGCGTGCGCCGGATTGGCAATTGCAACGTGCCGTACCCCCGGGAGAAGGAGGTCCGCGAGGCAGCGCACCGCTACCCCGGGGCGGCGGGGGGTTGCCAGCGCCAGCCGTCCGCGGGCGTACACTCGCTGCGTGTCCTGAAACAGCAGTCCCGCAGCGCTCAACTGAGCCACATAGCTGTCATCAGCCGCCAGGAAGAGGTCCACGGGCGCCCCCTGCTCGATCTGCCGTGCCAGGTCGCCGCTCGCCCCAAAGGTAAACTGCACCGTCTCCCCGAAGTGGCGCATCCACGCGCCGCCGACCTCCGGAAGCACGACCTGCAGATCGGAGGCGGCAGCTACAGTCAGCGGCCCGGAGTCCGGCGCCCGGGTCCCCGCTACCGGGTTCCACGCTGCCAGTGCGACCGCCGCTAGCACCCCCAGCAAGCCTGCACCGAGATGACGCGGCATCACCGCTCCGGCCCTCCGAACTCCGCCGCCACCTCACCGGTTCGCCCCGTGTCATATCCTCCGACTGCCTGAAACTGCGCGCGAATCCAGCGCTGGTCCAGCGTGCCGAGTAGCTGACGGATCGGTTCCCGGCCCAGGTCCTCGCGCCGGAAGGCGACGTCGCAGCGCACCCGACGCAACGGGACAAATCCGAGTCCGTATGCCCCCGCCACACAAGCGCTGCTGATTCCAACATCCACGGTGCCGGCCGCCACGGCGACGGCCACGGCAAGATGGCTGTGGGCTTCATCGCCAAACCCGCGGACGAGCCGCCTGGGAACGCCGTCCGCCTTGAGCAGTTCCTCCAGCAAGAAGCGGGACCCGGCTCCCGGCTCGCGATTCAGGATCCGCACGTCGGGCCGGGCCAGATCCGCCGCGCGCCGCAGTCCCTTGGAATTGCCGGGAGCAACCAGCAGTCCCTCATCCCACACCCCGAGTTGCACCAGCACCACCTGAACGCCGGGACACAATCGTGTGATGTGCTCTTGCGCGGCACTCTCGCAGTCGGGTCCGCTCAGATGGATGGCCGCACCATGCGCACGCCGCGCCGCGAGGGCCGTGAGGGCCTCGGTGCTGTTGGCAAAAGTCCAGTGGACCCGGAGGCCGGGACGCCAGCGCTCCGCCGCGCGGGCCCAGAGAGACAGCACCGGAATGCATCCTGTCAGCCGCACAGTCCGCTCGAATGCCTCGGGTTCCTCGAACAGGCGCACCCGAACCCCCCCGTCGGCCTCAGCGTGCTCCACGATGCCATCGCACGGCAGCAGTTCCGGCCGAAACGCATCTTCGCCGCGCAGCGGAGTGGAGATCCAGTGCTTGCCGTTACGTATCAGCGTGACCCGTGTGCCGGGTTGCGGCGATGCACCGGCGCCGGGTGCGGCGGACACTACGGGGAGATCGTCCTCCAACCAGAACAAGTCCTCAACCCGGCAGGCGAGAGCCCGTGCCAGGCGCAGAGCCACTCCGGCAGTGGGGGCGCCACCCCCCGCCTCAATTGCCCCAATAGTCTGGCGGGTCACGCCGGCAGCCAGCGCCAGATCTTGCTGGCTCAGACCCAACCGAACCCGGTGCGTGCGCAAACGATTTCGGACGCTGCCTTCCGGCCTCATGTCGCCCCTCCGCAACTTTACTTTACATCATGAAAACAGAAGTGGCGACTCCCAGTCCTTCCCGCCCGCCGATGGGCCTCAGAAACAAGTTGCGGGGAATGCACGCACTCGACATGCGACACTCCCCGCACAAGCGGCTCGTTAGATGGCGACTTCCGCCGGGGAGGCGCGTCTACTGCGCGACCGACGCCGCTGCACGCTGCGCGCTCCACGAAACTTCGCCCCGGACCATGTCGTCGTCGTATTCGGTACTGAGACCTCGCCGGGCCTCCATCTCATCAATCCCGGCAACGGTCACGGCGTCGTACCAGGTACGGAAATGTCGACGCGCCGCGGCCACCAGGGCTGCATCTACCTGCGCCACGTCAGACACGCGCAGGCTTTCCCCGGCCGCATGTCGCCGCTTGATCTCGGCCTGGACTGCTTCCTCGTCCCAGGTCCGATGCCGGCGAATCTCATCGTAGTCAAGCCCGGCAGCTTCCAACGCCGCCTGCCAGCTTTCGAACCGGTTCGGGCGGATGGCGGCCGCGGCAAGCGGCGGATCAAGGACGGTGGACACGTGCCTCCAGGAGAGATCAGCACCCGCGCGGTGATGCTCCTGAATGCGCTTGATGATGCGCTCGCGAGTCCACACTCGGTAGCGTCGAACATCCTCGTAGGTCAGGCCGGCGAACTCTACTGCGGTTTTCCACGAACCGAAGTGCCGAGTTGCCGCCCGCAGAAGCCGCAGTTGCGACTTCTGCACAGCGCCATAACTCAGCGGCTCGCTTGCCGCGTGCATGCGGTTGATCTCACTCGCGATGGTGTCTTTGTCCCATGTCGTGGACATTCTTTGATCTTTCCTTGGCGAGGTGATCTCGCCGGTTCTGCTGCTCTCGTTCCCAAGAGGCCGGTCCGAACGCCGCGCGCCCGAACGACCCCTTTTCACTGAGACGTTGTTAGGGCATCCACGCACACCTTGAGTTTCCGTCGGAGGATATACTTTGGGAAGCAAATCAGATCCTGCCGTGATCCCCGTCGGACAAGTTGGAGACATCACATGCCCCTGTACGTGGCCGGACTCTTCCGGGACCGAGGAATCGCCGAACGGGTGATCCGTACCCTGGTGGATGCCGGAGTCCCGGATGGAGAAATCTCGCTCGCGATACGCGAAGAGGCCGAGGAGGATGTCACGCAACGTCGGGAACTGGCTGCGGGGCAGCCGGAGTTCGCCGCACTGGCCGTTCAGTCCGCCTGGGAACGCCTCGGTTGGCAGGGGGGGGCACGCCCTCCCTACCGAGACCACGTGACGCCGGATATACAGTATACCATTCTCACTGCCGGTCCGGCCGCAATCGCAATCGGCGGCGCTCAGGTCGGGGCGTCGGCGGGGGGGCTTGTCGGTGCGATGGCTAACTTCGGCTTCGCGCTGGACACTGCACGGACCTGGTATGATGCGATCGTCGTCGGGCGGGCCTGGATTATGGTCCGTACTACCCCCGGAGCCGCCGATCCGGTGCGACGGGTCTTCGGCAAGTACGCGCCGGAGGTTCACGCCGAGTCGATGCGCCACTGGTAGGGGTCCTGCGTGGTGTTCCGCCGACCGGTTCACCAAAGCAAAAAAGGAGGGGGCGCCTTGCGGCGCCCCCTCCTTTCGTTCCGCAGCGACGCCAGACTACGGGCGAATAACCAGCAGACGAACGTTCCGTCCACTACGCACCCGCGCCACGATGCTGCTCTGCGATGCCGAGCGGGTCAGCGCCGCCTGGAATGCTTCGGCAGTGGTCGTAGGACTGCGGTCGAGCGCCACAATCACATCTCCGGGGGCCATTCCAGCCTCTGCGGCCGGACTGCCCGGGGCGATGGCCACGACTTCCATCCCGGAGCGATCTTCGGTAGGCCGCACGGTCGCTCCGAAGCGGGTGCGAATCGTCTGTCCATCTCCGCGCTCCGTCGTCCGGCGTTCCTCCGGATCCAGGCGCTTCACCAGTTCCTCTTCGGACGGGCGTTCCGCCAATGTAATCCGGAGCCGCTCCGGCTTCCGGTCCCGCACAATCTCAAGCGGAATGGTCGAACCGGGCCGAGTCACGGCCACCGCATTTTCGAGATCAGTGAAGTTATGGATTCCCTTCTCCCCGAAGCGGACGATCACGTCGCCGGGGAGCACTTTGGCCCGGTCTGCCGGCCCGTCCGGCTGCACGCCAACGATGAACGCTCCGCCGTTCATCGCGTTCAGATTCTCGCGCAGTTCGAGGGAGAGATCCCGATTCCGGCCGTCGCTCTGCACCCCCAGGTAGCCTCGGGTGACCCGTCCGCGCTCGATGAGCTGCTCGGACACGAATCGGGCCGAGTTAGCCGGAATAGCGAAGCCGATCCCGGCGCCCTGCGCGGAGATCGCCACATTGATGCCGACTACTTCGCCGTCAATGTTCACGAGCGGGCCGCCGCTGTTGCCGGGGTTGATTGAAGCATCGGTCTGAATCAGGTCGGCATAATTCGTTTGCCCATCGCCCAGACCATTCAATTCGCGCCCCTTCGCGCTGATGACCCCAACGGTCAGGGTGGAATCGAAACCGAGCGGGCTACCGATGGCGATGGCCCATTGCCCTACCTTCACACGATCACTGTCGCCCAACCGAGCGACACTGCCGGCCGGCAGCGGTCGAGAGGTGCGCAAGCGCAGCACGGCGAGGTCCGTGCGCACATCCTTGCCGACCAGTTCCGCATCCACCACCGTCTTGTCAAACAGTTGGGCTCTGAAGCGGTTGAAGCTCTCCACCACGTGGTTGTTGGTCAGGACGAAGACCTCATTCCCGCGCTCTCGGATGATGACACCGGAACCCGTACCGCCCTGCGGCCGGCCGTTGCCTCGTGGTCCGCGCGGCGGGAACGGAAACGGGAAGGGCATCTCCTGCTCGCCCCGGTCCTGCATCTGCATCTCCCGGGCGGGGCCGCCGGGCCGCTCACCCCTTTGCTGGGTAGCGGTGATGGTCACGACCGAGGGTTCGACTCGCTCGGCAAGGGAGACGAAGGCATCTTCCAGCGGATTCAGAACATTCCGAGTGTCCTGCACCGCGGGGCGACGCGGTGCGGCGCCGTTGCCCTGCGCCGAAATGGCCGCCGGTCGGGTCCAGTTGCTGATGGCGAGTGTGAAGAGTGACCCACTCAGCAACAGAACCGCCCACTTATCTTTGAGCTGATCGCTGAACGTTCGCATTTCCCGTGTGCTCCTGGCTTGGGGGACACTGTAGAGTTACGTCCGGCTCCGTCCCGGCAAAAACTCTCGTGCTTCATTCTATAGCGGAGACTCCGGGTTTTTGGTTCCGTGCCTCGCAAAAGATCAACGCCCAGGGGGATATTACCTGGTGAACCGCACCGGTGTGAGGCTATCTCCGAGGTAGGAACTGCCGGAGGGAGGTACAAGAACAGGTACTCCGCGCGGCGACCAGGGGCCTGGTTGCCCCACGACCCACGGGGAGATCTGACCGGAAAACCGCTCGGTCTCCTCCAGATCGTGAAGAGAAGCGCGCTGCGGCACATCGGGCTCCACCGACTCGATATGCCGGGGAACCAGTGCAGTGACGGCGTCGGCGTGCTGCGGCTGGTGCATGAGGCCGATATACACTGCGCCTACAGCCAGCAGGCCGGCGCCGGCCAGAGCCGTCTGCGCCGTGCGGGCAGCCACCGGGCGGTGCATGATGTCGAGCAGCAGGATGAGTGGGCGACGGGCCAGATGCCCCCACTCCCGAAGTTGTGCCCACATAGGGCAGCAATCCAGCGCTACCGCCGTCGGGGTGATGTCCAGGGTTTCCGGTCGGAATTTCCGACCGGGATCCACCGGCGCGAGGGAACTGAAGAGCGCCTTGACGCGCTCGACTGATTGAAGTTCCCGGCTGCACGCAGTGCACGTACCTACATGGCGCTGGATTCGCAGCATATCCGCGCCCGTCAACTCACGGTCGCAGTACGCCGAGAGATGGTTCTGTACCCAGCCGCAATTCATCCGGAATTCCCCTTCTGTCGTGAGAGAAGGCGTGGTCGAGTACGAGGCGCGGCGCCCGGGCTTCCCCGCGCGCCTCAGGTCGTGACGCCGAGCAACCGCCGCAACTGGTTCCGCCCCCGATGGATGCGGGACCTAACCGTTCCGATCGAACACTGCATCACTTCGGCGATCTCCTCGTAGGAGAGTCCCTCAATGTCGCAAAGGACCACGGAAGTGCGGAACTCGGTCGGCAGTGCATTCAACGCCCGTTGCAGACGCACGTCAATTTCCCTGGACAGCACCAGATCGGACGGATCACTCTGCAGATCCG
>SYMT01000288.1 GCA_005805375.1 Actinomycetota bacterium
CCGCCTGGACGGCCTCGTTCAACTCGGGAAGACCGGGACGGGGTCGTTCGCGCACAGCGGCCAGGCTGTCGGCGAGGCGGACGGCTTCGATGACGTGTGCCGACGAGGTCTCCAGTCCCTCTTCCCGCAGCAACCCGGCCACTCGGGTCAACCACCGGATCTGGGCCTGCTCCGAGTGCTCCCAGAGGTGGGAGTACCAGCCGGGAGATTCGATCCCGGCGCCGTAACCACTGTCCCGGCTCAGGCGACCATGGGTCCAGGGAATCCAGGTCGCGCGAATCGGGACCGACGGCAGGCCCTTCAGGAGCGCATCGTCCTGCCGCGCGGGAGGCAGGTCTACCAGAGCCGGCCCGTGCCAGGCGCCGCACACCACTGCGATGCGCTGGAACCCTTCCGCAAGCGCGGTGCGGATCGTCCGGCGCATCCAGGCTTCCCGTGCGGCCTCACGGATCGCCTCGTCCGGATCCTCGTGGTCGGGGGCTTCCGCTCGAAGTGCCGTCATCGCTTCGAGAATCCCCGCGAACAGTCCGGTTCCATCCAGGCGGCTCTCCACGATGTGATCCCACCAGCGCTCGCCGTCACTGTATCCGGCGGCGTGTGCCAGCCACAGGAGTGGATCGCGTCGCAGCGGGACGGCGGGAACGGCGCCTCCCACTTCTTGCTCTTCGCTGCCGTCATCCGGCGCCGGGTGGCTGTCCCACTCTTCACCCGGGGCTTCTGAATCGTTTCCGGCTTTCTCTTGCGAGTCGGTCCCGTCGGAGCATTGCTCCTGCCCGGCGCCGGACTCGGATGGGAATGGAGTATCGCCGGCGCCCGGCAGGGGAGATGCGGGCAACGACGGCGGATCGCCCGCGCACTCCGGGACCGCCCGTTCCTCCGCTCGCGCCTGTTCCGCGAGCCGCTGCCGTTCGGCCTCGAAGAGAGCGAGAAGTTCCTGCTCGCGCCGGATGTCCAGGGCCATCTGGTGCGCCTGCGGCAAGTCCATGAACCGCACCGGCACGGAACACTCGTGACTGTACCGCAGTGCCTGCCACTCCGGAGAGAACGCGGCGAATGGGTAATACACCGCTCTGCGCGGCTCGTCCCGGTGGTGCAGCAGGAGTGCAACGGGCGGGCGCAGCTCCTCCCGGGCCACATGGATCAGTACGTCCGCCGCGTCCGGCGGCCCCTCCACGAGAACCAGATCCGGCTGGAGTTCGTGCAGCGCTCGCTTGAGGCTGCGCGCGCTGCCGGGGCCGTGGTGACGGATCCCGAAGATGTGAACAGGTTGCGTCATGGGAAGTAGGGCACTCCGATCCAGGCGGTAGCGGGGAGCAGCGAGGCGGCGGCGCGGTGCATCCTGCCCCCCGCCTCCCGGTGTCTCTACGAAATCTCACGACAGGCCCGATAGAGATCCGACCAGCCGTTCCGTTCCTTGACCACCGTCTCCAGGTATTCCAACCAGACGATGCGATCCTGCACCGGGTCCTTCACAACCGCTCCTACCATCCCCGCAGCCAGGTCCGGAGCACGGAGCGATCCGTCCCCAAAGTGTCCCGCCAGCGCCAGCCCACTGTTGACCACCGAGATGGCTTCGGCCGTACTCAGTGTTCCGCTCGGGCTCTTCAGCTTGGTCTTGCCGTCCTCAGTGACGCCATTGCGCAGCTCCCGAAACAGAGTGACCACACGGCGGATCTCCTGGAGTGCGGGGGGCTCCGCGGGGAGTTGCAGCGTGCGCCCCAGGCTCTCCACCCGGCGCTGCACGATGTCGGCCTCTTCCGCCGCCGATTCCGGCACCGGCAGCACGACCGTGTTAAAACGCCGTTTCAACGCACTTGACAGTTCATTCACGCCGCGGTCGCGGTCGTTCGCGGTGGCGATCACATTGAAGCCCTGGACGGCCTGTACTTCGTCGCCCAGTTCCGGGATGGGCAGCGTCTTCTCGGAAAGGATGGTGATCAGAGTGTCCTGCACATCCGAAGGGATTCGGGTCAGTTCTTCCACCCTGGCAATCTTGCCGTCTCCCATCGCGTTCATCATCGGGCTGGGCACAAGCGCCGCCCGCGACGGCCCGTCTGCCAGCAGGCGGGCATAGTTCCAGCCGTAGCGGATCGCTTCCTCACTGGTGCCCGCGGTACCCTGCACCAGCAGCGTCGAATCACCCGAGATTGCCGCGCTGAGGTGTTCCGATACCCAGGTCTTGGCCGTCCCGGGTACTCCCAGCAGCAAGAGCGCGCGGTCGGTTGCCAGAGTAGCGATGGCGATCTCGGCCACCCGACGCTTTCCGATGTACTTCGGCGTCACCTCAAAGCCGGTGTCCAGTGTTCCACCGAGCAGATAGGTTGCCACGGCCCACGGAGAGAGCTTCCAGTTTGGTGGGCGGGGGCGCCGGTCTACCACCGCCAGCGCCTCGAGCTCTTCGCGGAACTGGTCTTCCGCGTGGGCGCGCAATACTGTACTCATTCTTCGATCTCCTGATACATCTCGAGCCGATCCTGCAGAATCCGCCAGAAGGTTTCCAGACTTCGCTGCCACCCCTCCGGCACCGCCTCGGGCGGAGGCCAGCCCTGCAACGCTTCCGCCAGCAGCGTCCGCGGAAGCGAAATCGCGATGTTCTGCAGCCGGTACTCGATCCAGTACACGCGCTGGCGGCTGTTCGGGTCTGCAACCCGCGCGCGCACCTGCTGGACCAACTCGCGACCCAGTGCTTCGCTCCACGGACGCGGAATCCGATCCAGCAACCCGAATGCATCCTCGATTGCCTTGCCCTTGTTCTCCCCCTCGCGCAGTTCGCCGAGCAGTACGGCTTCCAGGCGAGCGGGGGGGAGGAGCCCCAGGAGTTGTTCGCGTCGTGAGTTCCCCTTCCGCACCGCGACCAGGGCTTCGCCCCACGCGGCGTTGTGCTGCCGCATGGCCGCGAGCGCGAAACCCTCGATCAGCACCGAGCGCCACTCCTTGCCGGTCAGGCGTTTGCTGAGTTGTCCAGGGACTACGCCGTGGTGTTCCTCCCAGAACGTCAATGGCGTAGCAGCGATGATCTGCACCACCCACCACCCTCGCTGTCCCACCTCCTGGCTCACATACGGCGGTTTTTCTTCCAGTCCGTCGCGCGCCCAACTCGGGTCCCAGGCATCCGGTAGGACGACCGTCAACTCGCGGTGCAGCAGAGTTTTTTGCATCCGTACACTGGCCGCGGCTCTCCCCTTCATGCGTGTGGCGAAGGCTGACTCCGGCAGGGACGGGAGCAGCTCAGCCGCCGCTGCCCGCACCGATTTCGCTCGGTCATCCAACGCGCTCTCCAGGAACGGCTCGTCCTCTGCCGACAGTCCCGTGGTAAGCAGGCTCAGGAACGCGGCCCGATCATCGGCACTCTCCTGCTTCCACGTGGCGCTCAGCAGCGCGCGTGCGTCAGCCGGCGATGTTTCCCGCAGCTTCTGGAGGATCTGTTTGCGCCGATCACGACTCGCTGTGTGCCAGTCGGCCTCATCCCGCGAGTCCGCCGCGTAGTCCCACTGTGGTTGCTGCGACACAATCCATCGCCCCCGCGCGCCGATCACCGCAGACACCAGTGGCCGGAGTTCCTTGCTCCGGCGCCCACGTTCCAGGAGCGCCGGCACGAGTTCCGGCGGTACCCGCTCGCGTCTGGGCCCGACGGCCTCGAGCCATTCCGGCAGGAGCACGGCGCCCTCCCCGTGCAGCATTGCACGCAACCGCTCCGCTGCCCGGGTACGGCACAGCGGCGCATCGCGAGATGCGCACGGCGCCGGGCCCGGGATTCGAGAACCGGCACTGTCTGTCGTGGGTTCATGGCCTGCCGACTCCGCGACATCGGCAAGCCGACCTGCGGATCGAGAGATGCTCAATACGGCAGCAGCACCGAGGAGTGCCGCCTCGGGCGGCGCGTCGCGGAGGCCGGCCAGAAGAGTCGCGGCGGCGCTGCCGTCCTCGGGGAGCACTGCGGGCTGGCGTCCTGTGCCCAGCAGCGCCGCCGCGGCCAATTCTTCCCAGGTGCTCGCCTGCATGGCTCAGTCTCCTCCTCCGACCCGCGACGCCCCGTTTTCCCCTTCTTCCCAGGCGGACATCACGTGGAACCGTTCCCCATTCCATTCGCCGAATGCACTGATCGGGTGCCCGCCGGCAAACGCCAGGAGCGACCATCCTCCGCGGTGTCGGGGATCCAGGGGAAGAAGAGTGCCCTCTCCATCGGCAAGGTGTGGACCGGCCGAGTTTCTCACCGGCACGACGCCCCGCAGCAATACAGGAATGCACTCGGTCCACGGATTGGCGGCGAGAGACACGCTCCAGGCATCCAGCACCGCCTCCGAGGTCGTGCAGCCGCGGGCGGGGGGAAGGACTGAGGCGTTACGCAAAGCGTACCATTCGGCGGGTGCTGCGTCGTCCGTGTCGCTTCCCACGATCGGCTCGACAGGGCGGCCGATGTTGGGCACGAGGAGCCGGGGCGCACCGTGTCGTTCCCGCAGGAGTGCCCGCATCGGCAGCGCCGCGGGATAGTAGACGAGTCCTCCGTCCACTTCCACCCCGGGTATCAGCGACCCATCCAGTGGCGACGCCCCGTGCGCGAACTGCAAGAGGAGCGCCATTCTGCCCGTGCGGCGCCCCAGGATCCAGGTGCGCTGGGCCTTCAGGCCCGCTTCCTGCTCCACAGCACGCCCCAGAACCACCCATGTGTCGTCCACGCCCGGGTCCGCCGCCAGATCCTCCTCGCGCACTATGAACCCCAGTGCAGTGCGCACCTCCGCCTGCAGGGGTGCGGGCAACGTCTCCAGGCGACGCGCGCCTTCCAGCAGCAGGTGCAGGCGGCCCAAGTGCGCCAGCAGGCGCTCCACCCAGCCTTCCCCGGAGGCTGGGATGCCCGCCATGTCTTTCACCATGCGGGCGGCGCCGGGGACCTGGTTGTCTACCAGCCGAGCCGCCATGCCTTCCCAAAACTGGTAGGGTTGTCCCTGTGCATCGGCCAACCCGCGGCGCATCAGGTCGTGCATCCAGCGTTCGAGCTCGTCCAGACCCTCCTGAACGCGCCGGTTCCGCTGCGCCGCCCTCCGTTCCTGTGCCTTCGGGTCGGCCGGTTTTTTGGGCGCCGGATCCTGAGCGGTCTGCTTCTTCTGCTCCACCCGCTTCCGTCGGGAATCAAGCCACTCCGAAACCCAGCCCGGCGGTTCGGTCGCGGCGAACAGGCCCGCATTTGTGTTTCTAAGCAGGAAGATCCCAAGCCCGTGCTTGCACGGAAACTTGCGGCTGGGGCACGTGCAGCGGAATGCCGGTTCCGTCAGGTCCACCTGTACCTGATACGGGTTCTTGCCGCTCCCCTGGCACTCACCCCACAGGGCATCGTCCGTGCCGCCGAGGGTCACCCACTTGCGCGGGTTGGCCAGGTCTCGCCCGCTCTTCGCCGAGGACGGGTCCGGCGCCAGTGCCAGTATTTGTTCTGCGGTCCAGTTCCAGGACATAAGTGTAGGTCTGTGGGATGGAGTGTGGTCTGCATCCCGGGTTTTCGGACGGACTGCGCGGACTATTGAGGGCGGAGTTCTGGCGCGCGCGGAACAGTTCCTTGCCGTGCATCGCCCAAATCACTGGCCGGAAGGGCAAAGCAGGACTGTTTCCGTATCCTGCTCTTTCTGCCCTGTTGTGTACCTGCCCGGTTTCCAGTGCCCGAACTCTGGTAAGCTAATAAACGTCGGAAGGGAAGTGGAAACCGGCAGCGAATTCCTGAGTAGGTAACGATGTGCGGCCGATAACCCTCCGGGGATCAGGATGACTCAGACCGATTTGCAAGCGGGAGCCGTGCTCGGCGGATACGAAGTCGAGCGCGAATTGGGCCGGGGTGCGTTGGGAATTGTGTATCTGGCGCGTCATCTGCACCTGGGCCGATCGGCGGCGCTCAAGGTGATGCACCCGTACTGGACCGCCTCGGACGAGTTCTCCAAGCGCTTCCGTGAGGAAGCGCGTTTGCTGGCGTTGCTGGAGCACCCCTCCATCCTGCGGGTGTACGACGCGGGTGAAATTGACGGTGTCTTCTACATTGCCACCCAGTATCTGGAAGGCAGGACCCTGGAGGAATTGCTCCAGCGCACAGTCCCGCTCCAGGCGACCCTCCTGATCGCCCAACAACTGGCGAGTGCGCTCGCGTATGCCCACAGGGCCGGAGTGATTCACCGAGATGTGAAGCCCGCCAATGTCATGGTGAGCCCGTACGGTACAGTGACCTTGATGGACTTCGGGGTCGCCCGCTTCGCAGACTCGCCGGCAATGACGATGCCGGGCGTGCAGGTGGGGACGCCGTTCTACATGGCCCCGGAACTCATTTTCGGGCGACGGGCCGATGCTCGCTCGGACGTGTACGCGCTGGGAGTCGTGCTGCACCAGGTGCTTTCGGGGGCGCCGCCGTTTCCGGGACCGGACACCGAGACCGTGTTCCGCGGACACCTCAACGAACCGCCCCCGGAGCTCGCCCCTGAGATTCCGGATTGGGTCAAGCAGGTCATCGGACGGGCCCTCGCCAAGAAGCCCGAAGAGCGGTTTCAGACGGCTGACGATCTGCTGGCCGCGATCCGTGCGGGGGTTCGCTCCGGCGAGATTGCGCCCCCCGATACAGGCGTACTGCTCGCACCTCCAGCTCGTGCAGATGCCCCGGCGCCGGCGGATTCTTCCGAACCGGTTCCGGCGCCCCCATCCGCCGGTACTGCGGCGGCGCCAGACGGGGAGACGCCATCGAAGGCGAGCGGCACAGCGGAGTCCCCGCCCGCGGCGCCCCAGGCGCGGCCCTCCGAGGCCGCCCCGGCGCCGGGTACCGGGTCCCCCGGCGTTTCTATGGTGCGCCACTATCGCACGGTGCTTTCGCTGGACATCGCCGGTTCCAGCTTCATGAAGCAACCCGGGTTGACCCTGGCCGTCCATCACAAGTTCGCGCTGTTTCGCGAGTACGTAAGGGACCGTCTGGAAGAGTACCGGGTGCTCCAGTATGCGTGGGCCGGCGATGGCCTGATGGCTCTCTTTGAGCGCCCCGCCGACGGGGGTCTCTGCGCGCGCGCAATCCTGGATGATCTTGAGGCGTTCAACAAAAAGCAGGGTGGGGAACCGATCCGAGTGCGGCTGGGTGTGCATACCGGTCCGATACTCATGGATGCGAATCAGCCGCTCGGCGAGATCACGAGTTCGACGCTGGACATCGCGGGGCATCTGCAAAAGCACTCGGGCGAGGATTCGATCCTCGCCAGTGAGCGCATCTTCGCCGCGCTGGAGAACCCGCAAAGCTGGCAGCCGGCCGGACCGGAGTTCAACCTCGCTTTCAGTACGCCGATCTACCGGTACACGCTCAAGGATGGTCCCTTTCCGAGTGCTCCGAGTGTTGCGCGAATCGCCCCTCCGGCGGCCACCACTCCCACGGGCACGACCCCGTCGCGAGCGGCGGCCTCCGGACCGCTAGAACTCAGCCGGCTGATTGATGAGCTGATGGAAACGGCAGCGTCCGAAGCCCGCGGGCCGGACAGTCTCACGCTCCTGGCGCCGCACGACGAAACGGCGCCGTCTCCCTGGGAGGCGGACCTGGAATCCATGCCCGAGGGGACCCCGCCGATCCCCGAACGTTCCGGCAGGCGTGTTTCGGGTGTCGCTGCCATCCCTTCCGCACGGACCAGTCCATCATCCGGGTCATCGGCGGGGCAGGAGGGGGACTCACCGGCGGCGCCCACTCCCGCATCCTCTGGCAAGAAAACGCCGCTCCCCCCGTCCGAGAACGCCGTCCCGGCGAAATCCGGGACACCGACTCCGGGCCCCGCGCGTCCGGCAGAGAACCGGGGGACGTATTCCCTGCGGTCATCCGGACCGGGGGCCTCCGGCGCGGACGCCATTCCGCCGGCAGAAGTGCGGCTGCGGCTCGAAATTCGCACAGGACCCCGTGTCGAGGTGCGAGAGGTGTTGGGCACCACCCTGTTCGGGCGCCCGGACCCCGGCGCCTCGCCCGGCCCGAAGATTGAGATCGTGGATGACGATGCCATCTCCCGCCGCCACGCCCGCATCCGTCTGGATCAGGGGCGTTTCGTGCTCGAGGACCTGGAAAGCGCCAACGGCACGAACCTGAACGGTGACTGGATCGAACCGCTTCAGCCGCGCCCGCTCTACCCAGGAGATGAGATTCAGATGGGGGAGCACACCACGATCCGCATCCTGGCGCGATAGGCGCGCGAGCCCGTGAGCCGGGGTCGCCGGGCCACTCGCGAGGCTTCGGCATCCCACTCCACCGGTCCTGATGACTGCAAGTCGGGCGGAGAATCTCCGGGCCCGGGTGGTGGCCCGATTCCACCCCCTGGCCACCGAACACGAGGCGTCTGCGTGGGAGGTCTCTACTTCGCGGCGTTCTTCTGAGCGGCAGGACCGGCTGCAAATGGCGACTTCGCGCGGATCCAGTGGTCCGCGAACCGGGTGTGGGGCGCAACTTCCACTTTCGGCATATGACAGGGCAGGCAGTTGCCCTTCGGCTGCACCGGACACGCGGTCTTCCCGGCGGCGGGCGGCTGGTGGCACGTCAGGCAGCGGGCGACATAGAACTGCGGGTTGGACTCCGCGGGGGCGTGGGGATCGTGGCAGGACGTGCACCGGAGTTTCCCCCGGCTCTCGCGGAAACAACGGCTCTGCGTCACTCCGTGCGTATGGTTGAGGACCAGACGCGGGCTGTTCGGATCGTCCCCCGCTCCGACCAGCATTCCTTCGACCTCAGACATGCCACTGTGACATTGCTGGCAGAGCGTGATAAACGCATCGGTTGTCCACTTCCGCGGATTCTCGATCGCCTGATCCCGTCGCTTCGCCCGTGCGGCCTCGACGTGTCGCTTCCCGGGCCCGTGACACGTCTCGCAGCGGACTCCGAACTCTGTGCGCTGCAAATCCAGTCCGCGATCGTCGAACTCCAGACGCGTGGTGTGGCAGCGCAGGCAATCCGCCATCGCCGACTGCGTTAACGGCCAGCCGTCGTCCTGACGCCTGCCCGCCGCATCCTCGCTCACCCCGTGCATGGGCGAGTAGCCCCAGCCCCCTTCGGCGTAATGGGTTACCTTCAGGTATCGCCAATCGGAACCGTTGTAGAAGATGGCGCTGACGCCGTGGTGCCCTGAGCCGAGGAGATATTGGAACGGCGTCGCGGCCACTTCCTTGCCGTCGCGAAAGAGGAGTTGCTGCACCTGATTGTTCCGGACAGCTACTCCGTACTCGCCGGCGCCGGCTGCGTCCGGAATGCGCAGAGCCGGATTGATCTTATCCGCCGCCCACTCTACGGGGTTCGAGCGGAGGGTCAGGGCGTGAGGAGAACGTGCCTGTTTCTCGGCGATCTCCTTGTGGCACTCTGCACAAACAGCAGCGCCGACAAACTCGCCGAGATCCGGGCCCTGATCCGCCGCCGGCGCAGGCGGAGCACCGGAACAGCCGGCCCAGAGCACAGCGCCGAGGAACCCCGCACACAGGGCAAGCACCAGACGCGAATGATGCCGGCGTAGGTTCATCTTGGCGCTGCCCAGAAAAGCACGAACCCTTCTCGCTCACAATCCACGAGAAGGGTTCTAAACCAGCGAAGCAGGAGCCCTAGAGGGCCTACTTGCCCTGCTGCTGCTGGAGCACCTTGTTCATGCCCTGCTGATAGTCTTCCTTGGTGGCTCCGCCCGGAACTGCGGTCGGTGCCGTGTTCTCGGTCACATTCTGCTTCTCGTCACCACAGCCGGTGACCATGCCCAGGGCCGCTATGACCGTCAGAACGGCACCCGCCGCGCGGATTGCTCGAATGGACTTGCTTGACATTGGATTCCCTCGACTCATCACATTCAGGACGAACCCTGGCCGCCCAACCGGGGGGCCAGGGTTCGTCAGGTGGTTGCTAGCAGTTACGGGCAGGTCATGACCGGAACGTTCCGGCCGTTGTTCGCCACATAGGTCGGCTTGTTCGAATACCGATTCCAGCAGGAGTTCGGATTCGCCGGGCTCCGCACGTTGGCAGGGTTGAAGCCCGCATTGCCGCACGGGAATACCGATGCGCAACGCAGGGTCTTCACGTGCCCATCACCATACAGCATGTTGATCTGGTCCTGGTGGCGGGCCGCAAAGCAGTCGTTGCGTCCCCACGAGAACGAGCTGTTGATGTTCTCCGTTCCGATCCAGGCGTTATTACCCTGGGTGCAGGTCGGAGGGCCGCTCGAGTCCCAAATCACGTAGAAATCCGCAGGCGCCTGGATCTCCGCCATACGCCAGCGTCCATAGGACGTGTGCATGTACGAGCCCTGCAGGCGGACGCTCGGTACTTCCAGCGTATCCGTCGAGTTCCAGGGGAACGCGTCGGACGGGCACCGCAGGACGTTGTAGTTCTTCACGTACGGCTGGAGCCTCTGCCCGAAGATTTGCAGCAGGCCGAAGCCCCCGGGATCGCCCGGGTAGGTCGGCTGATCGCCGAACGTTCGGGAGTTCCAGGTATTGATATTAGTGGTTTCGTCGTAGTCCTGCGCGTACATCATCCAGGCGCTACCCATCTGCTTGAGGTTGCTCTGGCAGGTGGCCTTGCGTGCCGTCTCGCGAGCCTGCGCGAAAACCGGGAAGAGAATCGCAGCGAGGATGGCGATGATCGCGATCACGACGAGAAGCTCGATGAGGGTGAAACCCTTCCTCTTGAGGAAGTTGAACATGCAGTGTTCTCCATAGGGCGGGGAACCCGCCGATTGATCCGCTCGACATCACGGACAGTCCGCTTCGGCGCGAAAGCTACCCGAGACGTGCAGCCCGAGACGTGCAGCCCGAGACCAATCACCTGGATCGGTCGAGCTGACGTTAATTAATATTCACGCGCATCCATCGGAACTCCTCTCTGCCGTCGAGCCGAATTCCGGAATCTGAAAATGCGCAACAACCCCGGGAGGGCTGTTTGAGCAGTCCACGTTAGGGTTGTGCTGCGTGTGGTTACTCGCCGTCCTTGATCCGCGACAGGGCCTTCACTTTCCAGCCCTGGTCAGTGTTGTCCCACCGAAACTCCAGTTTGTGTGCGTCCGGGTAACTCGCGCGCACAGCAACGGAGCCGCCGTCCTGAAACACGAGCCACGGCTTCTCGATGGGAGGATCCGCACTGGGCACGAGATCCTTCACCGGAAGTTTGTCCGGGCCGCCGTACTTTCGCACCGTCAGGTAGTTTACCCCATTTTCCGCCACCAGTTTCAAGTCCGGGGCCTTCGGCGAGATCATCGCCTGGAGTTTGTTCGCGTCGTCCGCAGCTCCGGCTTTGAGGAACTCGCGCGTGTTCTCGACCGCCGGGTTCAAGTTCCAACCCTGAAGTCGCATGTATCCGGTGACTTCATCCGAGTAGAAGCCGAACCCGGCGATGCCCCCCACTGCGACGATGGTGACGATGAGGAGAATAATGACATCCTTGGCGCTTCGTCCCGCAGACATCCGGTGTCCTCTCTGGTCTTCGGGTGATCGGGGAGGGCGTCGCTGCTGGGCCCACGCGGGTTCCAGCCACTCCGCTGCCCTTCGCACCTCCGCATGATGAATCAGGCTGCACTCTCTCACACCCGCCCGGATCCCCGCCGGTGGGGGCGCCGAACGTCGGCTGCGCTCCTGACCAGCGTGACGGTTCTCTTCTTCTGGCGATTCTTCCTTCTGGACCAGACGCTCTTTGCCGGTGACACGGCTCTGGAATTCCTGCCTTTCCGTTGTCTTCTGGTGGAGCGACTCCGCGCGGGGGAACTCCCGCTCTGGAATCCTCACCTCTTCGGGGGCACCCCTCTGCTGGCGGAGGCGCAGCACCAGGTTTTCTACCCGCCGAATCTGCTGCTCGTACTTCTGGGAGCCCCGCGCGGGATGGCCTGGCTGCTGGCCCTCCATCTCCTGTGGATGGCTGCCGGCGCCTATCGGTTCGCTCGTCGCGGCGCTGGATGTGCCCGCGAGGGCGCGGTGCTCGCCGCAGTCGTGTTTGCCTTTGGAGGCGTGATCCAGAGCCGATTGGCGAATCAGCCGTACCCGCTCGCGGCCGCGTGGCTCCCCTGGCTTCTCATTGCGGCTGACCAGGCCCGCGCTCGCGGCGGCGTGTCGTGGTGTCTGCCCGGCGTGGTACTCGCGCTGCAGTTAGCCACCGGCGCGCCACAGTTCGCGTTCTACAGTCTCGTGCTCCTCGCGGCCTACCTGCTCTTCTGCCCCGGCGCCGGAGGCCCCGGAGGGCAGGAGATGCGTAGACGGGCGCTCCTCGTGCTGGTGGCCTGCCTGACTGTCGGCCTGGGCCTGGCGGCCGTACAGTGGCTGCCGCAGGCGGAACTGGCCCGGCAGGCGGATCGCGGCGTGCGCGCGTCATACGATTTCGCGACCGCCTTCTCCCTCCAGTTCCACCACCTGCTGGGGTCATTGTTGCTTCCTCGACTCTGGGGAGGCTTCAACGGGCCACCGCTGGATGGCTACTTTCCGGGTGAGGAGTTGGCTTACCCGGGGATTCCGGCGCTGGCGCTGGTGTGCGTGGCGCTCGCCGACAGGCTCTCGTCCAGACTTCGGCCAGGGAGGCCCGCTCCCCCGGAGGCGGGACGGCAGACTGGGTTCTGGCTCGTGCTGGCCCTGTTCGCCGTCTTCCTGGCGCTCGGGCGCAATAACCTGCTGTACCCCGCGCTGTACCGATGGGTTCCCGGCATCGGGCTGTTCCGCGCCCCGGCACGCTGGCTGCTGCTCTTCTCCTTCGCGAGTGCAATGCTGGCGGGGAGAGGGATGGATCTCTGCACGGCGGCGCTGCGGAGGTCGGGGCCGGGTGCGGGCGGAGACGCGATCCGCGTGGGGTTGTGGGCGAGCGCCGGGCTCGGTCTCGCGGCTCTGGTGCTGCTCGTGAGCCCGGCTGGGGCGTCCGCCCTGGCGATACCGCCCCGACCGTTCGGACCGTGGGGCCAGATGGCGCTGCTGCTCACCGGCGCCGGCATCTTCGCGGTTCCGGTTCTCCTGCGTGATCCGCCCCGGGCGCTTCGGCAGTGCTTTCCGATGCTGATCGTGGCACTCCTCGCAATGGACTTGTTCGTGTTGTCGCAGGAGATGGAACTGCAGCATACGCTGGACGCGGGGGGACTGGACACGCCGACGGAAACCGCATCCATCCTGCGAGAGGGCGCCGCGGGTGATCGCTTCTGGGCCACCACGGAGAAGGGCCCCCTTGAGCTGTGGCAGTCACCGGACCAGGGGTTCGGGGTCTCGGAGACCCAGTTCCGTGGGCAAAGCGCCTATCTCAACCAGTCGCTCATGCTGTCATGCGTCGCGACTCAGTTCCGCACTTACGGGTTGACGGGGGTCTGGGGCGCACTGATGCCCCTGCGGCGCCATGCCGTACCGCTTTTTGACCCGTCTACGCCCGACGGAGTCCGCTTGCGCTGGCGGCGCCTGCTCGGAGTGCGTTACTATCTATCCATGCGCCCGCTGCCCGATTTCGAACCGGTGCGCAGCCAGGCCCCCTTTGTCTTCCGGGACCCGGGTGTCTTTCCAAGAACCTTCTGGGTCGGCGGGGCTCGCCCTATGTCCGGCGAAGCTGCGCTTGCGGCGATCACGAGCGGGTCCCTCGATCCTGCCTCGGAAGTGGCGGTTGAGCCGCGGCCGAGCGACGCAGCCAGCCCCGACCTCCCGCCGATTGCCGTAGATCGGAGCGCCGAGCCGACCGCCCGGCAAGCCAGCCCGCCGGCCGGCAGCATCCTGGAGTACCGGGCGGAGAAGGTGCGTGTCGGCATCCACGCGCCTCGGCCCGGGTGGCTCGTGCTGATGGACACGCCCTATCCGGGGTGGCGGGCATATTCGGAAGGGCGCCGGCTGCCGATCTATGCCGCGAACTGGTGTGGGCGAGCGGTGCCGCTGCGCGCGGGCTATCACGAAGTCGAGTTCCGGTTCGAGCCCGGTGTAGTGCGGGTCGGCCTGTTCGGCAGTCTCACCACGCTGATGGTGTTGTCCGGGTTGATAGTCGGACAGCTTCGGTCGCGTACGCGGGGCCGGCCCGGCGGAGGCCTCCGCCGGCCGCACCGCGTGCTCGCCACGACCACCCCGCCGTGAGGGAACGAAGTGCACGTGGCGCTGCCTCGCGGCCCCGCCGAGTTCCGGCATCTCGCCGGAGCGAAGACTGTCACCGCGCCGTCGGCGGGGCGCGTCAGGCCCCGCGGTTGTCCGGCTCGCTCACGCGCGGCGCCGGGCCCTGCTGCGTGGCAGCGCGGAGGGCGTGGGCCGACGTCGTACTGCGCGGCGGGCCAGCAAGCGCCGCAGCGCTGACCATTGCTCTGGACGGCGCTCCCGCACGCGGATACATTGACGAGGCTGCACCTGCCCGCGCCAGGATTCACGGATCGGGTGGCTGTGCGACACGCCGACATGGAGAGCCAGATGCGTACATACCAGATTGCCGTCCTCCCGGGGGATGGAATTGGACCGGAAGTCATTGCGGAAGGACTGCGAGTGCTGGAGGCGGCGGCGCGCGCTGAGGGTGGGTTCGGGCTGAAGACCGACACGCTGGCGGCGGGCGCGCAGGAGTACCTGTGGAGCGGCAAGCCGCTGCCCGATCGCACCCTGGACGGTTGCCGGGCTGCCGATGCCATCCTGCTCGGGGCCATGGGACTGCCGGACGTCCGGTGGCCGGACGGGACTGAGATGGTCCCCCAGATTGAACTTCGTTTCGTCCTGGACCTTTACGCGGGAATCCGCCCGATTCGGTGGTACCCCGGCGTGCCCGCCGTACTGGCGCAGAAGCAGCCGGAGCAGGTGGACTTCGTGGTGGTGCGGGAAAGCACCGAGGGGATGTTTGCCTCGCTGGGAGGCGGAGTGGTGCTCCGCGACGAGGTGGCGACCGACCAGCAAGTCATCACGCGGAAGGGGACAGAGCGGGTATGTCGCGCAGCCTTCGGGTGGGCGCGCCGGCGTGCGCAGGAACGGGGCCGTGCCGGGCGAGTCACCTGCGTGGACAAGGCGAATGTGTTTCGCTCCATGGCTTTCTTTCGGAAGGTCTTCTACGAAGTCGCTGCGGAGTTTCCGGACGTCGCTGCAGACCACGAGTACGTGGACGCCTGTGCCATGAAGCTGGTCCGGCAGCCCGAACGTTTCGATGTGTTGGTGGCCGAGAACCTGTTTGGGGACATCCTGTCGGATCTGGGCCCGGGGTTGATCGGAGGCCTGGGATTGGCGCCCTCGGCCGACATCGGCGACGCGGCCGCGGTGTTTCAGCCGACTCACGGCACAGCGCCCGACATTGCCGGCCAGGGGATCGCCAACCCGCTCGCGACCATTCTCAGCGCGGCCATGATGCTGGAGTGGCTGGGAGACCGGCACGCCGATGCCAGGGTTGCGGGCGCCGGGCGGCGGATTCACCACGCGGTGGAGCAGGGGCTGGCGGCGGGAGGCCTGCGCGGGCCGGACCTTGGGGGGGAATTCACGACGGAACAGATCGGGGCGCGGGTCGCCGGCGCGATTGCCGGCGGAGCCTGACGGCTTGAAACCCGCAACTCGGGGCGCCTTCGCACGGATCGTGCTTGCCGTAGCGGTCGCGCTGTGTCTCGCCGCATTGCTCCCCGCGCTCGTGCGTGTGCCGCCCGGCAAAGCCGTGGGAGCCCTCCTCACCGGCGCGTTCGGGCAGCCGGGCAATCTCCGCGCCACCCAATTTGCCTGGGCCGGAACGCTGCTCCGTACCGTACCCATTCTGCTCACGGGTCTATCGGTTGGTATCGCTTTTCGGGCAGGGCTCTTCAACATTGGTGCGGAAGGCCAGTTGCTCTGGGGCGCGCTCGCGGCAGCATGGGTAGGAGCGGTGTGGAACCTGCCGCCCGCGCTGCACATCGCCGTCGCAGCGGGGGCAGGGGCACTCGCGGGGGCGCTCTGGGCCTGGCCGGCCGCAGCACTGAAGGTACGTCGCCAGGCGCCGGAAGTTGTCACGACGCTGCTGCTCACTTTCGTCGCCGTGAATGCTACCACCTACCTCGCAAGTCACCCGCTGCATGACCCCACCCAGCAGGGGCCGCGCACGGCTTCGGTGTTGCCCACCGCCCTCTTCCCCACGGTCCCGGGCACGCGCTTGCATCTGGGGCTGCTGATCTCTCCCGGAGTGGCAGTCCTCGCCGCACTGTTGCTTCAGCGCACCCGCTTTGGATTCCAGTTGGAGGTGGTCGGCCGGAATGCCGCGGCGGCGGAGTCGGCAGGGATTTCCGTTCCACGTGTCCAGACACGGGCGCTGCAGCTCAGCGGAGCCGTAGCGGGCCTGGCGGGTGCGGCGGAAGTCCTCGGGGTCCACCGCTACTTTCTGGCGGGTTTCTCACCCGGCTACGGGTACGAGGGAATAGCAGTGGCCGTGCTCGGGGGCAATACGCCGGCGGGGATCGTGGTCGCCGCGCTGTTCTGGGGTGGGCTGGCAAACGGGGCCGTGGAAATGGAAGTGTCCGCCGGCGTCAGTCGCCATCTCGTGACGGTCATCCAGGCGCTCGTGATCATCACTGTTGCGGTGCGGCGTTGGCCGGCAATTCCGTCGGCTGTGCGTCGAACTGGACCGACCGCGTCCGCCAGGCCATGCACTTGAAGTTCACGCTTGTGACGCCGGACGGCGGGCGCATCACGAATGCGAACACTGGGGATGCCGGCGTTCCGCCCAGACGAAAGGTCCTGCCCGGTATTCGGATGCCCCGGCTGTCGGTGACTTCAAACTTCATCGCGTCCGGCAAGACTACTTCACCCGGAGTGACGGTAGCCCGCACCCTCAGCACCCGATCTTCAGGATTGGACGTGAGCCCGGGCTGATCTCCACTCCCGGCGCCCAAGTCCACCGCCTTCAGGTGGAGCAGCGAACCCGAGTTGATCTGCGAGAGTCGCACCGGCGCGGCGTCCCTCGGCAACTGCACGTTCGACCCCGCGAGGACCACGTCCGGCTTGCCGAGAGACTGGAACTGCATTCGCACGCGCCAGGGGCTTTCTTTCGGACAAAGGCCTCCGGGGAACGCGGCCCACATCTGCCCGTTGTTTGCCAGCACGCTGTGGAGCGCCTCAAATCCCATGCGAAATGCCAGGCTGTTCCCCGTAGCGTCGGCGATCGTGAGGCCGGCCAGGCGCCACTGCTGCAACTCGTTGGGGGAGCCGTTTACCCGAAAGCGCAATTGGGTCCATTCGCGACTCGTATACGGCGGCACCCACTCTCGCTCCTCCCGCGCTAGTTCCTGGGTCTCCAGCTTCTGCCGACTCTCCAGAAATGCGGGGATCGGGTCTCGGTCAATGGCCGTCCAGGGAAGCCCGGTCTTCACGCTGATGAGACTAACGTCCAGCCGGTCCAACTTGCCCTCAATCGGGTATGGCTGCGCTGTCCACTTCTGGTTGGTCGGCGGTACTTGCTGCGGGCTCACATTGAAGCGCGCGACCATACCGGACTCGGCCCAGAGTTCCGCCTGAAATTCTTTTTGTCGCCGGGGAAATGCGGGCAGGACCCCGGGAAACACACCGCGATTTCGATAGGCCAGATTGTCGTAGCGGCAGCCGTCCTGGTCTACCGCCACCACCCGTCCCGGCCAGACCAGGTGGTCCGGCAGGCGCACAGCGCCACTCAGTCCCGGCCGATTCGCCCAGTTCACCCAGAACACAAGGCTGTCGTACTCGGTCGTGACCGGATTGTCCACTTCGCCGATGGCCTGTGGGAAGCGAGCGGCGACCGCCGACTGGACAGCATTCCGGGGCTGATACCGATGTTCCCGCCCATAGGATACGTAATCGAGCGTGAGCCGGGAGCCGTCCTGCAGGGAGACCTTCGGGGTGTCGCGACCAGGAACGTTCCAGGCAACGAGCGGTAATCCGATCAACGCGAGGCCGGCTGTGGCAATCGCGGCGATGCGGGCCGCGCCCCGCTGCCCCACGCTCGCGAGCATACCCTTCGCGGCGGTAGGGGGAGTGATGCTGCGCGGCAGCAAGCGCGGCAGAGGAGGGTCGGGCTGGGCGCCTTCCGAGACCTCGGTCCGGCCCGCGTCCAACCACCGTTCGTCCTCTTGTTCAGCCCAGCCTGCGTCGGCAACGCCGGTTGGCGCGACACCTTCTTTCCCGAAAGGGTCCACGTCGTCAGTGAAGCTGCGGGCCTGGAATCCGTCACGAGCAGTTCCACCGTTCTCAGACACCGCGATGGTTGCACCCGGCTCGATAGATGCGTAGCCGGCTCGTAACGGGCCCGAGGACTGCGGCCCACCGAAGTGAGGGGCTTCGGCACGTCGTCGCTCGTACTGCGCGACGACGTGGCGTCCAGCGAGTTCTATCGGGTCGAGGATGCGGACCCGTACCTGCTCCCGGGTCCGCGGAATCCGGCCCGACCCCGCAGCTTCCGGCGTCGCATCGGGCCGGAGGTCAACCGCCGGCGGGACCACGCCGGGTGACTGCTGTTCCTCTGCGGTCTCCGGAGTGAACCGCCGGGCATCCACTTCTGTCGTAGAAAGGGGTGTCGGCTCGACGACCTGAGCAGTCGGATTTGCACTCGCGGGGGACGCGGGCGCGGATGCAAGCGCCCAACCCGGGGCTGCCGATATCGGCTCGACCGCTGTGCCGTCCACGAGCGGGTCCGCGGTTGGCGTGCGTTCCCCCGCTGCCGGACGCGGTGGCTCGGCCTCTGGCGCAGCGCTTGCTTCGAACTCATCCGACCCGCGTTGTTCCTCGAGGACCGGTTCGGGTGCAGGTTCGGTCTCCGGGACCAACAGAGGCTGGTCCCGGTCCCCTATCTCCTCGGCAGTGAGCGGCTCCGGGATGTCCTGGAGATCCGCGACGGGCTCCGGGCTCTCCTCCGGACGTGCTTCGATCTCGACCTCGGGGGACGGCGCGACAGCCACCGTGGGCTCGAACACCCGCGCCTCGCCCTCCGCATCCGCCGACGTCACCCGGGGCGCGTTGTCCGACCGCGGCGCGTCTACCGGCGTGTCGCCGGCACTCCCCAGCGCCTTCGCCTCTGCCAGGGCAGCCATCAATGCCGGGGGTAGCCCGGCATTGATGGCTGCGCGCGCGGGCGCAGCCTTCGGCGGCGGCGCCCCGGTATCCACGTGCGTGCCTGCATCCGCCGATGCGATCGGCGGCTCGAGGATGGTCTGGTCGCCCTGAGTGACTCCGGTATCGGCTGCGTCACGGGATTCGATCGGCAGTTCGTCCACGCTCGCCGCAGCCGCTGTGTCTTCCACGAGCCCAAGCAGCGGCAACCCGACTTCCTCAGTCGGAGGCTCGTGCTGCTCCCCCAAGCCCGACAAAGCCAGCCCGAACGGTGCGGAAGCAGGCTTGCTCTGCACCTCGATCGCGTCGGGAGAGCTCGCGCCGGGAAGAACAGGCGCAATTCCCGGAGCCGCATCCGGA
>SYMT01000289.1 GCA_005805375.1 Actinomycetota bacterium
CTGCAACCCTGCAACCCTGGACCCATCCCCTTCCGGCGCTGCTGTTCCAAACCTATCTCTCGGGCGCGAGGGAAAGTCCGGACCCGTGGGCGCCGGCGAGGTGGGCCGGATAGGGAGTATGGACGCCCTTCGCGGCATGCCAGAGGATGCGGTTCATGGTGTCCTCGTCGGCAGCATCCACCCGGTCGAGATTCTGCTTCGTGCTGGCGAGCGCCCAATGACGCGCCGGTCCGCTCAACCGGCTGATGGGGGGGTTCATCTCGTCCAGGGGCACACGATTCGGCAGGCACGTGTACGGCCGGAAGTCGGGACGGCGGGTGAAGCAGGCCGCCATGATGGGAGAGAGCGAAGTCATCTGGTTCGGGGCCGGTACGCCGAGGATGCGACTGATGGTGTGGACCACGCCGGACTGATTGTAGAACTCACTCACCACCGCGCCGCGCCGCGCATAAGGGCTGACGACCAGGCAGAGGGAGCGATGGCCGTCCACATGGTCGAAGCCATCCTGCGGGTCGTCTTCAATCACGAAGATCGCCGTCCGGCGCCAGAACCGGCTGCGAGAAATCGCCTCGACGATCCGTCCCAGAGCGAGATCGTTATCGGCAACCTGCGCCCGCGGGGTCGGCGCGCCGGGTTCGGTGCCGCTGGTGTGGTCGCTCGGCAGATACACGATCGTGAGGTTCGGAAAGGCCCCGGACTTCTCGCACTCCGCCAGTTCCCGAAGGAACACATCGGCCCGGAGCCCATCCGGGATTTTCATGTTCCAGCCGGGATAGGCGCGGCAGGAGTGTCGTCGAAGCCGCTCGATGCCGATCTGCTGCCGGAAACGGATCTTCCCCTGCTTCTCGCGCCAGTCACGAAAGATGTCGGTGAAGGTCGCCGCGGCGGGGACCGGTTCGGCGTAGTCGCACTCTCCGTAGTTCCGAAACGAACGCCCGTGGTCAAGCGCCTGATCCCACAGGAAGCCGGTGGAGGAGTACGTGATCGGATCATCACCGAAGGTGTAGCTGCGGGTGAAACCGCCGAACGCCTTTTCGAGGTGATCGGTCACATTCCCCTCGGTGCTCCAGGAGTGCCCGTCGGCGGAGAGGACTCCGTTGCAATAGTAGTTGTCGAGCAGCACAAACTGCTCTGCCAGTGCGTGGTGATTGGGCGTGATCTCGCGGCCGTAGAGGCAGAGTTTCGGGTCCCCGTTGCCCTGTGGGAGATCTCCGAACACCTGGTCGTAGGTGCGGTTTTCCTTGATCACATAGACGACATGGTCAAATACAGAAGGCTCCCCGGCGCGGACGGGCACGGGCGCAGCGGGCGTGCCGGAGGCGCCGCGCTCCTGCGCCCGGAGCGCAGCGGGGATGCGGGCATCTTCCCGCACCTGGCGGGTCCATCGGGCCAGTTCGGAATGGCCCGGCAGGCGCACGCGAGTCAGAGTGCCCTGATGTCCGTGAGAGTTGTAGGCAGGATCTTGCTCCCGCCGTTTTCGCGAGCCGGCGCCCTTTACGTTGGCGACGAATGCGTGGAGCCCGTCCGTGACCACCGCGCCGGGATACCATCCCGCCGGAATGAACCCCTCCACGCGCCCGCGCAGCCCCTCGCGCGTCGCTCCCAGCGCCACCTGAGCGAGCGCGTTGATGCCGCCGCAGGCCACCAGGAGCTTCTTGCCGTCCGGCGTCACCGCCAGCGCGTTCGGGGCGGTGCCGGACGGCAGGGCCGGGTCGGGCCGGATCGGGAGCGTCTGGCGCACTGCCTGTTGGGAAATGCCGACCAGTGAAATCGTGTCGGAGTTGGCGTTGGCGACGCAAAGCGTGTCTCCGTCCGGAAGCAGCGCCACGTCCGACGGGTGCAGCCCCACCGCAATCTCCTTGATGACTCGTCCGGCCGCCAGGTCCACGAAGGATACCGTCCCGCTGGCCGCCACCCCGCGCCGGTCCACGAGCGTCGGAGTTCCGGACGAGGACGCAGCCGGCTCGCCGCTCCGGGGGTGTCGCCCCCCCCAATTGGAAACACAAGCGGTGCTGCGGTCCGGCAGGAGGACAACATCGAACGGCGCCACCCCCACGGGAATCTCGCGCATCTGCCCGCTGCGCAGGTCCAGCACACCCAGCGTGTTGTTGCGTGACAGGCAGACCAGCAGTTGGGTTTCGTCTGCCGACAACGCCACGCCGCAGGCGTGAGAGGGGCTCGGAGCGCCGGACTCCGACCGGGGGCCGGGGAGCACCCGCGGCTGCGCCCAGCGGTACGACCCATCGGCGGCCCGTTCCGCCTCCCAGAGCTGATCCTGCGCGGAGGTCAGGAAGACGCGGGCGCCGTCCCGGGTAGCCGCGATGCCGTGCATCGAGCCGCCGCCGCTCGGGAAGGGCAACTGCTGCAGCAGGGTCCACCCGCGAGGGTCGAGCACCACCAGACCGCGGTTGTCCTTCACCCAGGCGCGACTGCCGTCACCGGCGAGGGCAAGATCCACGGGTCTCGCGGCCAGCGTGAGCGAGTCTCCAGCCGGGCGAATGCGCTGGTGTGTAGGGACGACCGTGGAGCCGTCTGCCTGTGGTCCGACGTGAACCGTGCGCCGGGCAAAGGCCAACGCGGCGAGGGCCGCGAGCAGGAGGGAAACCGGGAACTGGGCTTTCATTGCTGAGGGGCGCGGGGGTGATGACGCACGCGGGGAAGGGCCGGCGCCTGGAGTCCGTGTGCGCGATGACGCACGCAGGCCGCGCCCTTGCGGCGTGGTAGTGAGTGATGAACACACGGGTCGCGCCGCATGCCGGGTGCGGCCTGCACCCAGCGCGGCACGCACCGGGTCCGGCGCGGCGGGAACGCGGGGCACAGCGAAACACCGGATGCGCGGCGGCCGGATGAGGGGCCGGGTCGCCTAGAGGCTGCGCCGGGGCAGTTCGGCGATCCGGTCCTCCAGTTCCTTCACGAGCGAAGGGTGGTAGCCGTTGACATCCTTGAGCACTTCTCCGGAGGCGCCGATCAAGAGCGTGCGCGGCAGGCTCTCGACGCGAAAGTCTGCGAATGCATCCGCTGCTCCGACCAGGAACGTGATCGGCGCGGAGGAGAGGTCCCGATCCGCCTGGATGATGTCCCGCGATTCCTGGGTGAGGTAGACCACCTGCAGCCCCCGGTCCGCGAACTGCTCCTGAAACCGGACGAACGCGGGAAACTCCATCCGGCACGGACCACAACTTGTACTGAAGAAGCTCAACAGGACCGGGTGGCCCTGGTTGGCGCTCAGCGACCACTGTTTTCCCTTCAGGTCTTCTGCCCGGACTTCCAGGCTCGTCTTCATGCCCATCCCGCGCACGAGGTCGAAGCCGATGCCGGCGGCAATGCCAAGTAGAAGAAGCCCTACAATCCACTTTCCGCGCCGCTTCAATGTGGTTCCTCCCGGGCAATTCTAGCCCGAAGCACGCCGGGCAACGCA
>SYMT01000290.1 GCA_005805375.1 Actinomycetota bacterium
CACCTCGCCCGCGTTGCTGTTGGAGACGAAGCAGTGCCGGGTGTTCCGCGTGCGTTGGCCGGTCTTCGATGGCGTATATGGCGAGGGCATCTACATCCGACCGAAAGGCAAACCTCATGCGCGTCTGGTGCTCCTGCCGGATGCGAATGATGCTCTGGAGAAGATCGTGGACTCGCGTCTGCTGACCGCGGGCTGCGAGGTGGTGATCCCGGCGCTGGTCAGCCGAGGCACCCAGTTCAGCAAGACAGACGCGCTCGGCATCCGCACGAATGTGCCGCACCGGGAGTGGATTCACCGCCAGAGTTTTCAACTGGGCCGCCACCTCATCGGCTATGAAGTGCAAAAGGTGCTCGCGGTTGTGGATTGGTTCAAGGCGCAGCCGGAGCAGGCGCCGGTGATCGTGGCGGGAGTGGGCGAGGGCGGGATGCTCTCGCTGCACGCTGGGGCGCTGGACGAAAGGGTTGACGGCGTGTTTTCAGCCGGCTACTTCGCGCCGCGCGAAGGCGTGTGGCAAGAGCCGCTGGAGCGCAATGTCTTCGGCCTGCTGCGGGACTTTGGGGATGCGGAGATTGCCGCCCTCATCGCGCCGCGCCCGCTCGTGGTGCAGCACGCCCGCTATCCCGAGCACACGGTTTCCATGACCGGCGAGCGAGGGCAGCGCACGGTCGCTGCTCCGGGCCGGCTCACTGCGCCGGAGCGATCCGCCGTGGACGCCGAGCTCAATCGTGTCAAAGCCCTCGCGCCGAATGGTCGAGTGCTCGCCCTTGGGGCGGATGGATCGGCGGAAGCCATCGTGCGCCATCTGCTGCCCGCATCCGCGGCGGACGGTGTGCTCACCTCGCTGCGGGCGAAAACCGGCGCGACGTCACTCGCCGTAGACAGCACCCGCGAGGAGCGTACGGTGCGGGAGCTCGAGCGTTTCACTCAGCGACTGCTGGTGACCTGCGAGGCTGAGCGTCAGGCACAGTTTTGGAACAGAGTGCCGCTCAAACCGCTCACGGCGTATGAGGCGCACACCGCGAAGGAGCGCAACCGGTTTTGGAACGAGGTCATCGGCCGCCTGCCGGATCCCAACCAGCCTGTGAACGCGAAAAGCCGCCTCGTGGGTGACACCGGGAAGGTCGCCATCCACGAAGTCACGCTCGATGTTTGGGAGGACGTATTCGCCTGGGGGTGGCTCTGCCTGCCCAAAGACCTGAAGCCGGGGGAACGAAGGCCCGTCGTCGTTTGCCAGCACGGGCTGGAAGGCCTGCCGGAGGATACGATCACCGCAGACCGCTCCAATCCCGCGTGGGGCTACTACAAGGCCTTCGCGCTCCGCCTCGCCGAGCAGGGCTTCATCACATTCGCGCCGCACAACCCCTATCGCGGCAAAGATGCCTTCCGCACGCTGCAGCGGAAGCTCAATCCTCTCGGCCTCACCCTCTACAGCGTCATCAACGGCCAGCACCAGCGCATCCTGGAGTGGCTGAAGGCACAGCCCTTCACGCAGCCGGACAAGATCGCGTTCTACGGCCTCAGCTACGGCGGGAAATCGGCCATGCGAATTCCCGCCGCGCTCCCGGATTACTGCCTGAGCATCTGCAGCGGCGACTTCAACGAGTGGGTACGCTACTGCGTGAGCACGAGCCTGCCCATCCCGAGTTACATCCATACGGGTGAGTATGAGATCTGGGAATGGAACCTGGCCCGCACCTTCAACTACGCCGAGATGGCCGCCCTCATCGCCCCGCGCCCCTTCATGGTCGAACGCGGACACGACGACGGCTGCGGCACCGATGAGATGGTGAACTACGAATACGCCAAGGTCCGCCGGCTCTACGACAAGCTCGGCATTGGCGACCGCACGACCATCGAGCACTTCGACGGCCCGCACACCATCCATGGCGTCGGCACGTTTGAGTTCCTCCGCCACCAACTGCTGCCGTCTTCCCCAGCCCGCTGAGGCTACCATAGCGGCTCGATGGGGCCGTGCTCCGGAAGCTGACGGACACGGAGCGGTTCGGCCCGGTCGGAATTCACGCCGGCGATTCACCCGACCGTACCCGCGCGCTGCTCAGCGATGAAAAGGACTAAGGGAACCAGGCAGAATTAATGGTCCGGCCTGCGCGTGGCTCGGGCACGGGGTGCGTGGGCGGTGAGGTGGGTCCACTTGCTACGCCCAGGGGGCACCCGGCGCGGCTCGGGTACGGCATCTGGCACGCACCACAGGCGATCACTGGCCGATGTGGAGTCGCGCAACTCCGTTTGCGCGCGTCTCTCGCGGCAAGTCCCCGGCGCGGATCGGGAACGGGGTGCGTGGGCGGGAGGGGGGATGATCCCGGGGTAATCTCGGCCGGTTGGGATGACTGATTCCGCCGGGTTCCATAACGCGTCCCGGCCGGAATCCCTGGTCCAGGGAATGAACCGTAAGTGGCTGATCGGTTGCACGTCACGGATAGCCCGGCGCGGCAACTGCCCAAGAAAGCAAGGAAGACATCTGATGAAAGGCGCTCGAATCATTCCGACCGCGTGCCTGACACTGTTTCTCTGCGCGCCTCGGATCTCGGGGCAGGCGCCGGAGCCCCAGAAATACCTGTTCGTAGATGATCATGAGGTCGCGGCCAGCGATGGCGTGACACGCGTGTGGTACGCGGCACGGAAGGCCAACTCAGGAAGGCCGATTCGCTTCTGGCAGCGCGACAAGCAGGGAAACCGCGTTCCTCTCAACGCGGCCATTTACGCGACGGCAATGTACGACGAGCCGCGTGGAGTGTTTCGGATGTGGTGCCGGGTCTTTCCGGGACTGCCGCCCGGTACGGCGCTGGAAGGGACGGAGGTCCACAAGCACATGCGGTACGGCTACTGCGAGTCGCGGAACGGCAGCGATTTTGAGCTGGTCAGCGAATTGAAGGGGCTGCACTCGAACGGCGACTACAACATCGTCGTCACGCTCGACCCGCACGCCACGGATCCGCGGCAGCGCTACAAGGCCGGATACGACGGAGCGCCGCCTGGATTTCCGAACGGCGCCTGTCTGGCTTACTCCGCCGATGGGATTGAGTGGACTCCGTACCATGGCGGGAAGCCGGTGACAGGCCGGGCTGCCGATTTCACGAATTGTCTCATCTGGGACGACCCAGCCCATGTCTATCGCCTGTTCACCCGAACCGATTATGGAGGTGCGGGCGGAACAGGAGAGATTCGCGGCATGCGCATGATGACCAATCCGGACGTGGAGAAGTCTCCGAGCATGTGGAAAACCGAGCGCGAGTGGAAGTTGGACCGCGAGGGACCTGAAGAACACAAGCGCCACCAGATCTACACGATGACCGACTGGCAATACGGCGGCGTGCACTTCGGGCTGTTCGCCATCTACGAATGGCCGAACGATTTCAGCGAAGGCAGGACCACCGACCATGTCCAGCGGCACGAGCGCGATGTGATCAATACGTACCTGGCCACGAGCCGGGACGCGGTTCACTGGGACCTCAGCGCGATCTACGCGGGCCGGCCGCTCATCGAACGCGGTGGCAAGAACGCCTGGGACAAGGACATGGTGTTTCCGTCGAGCTGGATGATCACGCGCGGCCGGGAGCACTGGATCTACTACGGCGGCGCCAACGAGCGGCACGGTGTGGCTGAGATCTTTCAGCCGAAGCGAGACATGGCGATGGGCCTGGCAAAACTGCCGCTCGGTCGTTTTGCCGGCCTCACTGCCGGGGACCGGTCCGGCACGATCGTCACCAGGCCGTTTGTCGTGCGCCATCCGCGCCTGTATCTCAACGCCGCGACGTGGAACAAAGGCTCAATCCGCTTGGAGGCGCTCAACCGCGATGGGCAGCCCGTCGCAGGCTTCGGCGCCGCCGAGGCCCGTGCGGTCCGGGGAGACGCTCTGGATCATCCCGCCACCTGGGCGCGCAACACCGATCTGCGCAGGCTCCTCGGTCGGGAGGTCCGCCTGAAGTTCCACATGGTGCGCGCTACGCTGTACGCAATGACCTTGAGCACCGACAAAAGACCCCCGGGCGCGGTGAAGCCCGAGTATCGTAATGACGCTGGCGGAGACTCCACGCGAAAGGAGAACTGACCGGACTCTCATACACGTTTTCGCACCCTTGCCTCCTCCGCCGGCCCGCACGGTCCACCGCGCGGTACGCTGCCGGCAGCGCACCCAAGGCACCTGCGGCCGGCTCAGCCTGCGGCCTGGACTCCGCGAACGTCCGCCGAACGGGTAAATGCACCGGGTGCACGAGGCGCACGGAGATCGCAGGAGTGATGAATCAGGGAACCGCGGGCGTTTCGCGGCGAAAGAACCGAACCTGCACCCGGCCCTGGAATTCCTTGCTCAACCGGTAATCGGGGGGGAGCAACTTGCCGGAAGGGATCATTCCCGAGTCGCAGAGGACCGCGACCGTACGGTCGTCAATGATGCGAATGGTCGGTTCGCCGCCGGGAGGCCACTGCGTTGACTGCTCGGCGGCGCCTCTCCGCCAGGGAAGTTCCGCCGGGTCATGTTGGATCTGCCACGTCACACCCCGGTCGTAGGAGATCCAGACGCTGGCCAGGTTGTCGTCCCGAAACGCCGCCATCACCGCGCCGCCCGGTACGGCTTCGATGTCCGGTTCCACGCCCAGAAAGCCGAATGAGGATTTCCAGGTCCGGCCGTCATCGGTACTCCTTGCCAGACAGAGGAAGGGCATGCTCAACGGACCACGCGCGGCGTTCTCCGGCGCCTGTGTCCCGCGCGATTCGCGGAAGATGCCGAGCCAATCGCGGTCATTCAGTACGGCCAGAGACGTTTCGCGCAGGTCCGCGAACGCCCCGTGGGGCAGCCCCTCGTAGCGCCTTCCGGGATGCGTGGCCCAGAAGACCGGCGCGCTCCACGTCTCGCCGCGGTCACGGCTGCGCACGTAGAACAATGGGTGCTGTTTACTCTCCCCATGAAACGGCCGCTGCATCGGTAAGACCAGGCTGCCGTCCTTCCGCTCGACAATCTTGTCCGCCTCGTGGACGGCTGCCAGTCCGGTGATCCGTGCCATGGAGCCGATGGTTCGCCAGGTTTCCCCCTCATCATCCGAGCAGGTCAGGATGATGTCCTTGCGGGTGCTGGTGCTGAGTGGTAGGAAGAGCCGCCCGGAGGAATGCTGCATCATCGCGCCCGGAGTGCCGGCTCCCGTGCCGGTGTCGAACAGACCGCCGACTTCCGGCGGCATGGGGATGTCGGCGATCTTCTTCCAGGGGCCGGTGATCTTCGCCGATCGGAGCGCGCACACACCGGTCGGCGCAAAACCGTAGGCGGTGTCCGCCTTCTTCGATCCCACATAACCCAGGCAGATCCAGTCGCCGCGGCGCAGTTTCAGCAGTGTCTTGATGCGGATGCCGGCGGGCGCATCCGGGATGTGCGGCACCTGGTACGCCTCAGCCATGCGCCACTTCGCCTGCGGTTTCCGTTTCGCGGCCGTCGGTACTTTGGTCTCGGGCGCCGGTCCGGTTGCGCGGCGAATGATCTGGCTGCGGACTTGCGTCCGGGAAGTATCCCTGTCGTCCATCCAGTGGTAGATTGCCAGCACTCCCTCATCCAGTTTCAGCAGGCGCACTCCGCCGCGATTTCCCGCGCTGTACCAGATGCACCACCACACCTGGTCCTGATACAGCCAGTCCTCGCCAGCGTTCGAGCCGACCGTGAAGTGAATGCCCCGGTCCTTCCAGCCGCCGACCATGATCTCTTCCGCGTCGCGACCGTCCAGCGTGACGGTCGAAGTGCCGTGGTTCAGGAACTTCTGCTCAGGAACGCTCCAGGAACGGCCGGCGTCGGCACTGATCGTGCGGCAGACCCGGGGACGGGTGTAGTCTCCCAGGCCGCGGTAGTTGCCCTGGAGCAGACCGAGCCAGCGGCCATCGGGCAGCACCGTCACATCCCCCGGACCGTAGCCGATGTGGTGTACTTCATCCGCTCCGGCGATCCAGTGCGAAAACTTCCACGACTTGCCGCCGTCGTTGCTGCGCAGTAAGCCGACGCCACTGAGCGCAGCATCCGTTTGCCTGTCACGAGCAGGGCCATAAACAGGGAGCCAGACCGCGCCGCCGGCCGCGAACACCTTCCCCATCGCCGCGGTCGCCACCGGGCCGCCGGCGACGTTGGTGACCGCCGGCGTCCAGGTGGTCCCGTCATCATCGCTGAGGAAGACTTTCAGCACACTTGCGCGGTGGTAACCACTCCACCGATACTGATGCACTCCGGAAGGTTCCTCCCGGACGTGTTTCACCGTGCCGGGCTTCTCCGCCCACTCGTGGCATGCCAGAACCAGCCGTCCCGAGGGAAGCATCCCCGCCGCGCCGGCGCTGATCCGAGATCCACCCTGCGCCTGAACCAGGTTCTCAGGTTCACGTTTCCACGTTTGTCCCTGGTCCGTGCTGCGCGACAGCACGATGGCGCTCTCGTGCTTCCCCACACTCTCCGCGGCCACCAGCAGCGAGCCGGATCGGGTCCGCACGACCACCGGCTCGACTACACTGTGCTCGGCATCAATCGCCACCGACGGCAGGCTCGTCACCCATCGCGATGGCAGGACCCCCGCCGACTTCTCGGCCTGAATGGAACCTGCCGTCCCGGCGGTGGCCATGAAGCCCACTGCGAGCGACACGGCCTTGAATCGCATCCGTGCCGAGTCGCCACACAGGATCGTCAACCAAAAACCGCGTGCTCGCATGACTTGTCCCCTTCGTGGCGGCGACTCAGTGTTCACTCGTACGGCAACTACCTCGCCGGTTTCGGCAACCCCCAGCGGAGCACTTCGGCATGCACGTTTCCGTCTTCGCCGCGATAGGTGTATGCCGAGATGAGTTTTCCGTCGCGCAGTTGCACAGTGTTTCCGAATCCGCCGCCACTGGGCCTGGCCGCGGGAGTCTTCTCGTCGAGCACGAGGCGGTCGGACTTGAAGTCGAACGCAAAACCGTCCGGTTTTTCCGTCCCCAACACGGCCTGCAACCCGAGAGGCGGGCGGAGACCTCGGACGGTAAACGTGAACAACAGGCGTTTGTCCCGGAGCCGCAGCACCGCCTGGTAGTGTTCGGCGTAGTGGCTGCCTAACTCAGGCTCGAGCGTCCAGGTCTTGCCGCCATTGCGCGACCGAAAGACGGCCATCCGTTCGACCGAGTCGTCTCCTCTGGGCACCTCCGTTCCGGCGAGTGCCGGCAGCGCGCCGGAGAAACAGCGGGCGATGGCCAGAATGTCGCCGTTGCCTGCCTGCCAGAAGACCGTTTCCGCGTGCCAGGGAAACCCCTGTTTCTTCACGTCGAAGCCCTCGACCGCGCAGACCAGCGACCTGTCCCACGTCTGCCCTTTGTCCTTCGACCGCCAGAGATAGTCCACGCTGCTGCCGGCGGAGACTCCCAGAATCACGGCGCCGTCTCGCAGTTCGAGCACATTGCGACTGGTGTGCGTCCAGGTCTTCCCGGGCACTCCCGGCACGTCTTCCGCACCGATCTTCAGCGTGCTCCAGGTCCTGCCGCCGTCCGCGGAGCGGTGGACATAGCTGTGGATGTAGCCGTCGCGATTGCGCACATCCTGCGCCAGCAGATGCGTCGTGATGAACAGCGTCCCGTCACGCAGCACGCTGAAGTAGGGTTCGCGTCCCAACAGAGGCAGAACCTGCCGCTCACCCCAAGTCTTCCCCCCATCGGCGGAGCGATAGAGGATCATGTCTTCGCGGACCTTGCCGCCTCCCATGTCAACGCCATGGAACATCACCAGCAGCAACTCACCGCCGGGCAGCAGCGCCAGGGACGGCTTGTAGTCGCCGGTGATGCCGAGCGGAATCCGCTGAGCCGAGATGCGCGGCGGCAGGGCCTGAGGGTTGCGCACCGCGATGGATGACTCTTCGGGCGCAGCGCCCTGAGCAGCGCAACTGCTATTGCACCGCACCGCGAACACCAGCAGCAGGCTGACGCAGCCGGCGAGCTTCCGGGAGACTCGTCTCCTGTAACGAAGTCCGTTTCGCACATGACTCATGGTGGGTTCCTGTGTACTGAAGGCGGAGGAGGACGCACCTGTCCCCGGGCATTATGACGATGGCGAATACGCCTGCCGCCTGTGCCCGACCCAGCAGGCGGCATGAACCCCGCCCCCGTCCACAAAGAGCCCCCCATGCAAGACCCTGGGGGCTCTCCGCATCGCTGCGGCAGAAGTTTACTTCTTCGGCTTCTTCGCCGCCCCGAAGGGATCGTAGGGGTCCGCGACCGGCTTGCCGTCCACCGTGACAACGGCCCTGACGTCCAGGGACCGCTTGAAGACCCATCCCTTTCGGGTCTTCACGAACGTGTCCCGGGTGTCGAAATGCGACGTGCTCGGGTGGTGCTTCCCCTGAGGGTCGATGGATACACCGGTGGATCTCCAGATGCAGATGTTGCTGGCCTCGTTCCCCTTCACCGTGACCTTCCCTGCGGAGATGGAGAGGCTCTCGATCGACTTGATGGACTTGAGCGTGCCCTTGTAGTCGTTTTCGGTCTGCCTGCGATTCCGTACCTGGCCGTTGGTCCACGTGTACAAGTAGTCGGGGGCGAAGGGCGCCATGATCGCATTGATGTCCTTCCGCTTCCAGGCGTCCCGCCAGCGGTCGTAGATTCCCTGGATCTCCTTCTGCGCCGCCTGGGCGTCAGCCTGTGCCTGAACCGGCTGCATTTGCCCGAGCCCCGCCAGCGGCGGGAGCAGGGCCAGCCATACGAGACTTCGTCTCATCAGCTTCTCCTTCGCGCCGCTGTGTGTGACTTGCGGCTTGTTTCGTAGTTGGTTTCGTGCGATCTGTAATTCCTTCAGAGATCGCAAGACTTCAGATCCGGTGCGCGAGTGGGTTGTGAGTGCGGGGTGGTCCCCCGCCTCACAGTGCGGACGCTGCGGTGACAGGTTGCCTGGTTGTCTGCTTGCCCGGCGGGAGAAGGAGCCGCTCCCGGCGCCGCTTCCGCGGAAGGAATTCGCCGGCGGCGCAGCGAACAGTCGGGCGACAACTCGACTGCGGCTGGTTCGATCATCTGCGGAGAAGGTCCGGTTCGACGGCGCTACGCAGCGGCAATCGGAGTTGCCGGACTCCACATAGGTGCGTCGCCTACTGTGCGGCGCTCGTGTTTCCAGCGCGGCTCGCAGGGTGGGAGACTTGCACTCTTCGGAGAGACCCGGTAGGGAGAGAGGGGAGACGCGTGAGGAGCAAGTTTCTCCCCTCTCACTCACTGCTCTCTCCTCTCCACTCGTTCCTCGGATGGGCGGGAGTGCCCGGAAGAAGGTCATGAAACTCGCACTCACGTTCCTCGCGGCATTACTCGCAGCGCCGCTGGCGGTACTGCATGCCGGCGAGCCGGACACGCGCCGGTTCGAGGCCCGGGTGCTCCCCGTGCTCCGGAAGCGCTGCTACACGTGCCACTCCCACGAGAAGGGCATCCGCGGCGGGCTGGCGCTGGACTCGCGACGCGGCTGGGAGGCCGGGGGTGACCACGGCCCGGCCATCCGACCCGGCGATCCGGGCAAGAGCCTGCTCATTCAGGCAGTGCGCCAGGCGGGCTCCGAGCTGCGCATGCCTCCCGGAGGCAAGTTGCCGCCCGGTGAGATCGCAATCCTGGAGCAGTGGGTCAGGGAAGGCGCCCATGACCCCCGGGTCGCGACCGGCGGCCGGGCTGCGCCGCGCCTCGACATTGAGGCGGGCCGCAAGCACTGGGCCTACCGGCCGGTGCGGGACCCGCGCCCGCCCGCGGTGCAAGAGGCCGGCTGGGCCCGGGATGACCTCGACCGGTTCGTCCTCGCGCGGCTGGAACAGGCGTCACTCCGCCCACAGCCCGATGCGGACCGATACACCTGGCTGCGCCGGGTGAGCCTGGACCTCACCGGACTGCCGCCCACGCAGGCGGAGATCAACGGGTTCGTCGCCGATCGCTCAGATCAGGCGTTCGAGAAGGTTGCCGAGCGCCTGCTGCGCTCCCGGGCCTTTGGGGAGCGCTGGGCGCGGCACTGGCTGGACCTTACGGGCTATGCGGACCAGATCGGCACGTCCAACAACGTGTTCGCCGAGCACGCGTGGCGCTACCGGGACTACCTGATCGAGTCGTTCCATACGGACAAACCGTTCGACCGGTTCCTCCGGGAGCAGATCGCCGGCGACCTGCTGCCCTACCAGTCCCCCGAGGAGCGCGCCGCCAACATCACCGCCACCGGCTTCCTCGTGCTCGGCGATGTCGAGATCGTGAATCCCGACAAGCTGAAGATGGAGACCGATCTCATTGACCAGCAGGTCAGCAAGGTCGGGCTGGTGTTCATGGGGCAGACGCTGGGGTGCGCCCGCTGCCACGACCACAAGTTCGATCCTATCGGGCTGGCGGATTACTACGCGGTCGCGGGGATGTTCCGCAGCACCGAGGCCACCCACAAGATCCCGTACGGGATCTGGAGCGGCATCCATCTCACGGACCTGCCCGAAACGCCGCAGCAGGTGCGCGAACGCCGGGACCGCGAGGCTGCCCACCAGCAGCGGGTCGGGCGGCTTGAGGCCGAGAAGGCGCTGCTCCGGAAAGAGCAGACGGCGCTCGCCTCCCGGACCAGCGGTCCCGGCGCCGGGAACGACGGGTCCGCCGGGAAGCGCGACGAGATCGCAGCCCGGCTGAAGAAGCTGGCGACCGAGATCGAACACGCGGAGTTCTTCAAACCCACTGTACCGAAAGCCTTCGCCGTCCGCGACGCGGCGCAGCCCGGCGACATGAAGATCTGCGTCCGCGGGAACCCGTATGCGCTGGGCGCCTCCGTACCGCGCGGCGTCGTGCGCGTGGCGGCGTGGGGCAGCACTCCGCCGATCCCCGCGGGGCAGAGCGGACGGCTGCAGCTCGCCGGCTGGCTTGCCGACAACAGGAATCCGCTGACCGCGCGGGTTGCCGTCAACCGGATCTGGCAGAAGCTCTTCGGCGAGGGGCTGGTGCGCTCCGTGGACTACTTCGGCATCCGGGGAGAGCGCCCCACTCACCCGGAACTGCTCGATCACCTCGCCTCCCGCTTCATGCGTGAGGGGTGGTCGCATAAGCGGCTGCTCCGCGCGCTCGTCCTCAGCCGGACCTACCGCATGGGGAGCGGTCCCAACCCCGCGGCGGCACGCGTTGATCCCGACAATCGCCTGCTGTGGCGGATGAACCGCCAGCGCCTGGACGCCGAGGCGCTCCGCGATGCGATGCTCGTCGCGAGTGGGGAATTGAAATCGGGGGGTGGGGGGCCGTCGCTGCCGCTGGAGTATGTGGAGAACACCGGCCTGCTGCAGCCCAAGGGGGTGAATCCGCCCACGTTCTCGCTGAACCGCGTCCGTCCCGAGCAGGACTTCCAGCGCACGATCTACCTGCCGATCGTCCGCGCCGCGCAGCCGGCGCCGGCGCGGCTGCGCGATGTGTTCGACTTTACCCAGCCCGCGCAGATGGCGGGCCGGCGAGCGCAAACGGTCGTCCCCACCCAGGCGCTGTTTCTGCTGAACAACGAATTGCTCCGCCGGCGCGGCGCCGGGCTGGCGACCGCGCTCGGTGAGACTCTGACCGACCGTACCGCCCGCCTGGAGGCCCTCTGGCTCCGCGTGCTCAACCGGCCGATCACTCCCGCGGAACTCGCGGATGCCGGCGCATTCCTCGACCGCCTGGAGTCGCCTCCCGGGAGTGCGGGCAGTCCGCCTGCCGGTCCGCCCGCGGCGTGGTTGGAGCTCTGCCACGCCCTCCTGTCGTCCAACGAGTTCCTGTTCCGCCTGTGATCCGTAGGAGCACCCTCCTCATGAATTCGTCGTTCACACTCAACCGCCGGCAGTGGCTGCGCCGGAGCGCGTGCGGCTTCGGCGCGCTTGCCCTGCAGGACATCGCGCACGCCGCCGCCAGCCCGCTGGCTGCACGCGCGTCCCTCTTTCCCCCGAAGGCGAAACGGGTGATCTTCCTCTTCATGCAGGGGGGACCTTCCCAACTCGACCTGTTCGATCCGAAGGAATACATCCGCAGCAAGCACGGACAACCAATCGACTCGCCGCTGAGCAAGAACCTGCTCCAGGTCGGCACCGAACGATTTCTTGCACTCGGGGCCGTGGCGCCTGTCCGGCCGCGCGGTCAGTCCGGCGTGCCGATCTCCGATCTGATGCCGCACCTCGCAGGGGTCGCAGACGAACTCTGCCTGCTGCGAGGCATGAACGCCGACAACCCGCAGCACGCGCCGGCAGAGCTTCAGTTTCACACCGGGACGCTGAACGACGTGCGGCCCTCCATGGGCGCCTGGATCAGCTACGGGCTCGGGACCGAGAACCGGAATCTGCCGAGCTTCGTCACGATCCACCCGAAGTCGGACGTCCGCTACTACGGTTCGGCGTTTCTGCCGGCCGTGCATCAGGGCACAAAGCTGACGGTGCCGCTCCGGCCCGAGATGTCTCCCGTTGAGAACCTGCGCAACGTGTCGGCCAGCGAGGCCGTCCAGCGCGAACGCCTCGACCTCACCCAGCGGTTGAACCACCGCCTGGCCGCCCGGTTGCAGGGCGATTCCGCGATGCAGGGGATGATCGAGGCGATGGAGCTCGCGTTCCGGATGCAGACCACCACGCCGGAGATCGTGGATCTCTCCCGCGAGAGCAAGGCGACGCTGGACCTGTACGGCGTCGGCGGCAAGAGCACCGATCGGAATGGCCGCGCCTGCCTGCTCGCGCGCAAGCTCAGTGAGTCCGGCGTGCGCTTCGTGCAGGTGACGATGGGCGGCTGGGACCACCACAGCGACGTCCGGGCCAACCTCCCCCGCCTCTGCGCCGAAACGGACCAACCGGCGGCGGCGCTCCTGACGGATCTGAAGGCGCGCGGCCTGCTTGACGATACGCTCGTGCTGTGGTCCGGCGAGTTCGGCCGCACCCCGTGGAGCCAGGACCTGAGCGGCACCGCGCCGATTGACACGCACGGCCGGGAGCATCAGCCCGAGAGCTTCTGCGCGTGGATGGCCGGCGGCGGCGTGAAGCGCGGCCTGGCATACGGGGAGACGGACGAACTCGGCTACCGCGTCACCGCCGGCAAGGTCCACCTCCACGACCTCCACGCGACCATTCTGCACCTGCTGGGGCTGGATCACACGCGCCTGACCTGGCGCCACCTCGGCCGGGACTATCGCCTCACGGATGTCTTCGGGGAGGTGGTTCGCGAGATCATCGCGTAGGGGAAATTAAGACAGCCTGGGAACGCGGGCGTCTCTCCCAGCCCCACCTCCTCGCGGAGAACGCAGGTGATCTTTTTCCTCCTGTGGGAAAGATCGGCCGCTCACCAAAACACTCCCCGGGAGAGGTTCTCCCGGGGAGTGTTTTCATGTTTCCGGACCGATCCCGGATCCGGTACGGTCCCCGGAGGGCACGGCGGCCTCCGGAAATCGTGAGCCGGGGTTCCCGGATCAGCCGCGAAGCCGGATCAGATGGATCGGCTCCAGGGCCAGCGGCGCCCGCGGAGGACGAGGCCCGCCATCGGCAGCAGACCGCCGAGCATCATCAG
>SYMT01000291.1 GCA_005805375.1 Actinomycetota bacterium
CCGATGAGCACTTTCTGACAGGCTGCGAGTAGTCTGTCAATGTAGATTTGACCTGTTTGGTGGGCACCCTGTGGTCGCCCTGGAACCACTCAAATCTGTGTTGCCAGACTACTAGTATTACAACGTCGGTTGAGGTAATAATAGTGATGCAGACTAGAGTCGCGCGGAGGGGAGCTAATGGACGGCAGCGAGTTTCAGTCGGTGGAACCGGCTTTGGCCGCCTTTCACGCCGAGTTCGCCCCGGCGTTCGGCCGGCGGCCCTGCCAAAAACGCAGCCAGGACTATCTCCGGGGCCTGTTGGCGCTGCGGGGGGAACGCGGGAACGCGGAGAACCTCGCCGAGGCCACCACCGCTTCCCCCCGCGCCTTGCAGCGCTTCCTCACGGACGCCCGGTGGTGCGACCAAGCCGTGCTGGAACGCCTGCACCGCTATCTGGCCCCACAGCTCAACCACCCCGAGGCGGTGTGGGCGGTGGATGAGACGGGCCTGCCCAAGCAGGGCCAGCACTCGGTGGGGGTGGCGCGGCAATACTGTGGGGCCCTGGGCAAGGTGGCGGGCTGCCAGGTGGGGGTCTTCCTGGCCCACCTCGGCCCCGGCGGCCGGGCGTTGGTGGACAAGCGCCTCTATCTGCCCGAAGGGTGGACCCAGGCGCCCGACCGCTGTGCGGCCGCCCAGATCCCGCCGGACTGCCGGGTGCATCGCAGCAAGCCGGCGCTGGCGCTGGCCCTGCTGCAGCAAGCCCGGGCGTGGGGCCACTTGCAGGCCGACTGGGTCACCGGGGACGATGCCTACGGCCAGGATCCGGCCTTCCGGGCCGGTGTGGCGGCCGGAGGGTGGCACTATGTGCTCGAAATCCCGGGGCACACGCCCACCTGGCCGGTCCACCCTACCTCGGTTACCGCCCCGTACCGGGGCCGGGGGCGGCGGCCACAGCCGCAACCCGTCCCGGCGGAACGCCAGACGGCCCGCGAGCGCGCCGCCGCCCTCCCCCCGACGGCTTGGCAAGCGTACACGGTAGGCGAGGGCGCGCAAGGCCCGCGGTGCTACGAGTTTGCCTGCGAGGCGGTGCGGGAGACGCGGGACCGCCAGCCGGGGGAGCTCCTCTGGTTGGTCCACAAGCGGAACCTGGATGGCACGGAACCGCGCACCTTCTACGCCCACGCTCCGCCGGACACCCCGCCGGCCACGCTGGCCCGGGTGGCGATGAGCCGGTGGCCCATTGAGACGGCCTTTGAGGACGGCAAGAGCCGGGTGGCCCTGGACGAGTACGAGGTACGGGGCTGGCCGGGGTGGCACCACCACCTGACGATGGTGCTGTTGGCCTGTGCCTTCCTGCTGCACCTGCAGCAGGAATGGGGAAAAAAAGCTGCCGGACTTCACCCTACCCCAGGTGCACCGGGTGGTCGCGGAGTGCTTGGCCGCGCCGCGCCGCACCCTGACCCAACTGTTCGCCTGGGTCGTGCGGACCCAACGGGCCAATCGGGCGGCCCGCCTGAGCCACCTACAGCGGCGGGCGCGGGCTGCGGAGGCGCAGGCCAGGGCCAGCGCCGACCGCTCTCTCGCCCCTCCGCGCGCCCCTCCTCTGCATGCCAACGTCTGTAAATAAATCGACGTTGTAATACTAGGCCGGGGAGGGAGTTGCCGGCGGCAGTCCCGGAGAAAGAGAGCGTTTGGGTGGAGATTCCGGGATACCGCATCGAAGGGGAGTTGGGCAAGGGCGGGATGGGCGCCGTGTACCGGGCGGTCCAACTCTCGGTGAATCGCCCGGTCGCGCTCAAGGTGCTGCCGTTGGAGCACCGCGATGAGGTGCTCGTCCGGCGCTTCGAACGCGAGGCTCGCCTGGCGGCGCAGCTTGAGCATCCGAACGTCGTCCGGATTTATGATACAAGCATCGCCGGCGAGTACCACTACATCGCGATGCAATTGGTGGAAGGCGATACCCTCCGGAAGGTTCTGCGGAAGGAACCACTGCACCGCCGCCGAATTCTCGCGATTGTGCAGCAGGTGGGAGCAGCCCTTGATGCGGCACACCGGCGCAAGATCTATCACCGGGATGTAAAGCCGGAAAACATCATGTGCCAGCCGGACGGGACCGTGCTGTTGATGGACTTCGGGATCGCCCGTGGGGCCGAAGATACCAACCTGACCGGAAATCAGGCTCTCGGCACGGCGTTCTACATGGCGCCCGAGCAATGGACGGGGCGGGAAGTGAGCGCCGCCACCGATGTCTACGCGCTAGCCGTGATGCTGTTCGAGATGCTGACCGGCAAGATGCCCTTCGAGGGTCCCGGAACGAACGCGCTGATGTATCAGCACCTGCAGCAGCCCCCACCGGTGGCCGACTACCGCAGCATTCTGGGCCCCGCTTTGGAGGGGGTTTTGCTCCAGGCGCTCAACAAGGATCCCTCCCTCCGCTTTCCCGGAACACCCCAGTTTGTGGCGGCAGTGAAGATGGCCCTGGACCCCGCAGCCGCTGCCGGGGCAGGCACGACAACCCCAGCACGAGGCCGTGCCGGTGTGACGCCCGACCGGCGGATCCTGATCGGCACCGCCGCCGCCGCGGCTGTCCTGGTGCTGGGTGGGGGCGGCGTGATGCTGCTCAACGCTGGCCGCGGTAACGCGGCCGGCAACAGACCCGCCTCGAACGGGCCGGTGACTCCTCCTCCCAACGCGCCGGCGAATGCGCCGCCGCCCGTTGGTGCCGATCCGGCACTAGAAAAAAGCCGCGCGCTCGTGGAAGCGTTCGTCCCCAAGGCGGAACAGTTGGATGAAGACATGGTTGAGATGGCGAAAAAGTATCGCACCCTCGCTCCGGAGGATCGAACTCGCTTCGTGCGCCGCCAAAAACTCGTGGCGGTGGAGATCGAGCAGAAGGCAAAGGAAGCGATTGAGGCGTGCAAGTCCTCCGGGCCCGCCCCGCCCTTCCTGGAACCGGCGTATGTCTATCTGGCGCGGGTGCGTCGCTACCAGGACCGCTACCGCGAGGCCCTCGCCGCCGCGGAGATGGGTCTACAGCGGTTTCCGCATAGCGGAGATCTGCGACTAGAACAGGAAGATGCGAAGAAACGGTTGTCCCAACGATAGGTTCGACGGGAGAAAGCAGAGATCAGTATGCGACAAATGCGATTGTGCTGGGCGCGCCACCTCGCGCTGCTGCTCGTTCTACTCTGTCCGTGGCAGTGGTGTGCCGTGTCCCAGGGTAGCGTTCTGACCTTCGGTGACATTCAGGGTGCGCCGAGTTTGCCCCGGGTGAGGCGCGTCGTCCGGCGCGGCCCCGCGATCCGAAAACAGCGCGAGCGTACGCGCGTGGTGTACGTGGAACGGCGCACGGAAGGCACGACGGACGCACAGCGGCAGCTTGCGGCGCTCCCCCGTCCGCAGCAGGCGATTGTGCGCATCCAGCAGGACCCGATGGTGCAGGAACTGGCCAAGAACGAGGTGCGCCTGCCGAAGGAAGCCACGGTGCGTCTCGACCCGGTGCAGACCATTCGAGCGCGCTTTGTGCGGCAGGGAGACCGGCCGGTCAGCGACATCAAGGTGATCCCGGTCATTCAGGTCAACGGGGAAGATGCGAAGGAGCTCCCGGCGCAGACGACCGACCCTCAGGGCCGGGTCACGCTCGCCGGACTGAAGGAAGTTCCGGCGCGCATCGAGTTCAAGCTGTCCGGCGAGGCGGAAGAAGTGCCGGAATGGCGCTACAAGGAGCCGAAAAAAGCCTCGGTCGTGCTCAATGACTTCTCCGGCAACCCGAAGTTCGCGCTCATCGCGCCACGCCCCACCGGCGTGCAGATTGCCGGCACCTCCCTTCGTGCCGCCATCGCGGCGCTGGCCGTTGCGCCGCGCAGGAGACCGCCTGTGCGAGCCAACCCGGCCCAGGCCGCGCAGGCACAGGCTCTGGATCTGGCCCGGAAGGCAAAGCTTGCCTATGACGCGGGGAGCGCAGTGCTGGGCGGCAGGACTCTCGCGGAGAGTCCCAAAGCGATCCAGATGGTCGCCGAACCGCATTTTCTGGATGCGATCCGTCTGGCGGAGCAGGCCATCGCCAAAGCGCCGGCTGCTGCTGCGGCCTACCTGTATGCGGCCGAGGCGAAAGTTCAACTGGGCGACTTGCCTGGCGCGCTTGGCTTCCTGAGTCGTGGTTTCGCAGCCAACCCCAGGGATCTGGGTGTGAAGAACCGCCTGGCCCAGATCCGCGATCTCATCAGCAAGCCGCCTATGTCACCGATGCCGGACAAGCCCGTGAAGCCCGTTGAGCCGAATGGGGAGCCGAGGGTGGTGCAGGTGCAGTATGTGCAGGACCTGGCGCCCCTGGAGATCGAGCGCAGTGTGGTAGACCTCGATCTGAAACTGCCCGAGGGGACGGATGACGCTCGTATTCACATGCCCCGCATCGAGTCCGATCCGGCGCTCCTGGCGAAGGTGAACCTGGACGAGATTCTCGAAGATGCCAAGGGCCGGCGGGAAGGGAACCTGATGCATCTGCACCTCCCGGTGGATGTATTCCAGGAAGGCAAGCCGTTCCCGATCCGGGTCAGCAGGACGACGGCGGGCGGCGTTTTTGAGCAGGTGACGCAGGTAGAGCGGGCGAATCCGTACGAGAAGCAGACGGTAGAGGTGCCGCCGCTGCGCCTGATCTCCGTCCGGGGGCTGCCCGCGCTCGAGGGCCTTGAGGTCACCGGCCACGCCGCTGACGCCGCCCGACTGCATCCCTCCCTGAGTGGCCTGGCTGAGTTTGCGAACCCGGCCCCGCCCGAGAAGAAGAAGGGCCGCGACAAAGACAAGGACGCTCCCGCTGCGCCTGCCCCCGGGATGAACCCGGACGGCAGCAGGACGTTCCGCGCCGATGCCCTCGGCCTCGAACTGCAACTGCGCGGCGTGCCCGATACGGTAGGGCGCCGCGTGCTGGACGGGCAGAAGCAGCGCGACAAGGACGATCCGCCGCCTGCTGTTTCCGTCATTGAGGCCGTGCGGGTGACCAAAGCCTCCACCGGATCGGTTGCCGGCGTGACGGTCGGCGATCCGGAGGCGAAAGTACGGGAATTGCTCGGCGACCCCGATGCAGGCGCGCCCGGGACCCTCTCCTATCTCGATGGCGGCGTGACCTACCGGATGCAGGGCGGCGCCGTGCAGACGATCGAGATCCGGCGTCCGAAGGACCTGCTGAACTCTGGTACCACCGCATTCGTCCGCCGGGAGGCAGTGGACCTCTACGTCAAAGAGTTCCGGATGGACCTACGGGACGATGTGCGGGAGAAGCGCCTGATCCGTGACCGTGAGGCGCTAGAGAAGTACCTAATGCGCAGCGGTGTCGTTCGCCTGGTCTCCAGCGAAGATGCGGCCGACTACGTCCTCACGGCGCGGCTGGCTCGCTTCGAGGAGGCGCAGCGAAACGTGGACAAGGGGATCCCGCGCGATTACCGCTGCACCGGCGAGCTGTTCTACACCCTTACGGACCGGATCGCCGGCAAGGACCTGGTGCGCAACGAGCGGATTGCCGAAACGGAAGGGGCCAACTGGGAAGCGGAGATGAAGACCTATCTTCCTGGCGGGCTCGGGTTCATTGACCTCATCTTGAAAAACCGGAGGGCGAACGACTCGCTGAAGCAGATCATCGCGAATGCTCCGAAGCTGGTGGAGCAGGCGCTGTACAACCAGTTGAGCGACCAGATCTCGACCCGCGTGGACTACGCGGGCCGCGTGACGGGCATCAACTACGCCAACGGGGAGATCCGCGTCAACCTGGGACGCGCCGATGGGGTGCAGCAGGGACGGGTCGGGGAGAACGAAACGCTGTTCGACCTGTACATGAACGGCCGTCCGCTGCCGCGCAAGGAAGTGGGCCTCAGCGTAGACTTCTATACCCTGCGCGCCAAGCGCGTGGACGATCACGAGTCCGTCTGCGAACTCCTGCACGTCCAGCGAAAAGTGGAGGGGAAGGGAAAGGTGAGTGAACTCACCTATGCCGTAGACCTGGAGATGATCAAACAGATCCTCAACCCGGCCACCGGCATCATCTCCGCCCGCATCGCCAACCGGCTGATCCCGATTGACGACCTGAAGGATCAACGGTCGGCAGAGGCGAAGCCGGCTCCCGCTCCTGCGGGTTCGCGTGCGGGGACCAATCGCCTGGCGGCCCGCTCCACCGCCGAACGCCCCACTCGGCCGGCCGAGCGCCCCTGGCTCCGCCGGCGCCATTCCGGGCGGCTCGCGTAGACAACACCCCGCATCGCCGCAGCATCCCAGGGTGCTGCGGCGATCCTCCGATGGGTTCGCACCGCATCTGCGGCCGCACGCGTTTTCAAGCCGGCGTCCGTCCAAACGTGGAGAGGAAGACGGCAGGCGTGGGAGGCATCTCTACTCCCGCTTACCCCCGGCGACGCAAGCCCGCTCACTGCGGGAAGCCCGCCCGAAGCCGGAAAGGATGCGATTTGGGTTCGTCCGGCCAGGCGGGATCCGGGGGCCCGACCCGTCTCGGACCCCCGGTCAGGGGGGCGCTTCCGGCAGCCGACCCGTGCGTAACACGCCCAAAACCCCGCCCACCGCCTCTATGCCCCACAGCGCCAGGCTCCCGAACACGCTCGCGCACGCGCTGAACGCGTGCGCCCCCCGCTCCGTCTTCAAGCACTGCGACACCTTGCGGGCGATCATCGCCATCGCACTTGCCGTCACGGCCCGGGGGGACATTGTGAGCGCACACGGCCCGCCGGTTCTTGACCGATGAATAGTACTGGCAGCAGCCGCAGCGGTCGGCACAGCCCACCCTGGACGGGCGCAACTCATCTACCCACCGGCACTGCCCGGGGTCGCAGGCTCAACTGCCCGGGGATCGGTATCCGGGTCGCCGCGTACACGGCAGGCCGCACAGGAGAGGCCGCCGCGCTCCTGGGCGCACAGGAGATCGCCGTGGGGTTCGGCTACACCTCCGGCCACGCGGCTTCCGCGCATTTCGAGCTGGACACGGTGGGACGGTGCGACATCGTGCTCACTCTGCCGCCGGGCTCGGCACGCACACCACACGACACGTTCGGGGAGACCGGGTGCTCCTCCTGACCCCCGGACGGTGACGGGGCTCGCCCACCTGCGCCTATCCGACCGAGAAGGCGGTCGCCTGGATCTCCACGAACCCGGACTTGCGGAACGGCCGCGGCATCGGCTGCGCCTGACCGTTCGCATCCACCGTGCGGCACCGGAGGACATAGTTGCCCGCCGAGAGGCCCGGCAGCAGTGCCGCCCAGTGTGCCTTGGAAAGCCGCATCGGCCAGGTGAGCGGACGGCCCGTGCCGGGATCGAATCCCTGCGTCTGTGGGGGCACTCTCCCCCCGGCAAACTCGCCGCCCCAATCGGACGGCGGCGGGAGAATGCGGGCATCCGCCCACGGAGCACGCGTGTAGTACGGATCGTCGGCGGGCCACATCGCCCCCGCGGGCTGGACCCAGGTCTGCACCTTTGACAGCCCGGCGATGCCCACCTGCGCCCAGCCCGTTACCGGGATCGCCGCGCCGGGCTTCACGCCCCCCGGCGCCTGGAGCACCGCGCAGAACGTCTTCAGCGGACTGTCCACATCGTTGTTGCCTCCGATGTAGGTGTCGTTCGCATAGGCCAGGTTGGTCAGCACCACGTGTGACAGCCACTTCACGTTCTTGAAACCGTAGGCTTCGGGCACCACAATGCGCACGGGACCACCCCGCTTCGGGTCCAACCACTCACCGTTCAACTTGTAGCAGACGATGACCGGCGGCAGGCCGAACGGGTCCTCCAACACGCGACCCACCGGCAGCGAACTGCGAAAGAGCTGCTTCGGATCATCGTTGTGGTAACCGTAATAGAACACCCGCCGGAGATTCTCGCGCGGCCGGGTGAGCCAGAGCACCTCCCGCAGCGGCACCCCTTCCCAGATGCCCATGCCGAGGGGGCAGCCGATGTTCAGGCAGGTCATCACCTTCGGGAACCGGACGGCGTGCTTCTCCACCAGCCGCATCAACCCGGCAAAGTCGAGTGCGGTCCCGTCCTTCCGGGAGAGTTCTCGTTCCAGCCGGGCGGGCTGTTCCGGGTCGGATACCACGTCCAGCTTCCATGTGTCCCGGGTCAGACCCACCTCCCCGCGACGCGCTTCGGACAGGCTATGCGGCACAGGATTCCCGCGGGAGACGTCCTGAAAGCGCCCCTGCGGAAAAAAGTACGGCTCAAGGTCGCGCACGGAAGCCGCCAGCCCCGGGGGGAGCGGCGCGTCCTCCGCCTCCGCGGCCTGGAGCCCGGATACGGCTGCGAGCGCCGCCACCGCAGGCACAAGGTCGCGCCGGGAGAGCTTCCCGGTCCGGATGTGCGGCCTGGTATCATCGTGCATGGTCTCCTCCCGCAGTGACAGGCTATCGGATGGTCTACGAGGTAGTTACACCGCTCTCCCCCACGATGCCTCCCAGTGACCTGAACCATCGCCCGTGGTTGCCCCCGGTGGTTACCCCCGGACCGCCATTGTGCATACGGCGTAGGGGCAACCCCCCGTGGTTGCCCCCCCCGTGGTTGCCCCCCCCCGTGGTTGCCCCCCCCCCCCGTGGTTGCCCCACCCCAAGGTTGCCCCGTGGGAAGGAGAATCACGCCGCGCGGCTAACCCACCCAGAGAAGCCGGCTGGGGCAGATCCGGCAGTCATTGCCGGTGGCAGGACGACAGCCGACTTCGTTCCAGGACGAGGACACCGACGAGAACAACGCATCCGAGGATGAGGACATGACACGTTCGTCACCGCAGATTTCGCGCCGCGAGTTGCTGGGAGCGGCGGTCGGAGCCGTGCTTGCGCCGGGAGTCAACGCCATCCCGGCGGCTGCCGGTCAGAGCCGGCTTGAGCCACTGGCCCCCGGGATCAAGATTTCGCTGCAAATTCCAGGAGCGTTCGCCCCGAACGACCTGACGTTTGCAAGACAGCTCGGGGTCGGTTACGTGAGCATTCCCACGCGGGGCGGCACGTACGAAGTGTTCTCCGACATGCGCCGCCGGGTCGAAGCAGCCGGCCTCAAGGTCGCCAATATCGGAAACTCGCGCGTCCATAACATGCCGGAGGTCACGCTGAACCTGCCGGGCAGAGAGGAGAAGATTGCCGAGTACCTGCAGTATCTGCGTAACCTGGCCCGGGCAGGGATCTTCTACACGACCTATGCCCACATGGGCAACGGGATCTGGAGTTCCGCCCGGGAGACCACCCGCGGAGGAGCCCCGGCGCGCGCGTTCCACTTGCCCAGCGCTCGTGGGTTCTGGGATGGGAAGATCTATGAGGCGCCGCTGAGCCACGGCAGACGGTATACTCCGGACGAACTCTGGGAGAACTACACCTACTTCATCCGCAAGGTGGTGCCGGTGGCCGAGGAAGTGGGGGTGCGTATCGGGATTCATCCCGATGATCCGCCGGTACCGGAACTGGCGGGCGTGCCGCGTTGCATCTTCGGCAACTTTGCCGGCTATGAGCGCGCGCTGAAGATTGCCGCCAGTCCGAACGTCGGCGTCTGCCTCTGTTGCGGCACGTGGATGGAGGGAGGCAGCCACATGGGGAAGGACGTGGTGCAGGCCATCCGGGCGTTCGGAAAAATGGGGAAACTCTGGAAGATCCATTTCCGCAACGTGACCGGCCCGGTGCCGGACTTCGTAGAAACGTACGTGGACGACGGCTACGCGGATATGCGTAAAGTGATGCGGGCACTGGTAGACGTGGACTTTCGCGGCATCCTGATCGCCGACCACGTCCCCACGATGGTCGGCGACCGCACGACAGGCTGGGCCTACAGCATCGGCTATATCAAGGCGCTGTACGATATGTGCCGGAAGTAACCCGGCTGTGGGCCGAGGAGTGAGTGAAGAAGAGTGAGGAGTGAGTGGCCGCCCGCGCTGCACTCTTCCCTCTCTTCTCTCCACTCGTTCTTCATTCCCGGACCCGAGGAGTGAGTGTCGGCACTCGTTTCTCACTCCGGGTCACTCACTCCTCGGCCCAGAGCCGGCACGTTGCCTGCCGGGGCCTCACGCTCTACCCGTGTCGCACCCATACCGTCATCGGACCCGGCTCGCGATTGCCCCAGGCAAAGTGGGGAACGGCGGTGAAGCGGACCGGCTGGGGCGGGGAGGGCGGATCGAGCCGGCCCCGGTCGGGACGATAGAGACGCCGTGACCAGGCTCCCGAAGGCGGCAACCAGAGGGCTTCCCCTTGCAGCGCCATCATGCCTTCCCCGAGGTCCGCAAGCCAGACCGGTTTCAACTCGGCGTCTCGGGGGAGGCCCAATTCCCGCGGGTCCCGCCCCCCGCAGTCGGCGGCCTCCAGACAATACACGATCGGCCCGCGCTGCAGCGCGCAGCGCCCGCGATTCTCCGCCACGGCACTCGACACCCGATGCGCTCAACCGGCATCGGCAGCGTCAGCGACACGGTGTCGCCGGGATTCCAGAGCCGGCGAATTGCGAGATAGCCCTGCTCGACCACCATGGCATCCCAGACCGAATCGTTGATCCGCAGTGTGGGACGCTCACACCACCCAGGCACGCGCAGGTGCAGGACGAACTCCGCGGGGACTTCCGGCTCCACTCTCAAAAGAATATCGCCCTGCCAGGGATAGTCCGTTTCCTGCCGTACGGCCACCGCCGCGCCACCCGGCAACACGGCGGTGGTCTGCCCGGTGGCATAGAGGTGGAGCCAGAGCCCGTCACCTCCGACGGACGCGAAGTACCCTGGGAGGGAGGCGAGCAGGCGTGCAACGTTGGGAGGACAGCAGGCGCAGGCGAACCAGGGCTGACGGCGGTGCGTGCCGTCGTCTTCCAATGGGCACTGGTAGAAGTAGCGCTCCCCGTCGAGTGAGGCCCCTGCGAGGACCGCGTTGTAGAGCGTGGTCTCCATCTGGTCGGCAAAGCGCCCGTCCCCCGTCAGCAGCAGCATGCGGTGCGCCCACATCACCACCCCGATGGCGGCGCACGTCTCCGCATACGCCCGGCGGTTCGGCAGCTCGTAATCCGCCCCGAAGGACTCACCGTCGTAGCGGGCGCCGACCCCGCCGGTGAGATAGACCCGCCGCGTCACCAGGTTGTCCCAGAGGCGGAACAAGGTCTCGCGGTAGCCGGCATCACCCGTCTCCGCAGAGAGGTCTGCGGCGCCGCATGCCAGGTAGAGCATTCGTACGGCGTGGCCCGTCACCGCTTCCAACTCCCGGAAGGGCACGTGGTCCTGATGGTAAGGGCTGCCGCCAAGCAGGTGGTGACCGCGACTCTCCAGAAACCGGCGAGCCTGGTCCAGGTAACGCCGCTCACCGGTTTCCCGATAGAGCTCGATCAGCGCGGTCTCGATCTCCGGATGCCCGCACGCGCCGTCGCGGCCTCCGGCGTCCGCCGAACAGAACACGCCACAGATGCAATCCGCCAGGCGACGTGCCACCGCGAGCAGATCGGTGCGGCCCGTGCTCCGGTGATGCGCCACCGCAGCCTGCATCAAGTGCCCCGCACAGTAGAGTTCGTGCAGATCGCGGAGGTTGGACCAGCGTTCCGGGACCCGATCAAACGTGAAATAGGTATTGAGGTACCCATCGGGCCCCTGGGCCGCCGCAACATCCTGGATCACCCCGTCCAACAGGGCTTCGGTGGGCGCGTGGGGACCGTCCGCCAGAGTGAACGCGCATGCTTCCATCCACTTGTACACATCCGAGTCGTTGTAGTACCGTCCCTGGAAGGGCCCCGGCACACTCCCGGACGCCCGGCGGAAGTTGTCCAACCGTCCGGTCTCCTCGCACCGACGGTGCTGCGAAGGCAGGGTGATGTCCCGGTTTCTTTGCCGTCGCGGGGCCCAGAACCGGTCCTCCAGCCGCACGGCTTCCACTCCCACCGGCCGCACACGCGCAAAGGGGCTTGCCCCCGTTTGCGCTGCTACGCTGGTCATCCTTCCCTCTCTGTCTCCCGACCCCTCAATCATTTCGTCGGCGCGCGGGGAGGGCGCTCCCATTCGGGCGCGGAAACATAGTACGATGCTGCCTGGCGCAACCCGATGGAGCCTCCCCCGATGAACCGCCGCCTTGTGCTTCTCATCCCTCTCCTGCTGCCCGCTCTCGCACTCGCGCCGCTGGCCCGGGCGCAGCAGCGGAGCCAGCAACTGCCGCGTGATCTCCAGGATGCGGACAACCGAATCATGGCGGAGATCCGTGCCAATGCCAGGATCATGGAGAATCTCGAATACCTCTCCGACATGATCGGCCCGCGCCTGACCGGATCGCCGCAAATGGCGCGTGCCAGCGAGTGGACGCGACAGAAATTTGCGGAGTACGGACTGAGCGCCCGCCTGGAGCCGTTTGAGATCGCGCGGGCGTGGACACGGGGCGAGGCGTCGGCACGCATCCTGGAGCCGGCGCCCCACCGCCTGACCCTCGCTGCGGCGGGGTGGAGCCCCGGCACCTCCGGCAAAGTCCGGGGACCGGTGCTCCATGTGGAAGCAAACACCGAGGAGGAGTTCGCCCGGTACCGGGGCCGCCTGAAGAACGCGATCGTGCTGGTCGCGCCGCCCACCCCTGTGGATCCCCCCAGCCCGCCGCGCCTGGAGGGCTACCCCACGCCGCTCCCGCCGGAGGGCCAGGCGCCCCGCGGCGGACGACGCCCCGGAGGCGCCGGCTTCGGGTTTCGGCAGCGCCTGACCGAACTCCTGAAAGCCGAAGGGGCCGCCTGCGTCTTCCACGACTCAGGACTCACCCACGGCCTGCTGAACATGACCTCCCGGAGCGCCGCCGGCCCGTTCACACCCGGCGTACTCCCGGCTGCCTTCGTTACCCATGAGAGCTACGCTCTCCTCTGGCGCCTGCTGAAGCGCGGCCCGGTGACCGCCGAGGTGGAGCTCACGAACCGGTTCAGCGATGGGCCGGTCACCGTCCACAACACAGTGGCCGAACTCCCCGGCACTGCGCCCAGCGGGGACCCGGCCGAAGAAGCTGTAATCCTGGGTGCTCACCTGGACTCCTGGGATCTCGGGACCGGCACGACCGACAACGGCACCGGCTCGATGGTCGTGCTCGAGGCGGCCCGTGCCCTCCAGGCACTGGGGCTGAAGCCCCGCCGCACCATTCGCTTCCTCCTCTTCAACGGTGAAGAACAGGGGCTGGTGGGATCCCGCGAGTATGTGAAACGACACCAGGCCGAAATGGCGAAGGTATCCGGCGTGCTGGTTCACGACTACGGCACCGGCAAGGTGAACTACATCGGCCTTCAGGGCAACTACGAATGCGGCCCGGTCATGGAATTGCTGACGGCGCCGCTCCGGCGCGTCGGGTTCGAGGGGATCCGCACCAATCGCCTCGGCGGCACGGACCACCTCTCCTTTGCGGCCGCCGGTGTCCCCGCGTTCGCCTGTGGGCAGGAGCGGGCCGAGTACGATCGCACCCATCACAGCCAGTCCGACACCTTCGACAAGGCCTGGAAGGATGATCTGCTTCAGGGCGCGATGGTGCTGGCCGTCTGGGCGTACAACCTGGCGTCCCAGCCGGAGATGCTGCCGCGCAAGCCTCAGCCATGATTTTTTCAGCGAGCAAACGAGGCGATGATGCAGATCCGGCGGGGGCTGCGGGCGTCGCCTCCGAGCGCGCGGACGCGGAACGAGCCCGGTGGGTACGGACACTCCGCTTTCCGGCCCCCCTCGAGCGAAAGTTTGCCGCACAGTACAATCAGCAGGCGGTCCCGTTCGTGCGGGTCGTGTTGCTTGTGGGCTTCGGAGTCGTAGCGGCGTTCGGAACATTGCTGTTCGGGCTGACGCCCCGTCCGGATCCGCTGCTCTGGTGGCAATACGGGTTCGTGTGCCCGGTGATGCTGCTGCTGTTCGGGCTCACATTCTGGAGGGGATTCCCCAGGATCATCCAGTACTGCATCGGCGGCGGTCTGCTCACCAACTCACTCGGCTTTATCCTTCTCTATGCGTTCCTCCCTCCGGAGTCGCTGCCGCCGGAATTACGCCTGGATGACCCCACCAGACTCCATCTATTGAACTCGCGATTCTGCCTGTATCTCACGGCGGCGTACGGCCTTGCCCGACTGCGCTTTGTCCCCTCGGTAACGGTCGGCTGGACCCTGCTGGCTGTGCATGTCGCGTGCGTTGAGTTGCGCCTCCCACTTCCCAACGAGACGCGGGTGAACGCCCTGGCGGTGCTCGGGGCTTTCACCATTGTCGGGATGCTCACCAGCTACTTCAACGAGCGGAGCGCCCGGCGAGACTTTCTGCTGGCCCAACTGTTGGGCGAGGACCGGGATCGGTCGGAGGAACTGTTGCTGAACATTCTTCCGGCATCCATTGCAGACCGGTTGAAGGGAGGGGAAGGGCAGCGAGAGCGCGTCGCCGACAGCTTCGGGGAGGTCACCGTGCTCTTTGCCGACATCGTCGGGTTCACCCAGCTCTCCTCTCGCGTTTCGCCCGAAGCGCTCGTAGACTTGCTGAATGACATCTTTTCCCGGTTCGACGATCTGGTGGATGCCTACTCGCTGGAGAAGATCAAGACGATCGGGGACGCGTACATGCTCGTCGGAGGGCTTCCCGAACCGCGACCCAACCACGCGCGTGCCGTGGCGGAAGTAGCGGTGGCCATGCTGGCCGCCGTCGAAAGCCTGTCTCGGGAGCGGGGCGTGTGTCTGGAGGTGCGGATTGGGATCCATAGCGGCCCGGTGGTTGCCGGCGTCATCGGACGGCGGAAGTTCATCTATGATCTCTGGGGTGACACGGTAAACCTGGCAAGCCGGCTGGAATCCCACGGGACGCCGGGACGCATCCACGTCACCGGCGCCACGCGGGCATTGCTGGGGGACCACTTTGAGTTTGAGGAGCGGGGCGAGATTGATCTGAAGGGCCGTGGCCGCGTACCTACGTTCTTCCTCAAGGCGCGACCGGGGAGCGAATCCGGAAGCGCGGCGGGGGCCCGGCCGGGGTGACACCCGCAGCCGCGGCCCGCGCTCCGGGGGACCCACGCCGGCCGTTCGCCTTCCTCCTGGCGTTGTACGCGGGGATCGGCTGCACCTACCTTGGGTTCAACCGCAGCCCGGTGCAGATTCTGCTTACGGTCGGGGCCTGCTGCCTGCTGGACGTGTGTCTGGCCCGCTTCGTGCGGGGATTTCGCGATCGGAGTTGCGGGACTCCAGATCCGGTGCGCTTCCCGCTGAGTGCCGTGATTACCGGGCTTTCCCTGTCACTGCTGTTGAACTACGCCCACGGATCACTCCTCTTCCTGCTGCCGGTCTACCTGGCGATCGGTTCCAAATACGTCCTGCGCAGCAACGGGCGCCACATATTCAACCCGTCTCTCTTCGGAATTGCCGTCACGCTGCTGATTGCCGGGGATCTGATCACACCCGCGCCCGCCTACCAATGGGGAGGACCGCTCGCGGCCTCGGTGTTTCTCGCGATGGCTGCGCTCTGCCTCTTTGTGTTTCGGATCGCACGGGGTCCGCTCATCGGGACGTTTCTCGCTGCCTATGTCGTGCAGGTCGCCCTGCGGGCCTGGGTCATGCGGTGGCACCTCCCGCCGCAGACGCTCTTTCTCGGCGCGCTCACCTCGCCGTCCCTCCTCTTGTTTGCGTTCTATATGCTCCCGGACCCCGCCACCTCGCCTGTGAACCGGCGAGACCAGGTACGGACCGCGCTCGCGATCGTCGCGGTAGACCTGGCGCTGCACGCCCTCCAGAGCCTGTACACTCTCTACTACGCCGCGTTTCTGGTAACGCTGTTCCGACACGCGGGCCGGGAGATTGGAGACATCCGCCGGAAACGGACAGCGGAGCGATCCGGAAGCAATGCAGTGCGCGCCTCTCGCAGCGAAACACAAATTGCTTCCGCGACCGCTCCCTCCACAGCGTCCCCTTCACACAAGGCAGACCGGCGCGCTCAGTTGGTGGTCCTGGCAGGCGGCGTGCTGGTCGCGGCGACAACCGTCGGGTCGGCCTTGCCGAATGCCGTTCCCGGGACATCGCGCGACGACCCCGGCTTCCGGTTTGTGTCCGTGCCGGCGGGCCGCAGCGGCCTTGCGGTCCGGCCGGGACGCACGCTCGACGAAGTGGACCACCGACTCCGCCACATCAGCAAGTGGATGCTTTCCGTCGGCGACGCGGTGGCGGTGGGAGACCTGGACAATGACGGACTACCGGACCTCTGCTTCACGCACCCGCTGATGGCGCCTGAAGATCGCGTCGCCCTGTACCTCGGACGCGGCGCACTCCGCTTCGCGCGGATCCCCCTGCCCGCGCTGGACCCGGTGGTCCGGGACCCGGCCCGGTTCGGCCTGCTCACCGGCCCACTTTTCGTGGACTATGACAACGACGGCGATCAGGACCTCTTCTTCTCGACCGGATACGGACCGTGCCGGCTGCTGCTCAACCGGCTGCACGAGACGGGCCGGGCCACCTTTGCGGACGTGACCGCTGAGTCGGGCATAGGGGGGCACTCCGTAAGTCTGGCGGCGCAGTTCCTGGACGTCAACCGGGACGGCCGGCTCGACCTGTTCGTCGCCAATGCGATGGCGCCGCTCCTGCCCGACTATCCCGCCCCCACGCCGCTCAACCCGTTCGCTCTGCCGGCCCCGGCGTATCCAGGGGATCGGCGCATGTTCCACTTTATGCACCATAGCTGGTATGACGCCACCAATGGCGGCGAAAACGTGCTTTACCTTCAGGCCGGCCGGGGGAGAGTGGACCGAGGGGAGACAGGAAATGGGAACGGGAAGCGGACAGGACACGGACCGGGGCGCCGCACGTTCGTCCGTCAGGATGCGCGCGCCTGGAACATGCCGGAGACCCACTGGTCGCTGGCAGCCGGCACGGGGGACCTCAACCAGGATGGCTGGCCCGACCTCTATGTGGCCAACGATTTCGGGCCGGATGACCTCTATCTGAATCGCCGGGGCCGAGCCTGGGCCCGGGTGCGCGGTGGCCTGCCGGGCGAAATCGGCCACGATACCTACAAGGGGATGAACGCCACACTCGCCGACGTCAACGGGGATGGCCGGCTGGACGTGTACGTCTCGAACGTACATGCGCCGCTGCAGGCCGAGGGAAGTCTGCTCTGGACCACCCACCCCGGCGCCGATCCGTTCTTCCCGCGGTTTCGCGACGAGGCCAGCTCTCTGGGCGTGCTCAACGAACGGCGCTTCGGCTGGGGAGCCGCTGCCGGCGACCTCGATCTGGACGGCGATCTGGACCTGGTGCAGGCCAACGGCATGGTGGACGACACCCTCGACCGTGTTCGGGCCCACTGCCCCTCCTACTGGTACGTCAACGAGAAACTGATGCGGTCCGGTCCGGAGGTCCATACCTACGCCGACCGCTGGGGGGACCTCCGCGGTCGGTGCATCCTGGGTCGCGAGGCGAATCGTGTGTATCTGAACCGCGGCCCGCACGCCCGGCCCCGGTTTGTGGACGCCGCCGCCGCCGTCGGCTGGACGGAGCAGACGAACTCCCGCGGCATCGCCCTCGCCGACCTCGACAACGACGGCGATCTGGACGCAGTGGTCACCCACCCGTTCGCTTCCCCATCCCTCTACGCCAATGCCGCGGGGCCCGAGGTCCGGGGCACGGAGAAGGCGGGACCGAAGTGGATCGGATTCCTCCTCGAAGGCGACGGGACCCGGGTTGCTCGCGACGCGGTGGGGGCGCGGGTGGTGCTGGACTCCGGGGAGGGAGGCCAGGGTCAACTGCGGGAGGTGCAGACCGCCAACGGTTTCGCCGCGCAGGGAGACCGCCGCCTGTTGTTCGGACTGGGACCCGGCCCCGGACCACTGCGCCTCACGGTGCGCTGGCCGAACGGACGGCACCAGACGGTCACCGGCCTGCGCCCCGGCGTCTACTACCGCTTGCGCCCCTCCGGCGCCCCACAGTGTCTGGAGCTGAAGAGGACGGATCCAGGCCGCCCGCACGAGCGGACAGTCACCGTACCCGAACCACGCCGGGTCCCGGGTGCCCCCTGGGCGCGGGCGCAGCCAGTGGTCCCACGAGGCGCACGGTGAAGCCCCCGTACCCGAGGCAAGCCGGATACCGCTGGGCGCAGCAAGTGTCCGGCCCCCGCGCAAACGAGTACACCCGGGAACGCCGGCAAGATGCCGGCAGTCCGACCTCGCCCGCGCGAACGGATGGTGGCGGCCGGGACGGCCACGCTCTCAGGGCGCCGCGGCAGAAGCAGGCAGCACCGCCGTGAAGCAGACCTCTCGCCTCTGGGTGGCCCTCTCCCTCTGCTTGCTGGTCGCTGCCGGCGCCGGTAGCGTGGCCCTTGTGTTTCGCGATCCCCGTCCGATGGCTAAGGTTCCCGGCGGCCGGGCGTGGCTCGACGTCATGACGTACGGCAATCACATCCGGCGAGACTTTAGCGGCGCCGGTTGGACGCGGGAACTCCGATCCCTATTCGCCGACGTTCCGCCTGCCCCGCAGCAGGACCCGGCTCAGCCGCGATGGATGCCCGATCACCTCCATTTCGATCTAAGGGAACCGCGCAGAATTAATCCTCCCGTCAGGCGGGGACCACTCCCGGGATGGTCACGAACCACTTCCCCAGTGCCGGGAGACGCTCGATCTGCGTTTCCAGGGCGGCCATCTCGGGTGCGAGGAGCCGCACGCCG
>SYMT01000292.1 GCA_005805375.1 Actinomycetota bacterium
GACAAAGAACTGGTGGGGCGGCTCCCCAAACACGCAATACCCATCGAGCCACAGCGGTTCCAACGGGATGGCCACCGCCTCGACCGGCGGCCTGTCCATGTCCAGGGCGGCCAGGCTGCGGCTGCTCATGACGGCCTCTTACAGACAGAGGGTGGTCAGGAAGTGGGCGAGCGAGTCGCACACCATCAGGAATCCGCGCCGGGGCCGCTCCCACGCGTCTCTGGCGTTCGAGTACACCGGCGGGTCCGGGAGCCCAACCGGACAGCGGGCCGACCAGTTGCCCTGGTTCTCCCACGCGAACTCGACCAGCCCGTCCACGCGCTGGAGACGGCTGAGCGGCATCAGCGCGTCCTGGGTGGCGAACGGAGCGCGCCTGCCGTTCTCGGGCTCTGGGTCGATCTCGACCAGCGCACCCAACTCGCGGTAGATAGTCGCCAGCGGCGGCGGCAGGTCCGCGGGAATGAGGGCGGAGTCGAGTGTCGGGTTGTCGAGCCAGTGGCGGTGGAACTGCTTCAGGAAGGCGACGAGATCAGCGATCGACGAGATCATCTGCTCCATCCGCCTCCGGCCGACTCCAGTCCACGGCCAGCCGCATCAACGATCGCTTCGCTTCTCCGGATCATCGGAACCCCCCAACCGGCATTGTACCGAACTACAGCACGCCCGGCAGGTGTGGCAGTTGCAGCGGCGGCTCTCCTGCTACTTCGAGATTGCCCCCCACGCTTCTGGGCGGCTCTGCCTGTTCCGCGAGATGAAGCCGCGGTGTCCCCCCTGCTGGCTGAACTGCGGGGCTTGCCGGTCAGTGGAAGCTACCGTGGCCCTCACCACACTGGACGTGGGCACCGGGCAGCAAGACGGCCTGCACACAGGCGTGCTGGAACGGGGCTACGTGGCGACGCTGGGGAAGATCGGGGCCCTTGCGGCGTTGCTGGCGGGTCTGGCGCGCCAGTGGCGGCGCACTGGGCTGCCGAGGGGGTGGTGCTGGGGAGCGGGCCGTCTCAGCGTTGGCGGGGAGATTATGGGGGCTTTCGGGAGGTGCGGAGGAGGCGGAGGCGGTCGGCGCGCTGGGCCAGGGCCGCCTGCACCGCGGTGTAGAACTCGCCCAGATGCTCGTAACTGCGCTGGGGGCGGTCGGTGTACTTCACCTGCCGTCAGATCCCTTCGATACGCTGCAACTGGGGACGGGAGGGCGGCAAGTAGTGCCGGTAGATGTTGGCTGCTGCCAAGGCGGGCAGGGCGGCCCGCCTTGGCAGCAGCGACGCACGCTGTCGTTGTCCAGCACCACGCACAGGGGCCGCGGCCGCTGCCAGTCCCCCGGCACGTCCGCGGAGCGTCCCGCCCGCCGGTACAAGAACGCCAGCAGTCCCGTGGCCGTGAACACCCCGAAGTCCCACCAAGCCACCCCGGGTTTCGCCGCCGCCCGCGCCAACGGTACCCGTTGCCCCGCCGGCACCACCGCCGTGAGGGGCGGCGTCTCCGGGGCGCGCGGGAGGCCGGTGTTCACCACGGCTTCCCGGCTCCGAGCGCGCCAGGTGAAGCCCCACCCGAACGCTTGCGCCGCTCCCCGCACCGGAACCCACCACCCGCGCTCCCGCCATTGCGCCCCCAGTGCCGCTGCGTCCAGGCACAGGCTCCCCGCCCGCACCTTATCTCCGGGACCCGGCTGCACGCACTGCTCGCACTCTGTTCCGCGCTCCTCTCCGTTGTATACTTCCGGTGAATCCCCCTCCCCGTTTTCCGGAGTGCGCCCATGCCTCGTCCTCGCGTGTCCTTGCTGCGCTGTGCCGCATCCGCCCCCGATGCGGAGATTGTCGTTCGCACCGAAGAGGCGATTTCTCAGGTCGGGGGCCTGCGCGAGCGCCTGGCCGGGAAGAAGCGTCTCGTGCTCAAGCCGAACATCGGCATTGACCGGGTGCGTCTCACCGCCGGGCGGCAGACCGAGTTGACGGAACCGGCAGTCACCGAAGGAACTATCCGTGCGATCCGGGCGGTATCGGATGCCGAGATCCTCATCGGTGATGCGCCGACCGATGACTCGGCGGTCGAGCTGTACGAGAAGCTCGGCTATCCGGCGATGTGTCGCCGCTATGAGGGAGTGCGGATGGTGGATTTCGGAGCAGGGCCGTTCGTGGAGGTGACCGTCCCCGGCACGCCGCTTCAGTTCCGCAAGTACTGGCTGAATGAGGAACTGGCCGCGTGTGACGGCTGTGTGACCGTGGCGAAGATGAAGGCGCACCGGTCCCTCGGTTGCACGCTCTGTATCAAGAACCTGTTTGGGCTCACCCCCTGGCGCGTGTACGGTCAGCCGCGCGTGTACCTGCACGACCGCCTCATTCGGCTCCCGCGCGTGCAGGTGGATCTCGCGATGTACTTCCAGCCGTCCCTGTCGGTCGTGGACGGAATCGTGACCGCCAACCACGGGGAGTGGCACGGCACCCCTATCGAAACCGGGGTGATCCTCGCCGGTGACAACTGTGTGAGTACCGATAGCGTGGGGATGCAGGTGATGGGCTTCGCGCCGCTGGGCGACTATCCGAGCCACCCGCACTGGTACCGGCGCAACAGCATCCGCCTGGCGCACGACGCCGGGATCGGGACGGCCGACCCCGCCGGGATCGAAGTGCTGGGCGAAGACCCGGCGTCGGTGCGCCAGGCGTTTGAGGTCCAGCCCTACGGAGAGGGCAATGCCGCGCGGGAAGCCGAACTGGCTGCGGGCAAACGCTGTGTCGAGCAGTACGAGGAGCAGCGGGACGGCTATCTCTCCCGCTATGCCGGCCGCTACCTCACCTTCCGGAACGGTGAACTGCTCTGGGATGCCCCGGACATGAAGGCCGTCCAGGCGCTGGAGAAAGAACGCACGACCGACTGGCAGGACGCACCCCACTTCACCATCCGCGTGCTCCCCCGGTTGGAGGAGATCGAGCGGCTCGAAGTCTATGCGCTCGGGGGCTGAGCCAGGTTTTCAGGGTTTGTAGGGTTTCAGAGTTCTGGATTTTCAGGCTCCCGGCATTGATAACCCTGAAATCTTGAAGCCATAGAACCCTGCGAACCCTAGAACCCTACGATCCCTACGATGGAACTCTTCGAGTCCGCCCTCCGCCTCTCCACCCCGCTGGTCTTTGCCGCGTTGGGGGGCGTGTTGTCGGAGCGCTCCGGGGTGGTCAACATTGCGCTGGAAGCCATGCTTCTGGGCGGGGCTTTTGCGGCGATGGCGGTGGCGAGCGGCACCGGGCACCCGTGGGCGGGGATCGGGGCCGCGGCCCTGTGCGGGTTGCTGCTCGGACTGCTGCATGCATTGCTGGTGCTCCGGCTGCGGGTGGACGCCATCATCTCCGGAGTGGGCCTCAACCTGCTGGCCATGGGCCTGACCACATTTCTGCTGCGCTCTCTCTTCAGCCGCGGCGGGGTGGGTGTGCAGGTGCAGGGCCCGGGCGCGTGGGTTCCCGCACTGAAGGGAGCGCCGCTGATCGGCACACTCCTGGGGGGTGGGACGCCTTTCGTGCCCCTCGCGATGCTGGCGGTGGTGGGGGTCTGGTTTGTCCTGCAGCACACGCGGCCCGGCCTGCAGTTGCGCGCCGTGGGTGAGGCGCCGGCGGCGGCACGGGCGGCGGGGGTGTCGGTCGAGCGCACCCGGATGCTCTGGGTAGCCCTGGGCGGGGCCCTGGCGGGCCTCGGAGGCGCGTACCTCTGCCTGGAAGCCGCCGGGCGGTTCACCGAGAATCTTTCGGCGGGAAAAGGGTACCTGGCCCTCGCTGCCGTCATCATCGGACGGTGGCATCCCGGCTGGAGTGCCCTTGCAGTGCTCGGGTTCAGCCTGGGGGAGGCGCTGCAGATCCGTCTCCAGGGGGGAAGTGCAGCGCTGCCGAGTGAACTCCTCAGCGCCCTGCCATATCTGCTCGGGTTGCTGGCGCTGACGGGATTTCTGGGCCGCGTGCGTCCTCCGGCGGCGCTCGGGCGGGAGTAAGCAGCGCGGTGCCGGCATCGCTCCCCGATCCCCTGTCGTCCTTTGCGACGGTGGCGGTAGACCACGCGGCGATGGATGCGCTCGCGCGGCAGTTGGAGCACGGGCCTTACGGGAGTCCGGAACAGCGACAAGTGCGCGCTCTGGCGGCCCGGCTCTCGCTGGTGCGCGGGTTTGATCAGTTGCTTGCCGTTGCGCAGCACCGCATCGAGCCCTATCCGCATCAGCTCCAGGCGGCACTGCGGGTGCTGCGGGAGATGCGGGGCCGGGCGCTTCTGGCCGACGAAGTGGGGCTGGGCAAGACGATCGAAGCGGGCATCGTGCTGAAGGAACTTGCCGTGCGTGGTCTGGCCCGCTCTTTTCTCATCCTGACGCCGCCCGCCCTCACCCGGCAGTGGCAGGAGGACCTGCGGGAGAAGTTCGGCGAAGAGGTGTTGATCGCCGAACGACCGGCCGATTGGGAGCAGCACGACCGGCTCATCGGGTCCCTCGATACGGCAAAGCAGGCCCGGCATGCCGAGAAGATCCTGCCCCGCCCCTGGGACCTGGTGATCGTGGACGAGGCGCATCGGCTCACGAACCCACGCACGCTGGCGCATCGCCTGGTGGCCGCCCTGCAGCGCCGCTACCTCCTGCTGCTGACCGCCACTCCGGTTCAGAACGACCTGCGGGAACTCTACCATCTCGTGACGCTGCTGCGGCCCGGGCAGCTTGGCAGCTACCGCAGCTTCCGCAAGCAGTTTGTGACTGCCGGGGACCCGCGCAGGCCGGCCAATGCCGCCCGGCTGCGCCTGCTGCTCTCCGGCTGCATGGTGCGGAACCGGCGCGCTCTGGTCTCGGTCAAGCTCCCCCCGCGCCGCGCCTGGACCCACTCGGTCACTCTCTCCCCCGAAGAACGCGACCTCTACGACCGGGTTGCGGCCCTCACGCGGGGCGGGGGCCACACGGGTTTGGAGGCAACCACCCGCCTCCTCCTACTCCAGGAAGCGTGCAGCAGTACCGACGCGCTGGTCTCGACCCTGCAGCGCACCCACCGGGACCCCGCCCTGCGCCGGGCGGCGGAGCATGTGCGAGCCTCCTCCAAAGTCGAGGCGCTGGTGCGGATTGTGCGCGACACCGGGGAGAAGGTGCTCGTGTTCACCGAGTTCCGCGCCACCCAGAAGCGGATCTGCACCCGCCTGGCGGAGGCAGGCGTTGAGGCGGTCCCTTTCCACGGCGGCATGCGGCCGGACGAGCGCAGCGCGGCGGTGCGCCGGTTCCACGAAGCCGCGCCGGTATTGGTGAGCACCGCCTCCGGTGCGGAAGGACAGAACCTGCAATTCTGTCACGTCCTCGTGAACTTCGACCTCCCCTGGAACCCGATGCGGTTGGAACAGCGCATCGGCCGCCTCCACCGTCTGGGGCAGCAGCAGGAAGTCCACGTCTTCAATCTGGCCGCTGCAGGCACGATAGAGGCTGATGTTGTGGACCTGCTCCAGAACAAGATCCGGATGTTCGAACTCGTGGTCGGAGAGCTGGATCTCATCCTGGGGCTGATGGCGGACGAACGTTCCTTTGAAGACGCACTGGCCCGGGTCTGGCTGGACAGCGAAACTCCTCTCGCCTACGAAACGGGTCTGGCATCTCTCGGCGATGCCATCCTGCAGGCCCGGCAGCAGTTCGACGCCATCCGTACCTCGGAACTGCTCCTGGCAGAGGCATTTCCGGAAGAGTAGGGGGACACGTTCGCCTGTGGACGAGATTTACGAGCGGTATCGCACCGCAGATGCGGCGCTGGAACGGCGAGACCTGGAGCGAGCCCGGCGGCAGTTTGAGCACCTGACGCTCGATGCACCCGGGTTTGCGCCTGGCTGGGATGGGTTGGGGCAGTCGCTGGAAGGCCTCGGGGACCTGACGGGGGCGGGCCGCTGCTTCCGTCGCGCGGCGCGTCTCGACCCGCGCAACTGGCGCAGTCGTTCGCTCTGGGGCGCTGCCCTCTACCGGAGCGGCGACCTCCTGAGCGCGCGCCGCTGGCTGCGCCGGGCCGCCGGGCTGGGCCCCGAAGTTCGTATCGTCCACTATCATCTGGGGAGGTGCCTGGCGGATCTCGGCGACCTGACCGGAGCGCTCCGCTGCTTCGATCGGGCGCTGACCTGCGCGGAGGGGGAAATCGCCGACACGGAGGTGTGGATCCGCATCGGTGACGCGCTGCGGGACCGGGAGCAGTATCCGGAGGCGGAAGCTGCATTCGAGCGGGCCTGCCTGCTGGCGCCGGAGGATCGCGCCGTGTACCACCACTGGGCGCTTCTGTCCCGCCGGCGTGAGGATTGGGAAGATGCCGAGCGCCTGGCTCGCCGGGCCAGAGCGCTGGAACGGGAGGGTTGCCGCTCCCTACTGCTCCTGGTGGACCTGGCCCTGGACCAGCAGCACTGGGAGGCGGCACAGGAGCGGATCAGCCAACTGCAGGGCGCCGCCGGGCAACCTCGCCTGGCGGCTGCCTATCGGGCCCTGCTCGCCTTTCGCCGCGGAGATGCTGACGCAGCGCGCACCCAGGCATTCGCCGCTCTGGCGATGGCGGAGCCGATCTACGATGGGGCTGCCGATCGGGCCCTGGAGGTTCTGCGCAATCTGCGCGGCTGGCGCGCGCAGTGTCGCGGCTACCGTCTCCTGGTCGAGGTGCAGTCCGGCGACGAGGTTGAATATCGCCCCTACCTCGTGCTGGCCCCGGATGAAGCGACGGCCCGCACGTTCGTCCAGGAGTTCCAGGCGCACCTTGACCCCTTGCCGTGGAAGATCATTGAGGTGCTCGTGTTTCGCCGCCACGGTGAGGCGCTGGTCGGCGTCTATCAGGTAGCGATCCCGCGGGTGCGGTTCCGGGTGCTGGAGTAGGAACAGAGTTTTCAGGGTTCTGGGGCTCTGGACGCACCGAAACGACTTCTCCGTCAAGCTGTTAGTATTACAACGTCGGTTTTATCCACGTGATGAATATACATCCAGTGACAGCGGGGCCGCGGCGCGACCTGCCCCGATCTCCTCGTCGTGGAAGTGCGAGATTTGGCCCTTCACCCCGGTGGAAGCAGTGCTATCGGCATCAATCGACGGGTGCTTTCGCCTGCATGCCATCCATATCTGATCAAACCGGCGTTGTAATACAAGGGCCCCGCTACCGTGTCAAAGCCCGGAGGGGGATCCTCAAGGCCGACATAATACAAACTTCCCCGCCTCCATCGTCCTGGTTTTCAGCCGGTCGGATCACTAGCCACGGACGGGGGAAGATCCCATGGGTATTGGTAGATGCCCCCCATGCGTATTGGGTCCCCGGCGAGCCAACTGGCGCGGTGTGGGTCCAGCCATCGCGCCCGCACGTAGTCCAGCGCCTGATCCACCTGGCGATAGTATCCGAGGTGCCCGATGTACCACTGGCGGTTGATCGAGGCGCCGGTACGTCGGAACTCGTTCCCCCAGGCATCGCAGGCGAAACGATCGGTGACCACGCCCTGGGCGTTGGTGAGGCACTGCACCGTGCCCTGGTGGTCCAGGTGGTAGGTGCGGCGCTCTCCGGTCAGTGGGGTCACCATGGTGGCCAGGGTGGCGCCGCGGAAGTAGCGGCGCAGGGTGACGCTCATCGTTGTTGTCCTTCTCTGTTGAGACGCTTTCCTGCGCCACAAGCAGC
>SYMT01000293.1 GCA_005805375.1 Actinomycetota bacterium
CTGAGCTGAGACCGGTCGGCGGGACGCGCTCTGGTCCGACGAAGCCACATTCGCCGAACGGGCGTGGCCCCGCTTCAGCCGCGCTCCGCGGGGGCAGACGATCGCCGTCGCGCGTGAGGACTCCAACACGCCCCGGGACATCTGGGTGGGACAGGTGGAAGAAGCAGGGGTTGAGTGGAACCGGCGCACCGACCACAACCCCCAGATCCGGGGCCTGCACCTTGCCCACACCCGGACTGTCCACTGGACCGCTCCAGACGGCACCCCGATCCAGGGCCTGCTGGCTACCCCACCCGACTGGCAGCCGGGACAACGGATTCCGCTCGTGGTTCATGTCCACGGCGGACCGGCCAACCTGTGGCCTCACCGGTTCCAGGTGGGGCCGGCGGTCTGGTCACAATTGCTCGCTGCCCAGGGGATTGCCGTGCTGATGCCGAATCCGCGGGGCTCCACCGGTTGGGGAGTGCCCTTCACCGAAGCGAATCTGGGAGATATGGGCGGGCGAGATTGGCACGACATCCTGGCCGGCGCAGACCATTGCGTGGAACTCGGGATCGCCGACCCCGACCGTCTCGGTCTTGGAGGCTGGAGCTACGGAGGGTTCATCACTGCCTGGGGCGTCACACAAACCGATCGGTTCCGAGCAGCGGTCATGGGCGCGGGTATCTGCCATTGGCGCAGCTTCCACGGCGTAACCGACATCCCGACCTGGGATGCACTCTTCTACCGGGCCTCACCGTACGAGCAAGGAGGGGTGTACGACCGGTTTTCGGCGATCCACTTCGCTGACCGGGTACGCACCCCAACACTGATCCTCCACGGAGAGCAGGACTCCTGCGTACCGGTCGGACAGGCCTACGAGTTCTTCCGCGCACTCAAGGAACACCAGGTGCCAACGCAACTGGTCGTCTACCCGCGCGAAGGGCACGGCATCCAGGAGCGCCGGCACCAGGAGGACGTCCTCCGCCGCGTGGCTGACTGGTTCACGAAGTACCTGAAGGTCTGACAGCGCCTCGCGTTCCCGGCCGGTGGGGCGCGCAACGATCCTGTCCCGGCACACAACCTGAGCGAACAGCTCGGCGGCGGGCGCCGCCACCGAACTTTCCGCGCCGGAAGAGGCGAGGATGAGCTGTCGGGCGCGCGTCTGCCGAATCCATCAGCCCCGGGCGCCGTTGGAGGCGGCCCCGTTTGCCGGCGGGTCTCCCAGCCGTTTTACCTCGCGCAGAAACGCTTCCGCATCTGCGGCGCTCCAGGTCGCCCGGACAAGCTGATAAAGTCCCTCCACTTGGCGGACACCGCCCAACAACTCTGCCGCAGTCGGAGGCACCGCCCCAAAGCGGGCTTCCAGATTCGCCAGCACCGCCTCCCGCAGGCCCTGTGCCTGGCCTTCCTGGCGCCCTTCCTGGCGCCCCTCCTGGCGCCCTTCTTCCCGGCCGCGCCGCAGTGCCAGCCGCTCGATCCCTGTCAGGTACGCCATCGTCTGTGCCTCCTCCAGGCGAGCCAATTCTGCCCGATACTGGTGTTCTTCCGCCTCCGGCAGCCGCAGGTAGCTGTCCAGGAGTTTATACAGCGCTTCGAACGTGGATCCCGGCAAGTCATGTGCCATCAGGCGTCGAGTCAGGCGCACCTTCACCTGCCACAACGCCTCGTCTGCCGCCGCCGCTCGCCGCCGGCCCGCCGGCAGGGTCGTCAAGAAAGCCAGATGGATCACCGCCCACACCGAAGCGGAAGCTTCCACCTCCGCCATCCGGTGCTCCCAGTCGCGCAGTTTCATAACCACGACCGGTTCTTCGATCCGCACTCCCAAAAAGGATTCCACAAAATCCGCCACCCGCCAGGTAGGACTGGAGTCCGTCTGGAGCACGGCGCTGGTGACCGGCTTCTTGTGGCGGGCGACCAGATCCGCCCGATACCAGTGCACCTGGCGTTCGTACTGGTTGATACGCTGGCCCTGCACTTCGAGGTGCAGGAGCCCTTCCCGGCCATCCTCCCCGATTTCGTAGACGCGCGCTACCAGATCCACGTACCGGCGCTTCCGGCTGCCGCGTGACCGCCGGGGGCGCTGTTCCTGCTCCAGAAAATGGATGCGCCGCTCCCAGGCAACCCGTTCCGCCAGGTACGGATAGTGATACTCCAGGAAGGAACGGAATGCGGCCTGGATGCCGTCCTTCCAGAGCGAATCACGTTCCTCTTCCGGGCTTTCTTCCGGGTCGGGGTTGTGCGATGCATCCGGCGGAGAGAGAGTCTCCGTCGCCTCCTCGCGGTCGTTGCGCATTGGGTCAGGCTCCGTACGGCAGGTGTGGGCCGCGCTGGATCGGGCGGTCCGGCCCAACTGCCGCACCCATCCCGCAGATTACTCGCGCATCATTCTCCGCCCTTCCACATACGTGGTGAGGACGCGGGTGGCGGGAAGTTCCTCCAGGCCACAGGTGAGGGGATCCCGGTCGAGGACGATCAGGTCGGCCCACTTGCCCGGCTCAAGCGAGCCGATCTCGGTCTCCCGCCGGATCAAATAGGCATTGCGGATCGTGTAGAAGCGGATGGCGTCTTCCCGAGAGAGCGCCTCTGCGGGATGGAGGGCCCGATCGTAGCTCCGACCGCGGCGGGAGATCGCGGTGTACATCCCCAGGAACGGATGATACGGATTGATGGAACGGAGCGGTCCGATCTTCTGCATGTGGTCCGATCCACCCCCGACCGTCACGCCGGCACGGAAGAGGCTGCGGAGCGGCTGGAACCAGCGGAGGCGCTCGTAGCCGAACTGTGCGGCCAGAGTGTGCGCGTCCTCTCGAAGCCAGATCGGCTGAATGTCCATACCTACACCCAGCCGGGCGGCACGGTGGATGTCCTCTTCACTTTGGAAGTTCGCGTGCGTCAGAGTCGGCCGCGAGTCCCGGATCGGGTGGGTGCGGTTTACCTCCTGGTAGGCGTCGAGCAGCGCGTGGACAGCTCCGTCTCCCACGGAGTGAGCCGTGAATTGGAGCCCTTCCTCCACCGCGGTACGCACCATCGGCACCAGCCGGTCGTGCGGCACGAACAGGACACCGCGGTAGGTGGGATCGGTGATGCCGTAGATTTTGCTCACCCCCCACGGCTGCTGCATGTACGCGCTGCCGGTCAGCATCCCGCCATCCAGGTAGGTCTTGATCCCGATGATCTTCAGCCACGGGTCCTCTCGACGAAGGGGATTGCGAGCCACGTCCCGGATTTTCTGTTGAATCGTCTCGATTGGTCCCAGCGTGTCCACGTGATGTGAGGCGGCGATGCGCACTGTCAGTGCGCGCCGTTCCTGAAGGCGCCGGTAACGCTCGAGGCCCCCCGCACTGGCGTCGCGGTCGCAGATGGCCGTGATCCCGTTGGCGTTGTAGTCGCGGAACAGCGCCTTCAGCCGCTGTTCCTGCTCATCCGCCGAGAAGTTGCGCCCGGTCGCGCGGACCTTGACGTAGCGGGTACAACTGCGCAGAATCCCGGTCAGCTCCCCGGTGGCAGGGTCCTTCTCGGCAAAGCCCGGACCTCCGTCGCTCACGCGGAAGTTCCGATCGAGACCGCTTTCCCGCATGGCAAGAGTGTTCAGTGAGGCATCAGGGCCGGTCGAGAAGATGACCGGATGCTCTGGAGCGGCGGCGTCCAGTTCGGCGCGGGTCGGATAGCGCTGCTCTTCCAACCGCGTAATGAACACCTGCCGCACCTGGATCCAATCACCTTTCGGAACAAATGCCGACCGCGTGCGGATGTAGCGCAGCACGTCCGGTACCCGTGTCATCATCGGGATGGGATGATCCGCCTCGGTCATGCAGGCGCCCGTGGGGTGCGTGTGAGAATCAATCAGACCGGGGAGCACTGTCTTTCCCTGAAGATCCTCCACCCGGGTCTGGGGACCGCGCAGCGAGAGCACTTGCGCATCGCTGCCGGTGCGCACGATCTTCCCCCCGCGCACTGCGATTGCAGAGTGGATGGCGAAGCGCCGGTCCACCGTCACCACGCGCCCGTGGTGCAAAATCAAATCCGCAGGCGCATCTTGCGCGGCGGCCACGCAGCCCACCACGAGCAAAACCAGCAGCATCCGCAGCAGCATCCCGACCTCCTTTCCCGTACGGCGCATCGCGAACTGAGTCGGCACATCCCGCGCGCCGTTCGCACTCCTCGTTCGTTCTTACACGCGGCGATCCCTCGCCACTCGCCGGGTTTCTGGGCCGCAAGAGCGCCCGGGGATGCAGAAACGACGCAGCAGACGAAGAAGGCGGACACCCGGAGAGGCAGCCCCCCTGCCGTGCGTGAGAACTGGGGTGAAGGGCCCCCCCGACCGGATGACGTCGCTGGATATGGATGAAGAGAGTTCGACACCGCAACCATGTCAAATCAAAGGGAAAATGGAATTGACAAAAATTCGGGGAGGACAATCCGTGGGTATCCCTGACCTTCGAGGGAAAAAGGAGGATGACGTTGAAACGACACATCTCCATCGTCTCGACCAGACACGGAGGGTCACGTATTCACTGCCTACCCGGCAAACACCCATGAGATGCTGCAAACCTGGTCGCGCACTGTGGCTGGTCGGCTGGGGACTGAGTGTGCTGATTGCATACTCAGCCCCGGTGCCTGCCCAACCGGAGCGCAGTAACCTTGCTTCCGACCCAAGGCTCGGTGAAAGTGTGTCCCTGGATTGCTGGAACCAGCCGATGTCCGAGGTCGCCGTCACACTGGGTAGACAGGCGAAGGTTCCGCTCAAGTGCGGCTACGGTTGTGGCGACCAGCGCGTCACCCTCGTGGTGGTGCGGCAGCCACTCCACCGCGTGATGGAACGCCTGACCCGCCTCCTGGCCCATTCCCCGTCGGAGACGACCGAGTACGTCTGGACCCGCGAATCCGGGGCGGAACGGTACACACTCACCCGTACATCAGCCTCGCGGGAGCGCGAGCAACGCCTCCTGGCAGGCATCCCGGACCGTCTGCGCGAATGGCTCCGCGAGCTTCGAGTCCTCGCCCGTCAGCCACCGGCAGTGCGCGCTCGCTCGCGATCCCCACTCGAATCAGTCGAACGGTGGAAGACACGACCGGATCTGGAAGTGTACCTGGAAGCGTTGGCGGACCTGCCCGGGGCCGAATTCGCTCGACTCCAGCGAGGAGAGCGGGTGGAACTGCAGACGCCGCGCTTTGCCCGGAAGGCATCCGAACACCGTCAGGCGCAACTGGCCGCGCTGGAAGCCGCCCGCCAACGGGCCATCACCCGTACCGGAGTCGATCCCTATCCGGCAGGACTTCCCCCAGTCCCAGAGGTCGTACCGAAAGTGTACCTCGAATCGTGTGACCAGGAGGGGGACAATCCCCGGGGCGTGGGTTACGTGGCGCTCGGGCTGACGGGTGTGCTCGACAGTCGCGTGGTGTTTCAGGCCTGGCCGGACCGGGGCAACCTGACGCTGTTCCCGGACGGTAGACCGGCACCCGATGCGTCTCGCGTGGATCTGGCCCCCTTTCTGGGCGGACGGGACGTGACGGAGATGCAGCGCGGCGACGCAGGCTTCCACCTTCGAGCCCTGGCGCTGGCCACGCGCACCAATCTCTACGTGGAGCAGTTCTACAAACCCGCGGGCCGACTCAGTCGCTTCGGGGGCCGGTCCCGCGGCCTCAGCAACTGGCAGGGCACGGTCGCACAACACATCTGGGCGATCGCCGACGAGTGGGACTATCGGGTCGAAAAGGCAGGCGAGGATCTCCTCTTCTGGCCCATTTCCTGGCCGTTCGATCGCGCGGCGGATGTACCCCGATCGCAGATTGAGACCTGGCGCGGCCTCATCCGCCGGCAGAACGGGGCCGGTGTGGATCTTCTGGGCCGAATCGCCTCCCGTCACTCCCAGGCGCAATTGCGCCAGACCCTGGAACTGGCTCTCTCGGAAGCCGGTTCCTGGCCTGCGGTTCGCACGCTGGCCCTGCAGTTTCGCGCCACACTGAACCCCGCCCAGTTGACTCTCCTGCACTCCCAGGGCCTCCCTGTGGGGCGCCTGACCTCGGCGCAGCAGCAGCGACTGGTCCGACTGATGCGGCAGCGACAACCAACCGGCCTGCGCCCTCCGGCCGTCGCGCCGGACATCCTGGCGCGGTGCCGGGTGAGTTGGTCCCCGGCGCCTCCCTCGGGCCGGGCAGAGGTGGCTCCCGGATGGCAGGTCAGGGTGATCGGCCCCGAGGAGGCGAATGTCCAGCAGTGGTCGGCGGAGGTGAACGGCGCCCCTCCTCTTCGCCGATAACCTGCGATAGAGGCAGCCCCCCGGCACCGCATGCGGACTCGCTGGGGCGTCACCCACCGACCCGATGCGGCGCGTGGTGATTGCGCGCCGGCATCGGGGCTGCGACGGAGTTACGGAACACCCACCGACCCGACGCGGCGCCTGGTCATTGCGCCTTCCGGGCAGCATCGGCCGTAGCACGGCTTGCTACCGCGCGGAGGCAGGCTCCCGCTCGTGTTCCCCGGCCAGGGCGCGCAGATACCAGCGGACGAAGGTTTCGGGGCCGCGCTCGGCGGGAGCATAGGGGCCGGGGACGTAGCGGCTGCTGTTGACGCCGGCCTGATTGTTTTCGCAGAGGGTCCAGTCCTGCTCGCCGGTGATGCGCCAGAAGGCGGTCACGCGCTCCACGTCGTAGTCCTGCCCTTCGACGGCATCGGGATGTACCAGCCAGGTGGCCTCCACCTCACACAGCGTGGGTGAGAGGGGCGTCCGCCGCATGCTGCACGCGTAGTCGGCGCTGGCTTCGAACCAGAAGTTCGGGAACATCACGATGGCGAGGATGCCGGCGTCCGGTTCGCTCAGGCGGCCGAGCAGGGGGGCGACCGGCTGCCCGTCCAGGCTCTCGGTGACAAACCCGGGCCGCATCGGGTAGCGCGCGCAGTGGAAGCCGTTCTCCGCCGTGAAGCCGATGTCCAGGAGCGACAGGCCGGAACGGGCCCACCGCTCGTGCTGCGCCACACGATAGGCGGCGATCTCTTCCGGCGACTCTCCCTGGGGCATCGCCACGCGGCAGTATTCGGGGTGGCCCACCGGGCAGTGGTAGCATTCCCGGAAGTTCTCTTCCATCAGCTTCCAGTTGGCGCGCACCTGATAGGTCCGGGTGTGGCAAATCTTCGCGCGCCCCAATTCGTACGGCTTGAGGTGCCCGTGGATGGCCTCTCCGATGCCCGTGAAATCCGGGGGCTCCTTCGCGAAGCAGATGAAGATCATCCCGGCCACCACCCGGGTTGCCACTGGAAAGAGACCGAACTCTCCGCGGTCCAGGTCGGGAGGCATCCCCGGTGCTGCTGCCAGGGAACCGTCCTTTTCGTAGACCCACTGATGGTAAGGACAGACCAGCTTCCGGGTCTGCCCCGCAAGCTCCAGGCAGATGTGTGATCCCCGGTGGCGGCACATGTTGAACAGCCCGCGCACTTCGCCGTCGTCTCCGCGGATGAAGATCAGCGAGTCACCCGCGAAGTCGTGGAGGAAGTAGTCGCCGGCCTGAGGGATGCGGTTCGCGTGTCCGGCGAAGAGCCAGTTGCGCCGGAAGACGCGCTCGAGGTCCGCGGCGAAAACATCGCCGTCTGTGTAGAACGGCTGCTCCAACGACCAACCGGGTCGGCGGCGTGCGATGAGGTCCGCAATGCGTGGGTTGGCGGAGGAGGGGTGGATGGCAAGCATTCGCGTATCCTGAGATGTAGTAGTCAGCAGTCGGCCCACGAGGCCGGGGACGTCTCTCGCAGCTCGCGCTCCCGCCCGTTCCGCGTTCGCGACCCGGAACGCACCCCACGCCCGGCCCCCTACTCCTCGCAAGTTCGGCTGCCGAAGAGGCTGCCGATGTCTCCCGGTTCGTACTGCAGGAACACAGGGCGACCGTGGGGGCAGGTGTGGGGGTTCCGGGTGTGTCCGAGGTCGCGGAGGAGGCGCTCCATCTCGATGGTGCTCAGGCGCTGGCCGGCCTTGACGGCTCGCTTGCACGAGCGCCCGGCGGCGGCCATCGCCACCTCCTCTTTGCGCAGGCGAAACTGACCGCCCTGGGAGAGTTCGGCGAGTTCCTCGGCGAGATCACGAAACGCAGTCTCATAGTTGCGCCCGACGAGACTGCGCGGCACGGTACGGAGCGCATAGCGGTGCGGACCGAACGGTTCCAGATCAAACCCCAGGGCGGAGAGCAGGTCACGGTGCTCTTCGAGCGCCAGGGACTGGGCCGGGGTGGTCTCGAGGTGGGCAGGCAGCAGGAGCGGCTCTCCCGGCTCCCGTTCGGCGTCCGGCGCAAGGAGGCGGTCGAAGAGCACCCGCTCGTGGGCTACATGCTGGTCAATGATCCAGAAACGCCCTCCACCTTCCGCCAGCAGGAACAGGTCTTGAGCCTGTCCGAGGAGCACGAGCTCCGGCAATGCATGCTCGGGTGGACGGGCAACGCCGACGCCGGTATCCTCAGCTTCAGTCCGCACGCCGAAACGGGCTCGCGCGGTTGCGCCCTGCCAATCCCGCTCGGCGCGACCTCCCAGAGCGGCTTCGACGAACGGGGTGGTGCCGGGCGGCGGCAGTGGGGGCGGCGGCTTGCGTGTGGAGAGCGCGTCCGAGACCTCACCGGCGCTGGAGGCTTCCGCCTCCAGCACCAAGGACTTCGGTTCGGCCACGGCGGTACTTCCGGGCTCCGGCATCGGCAGGTCGGCAGCCGGCCCGATGGGTGCCTCGGCGAGTTCGGGGGGAAGCGGCCCTACGCCGGTGCGGAGCGCGGCGCGCACGGCCCGCAGCACACATGCATGGATCAGTGCATCGTCGCGGAAACGAACCTCCACTTTTGCGGGATGCACGTTGACGTCCACCCAGTCCGGAGGCACCTCCAGGAACAGCAGGGCAGCGGGATGCCGCCCCTGCGGCATGGTAGCCCGGTAGGCGTCTTCGAGCGCGCGGTAGAAGATGGGGGAGCGCACGGAGCGCCCGTTCACATAGGTGTGCTGATGCGAGCGGTTGGAGCGAGTCAGTGTGGGCCGGCCGATGAAGCCGCTCACTACCACCCCCTCTGCACCCGGCGGCAGCGGCCCGGCGGGCTCCAGCTTGATCATTTCCC
>SYMT01000294.1 GCA_005805375.1 Actinomycetota bacterium
AGCCTGGTGCGGGAAGTCTGCGCGCGAGCCAGCGCCCGGGCCGGGGGGCAGGTGGTGGCGGTGGTGGCCGATGGGGCGGCGCTGGACTGGGTGGATCTGGACGCCTACTTGCCTTCCCGGGTGGAGATCCTGGACTTCTACCACGTGCTGGAGCGGGTGGGGGAGATCGCGCCGTTGCTGCACCCCGAGGCGGCGGCGGCGGCGGCGTGGCGCGAGGCGATGCGGGGCGAGTTGGAGGACTGGGGCCCGCGGAAACTGCTGGAAACGCTGCGGGAGTGGGCGCCCACGACGGCGGCGGGGCACGAAATGCAGCGGGTGCAGTTGGGGTATTTCGAGAAGCAGCAGGACCGGATGCGCTATCCGGAGTACCGGCGGCGGGGTTTTCCCCTCGGGAGTGGGGCGGTGGAAGGAGCTTGCAAGCACGTGGTCTGTGAGCGGTTCGGCCGCAGCGGGATGTACTGGAAGCGGGAAACGGCAGAACCGGTGTTGCGGCTACGCGCCGCCCTCCTCACCCAGTGGCGGCTCGATCTGCGGCCTTTTGCCGCGTTGAAAGGGATGGCTGCTCCCGCCTAATCTACCGTACCAGGGAATCACACCCGTGGGCAGGTCCTCTTGACGCCCGCTGTTTCACTATTGGCTGGAGCCGACTTCTCAGACGCAGCACTTCCCAGGGCTGACCTTTCCGCAGCGTACCTGGTCGGCACGAATTTCGATCGCGCCGACCTCTCCAATGCTGACCTTCGCACAGCCCAGGCAGGCGGCGCGACCTTTCGCCAGGCAGAACTGGCCGCCGCCTGCCTGCGGGAAGCCGGTCTCGCCAAAGCCGACTTGTCTGGCGCCGATCTGCGCCACGCGGATTTGTCCGGCGCCAACCTGGAAGATGCCCGTCTCGTGGGCGCGGACCTGCGCGGCGCGAACCTCACCGGTGCGTCACTACAAGGTGCGCTACTGCGCGGCTGTCGTGCCGATCAGGCAACCCGTTGGCCGGACGGGTTCCGTCCTCTGTGACAGCCGTATGAGCACGGTGTCCACGGGATCGGGAGATAACATTCTCGTCCGATGGAACTGCTAGCAGACCCTCCGAGTGGGGTTATGGGCGCAAGACCTCCGGGTCCCTCCGCCTCGCCTCCGACGGCGCCACCGTCACCGTGATGCGCGAGGACGGCAGCACCCGCCAGTACGCCAAAGACGCCGGCAGCGACCAGTACCTCGCCCAGGGCGGCAACTTCGATTACCTGGTGCACAACGAGGACGGCACCTGGGACGAGGCCCTCCTGGGCACCGGCTATCGCTACTACTACCCGGCCGGCAATCGCGTCTCGCTCAGCTACCGCGAGACGCCGCACGGGTATCGCCTCTCCTACCAATATGACGCCGCGCAGCGCCTCGCGGCCGTCGAGGAGCCCGCCGGCCGCCGGGTGACGCTGGGCTACGCCGCCTCGGGGCTCCCCACGGTGCAGTACGTGCAGGACTGGGGGGATCGCCGCCACACACTGACGTATGACGCGGCGGGGGACTTGATCCAGGAGCAGGGACCGACCGGCTGTCTGACCGGCTACGAGTATGACGCCGGCCACCGGATCACCAGGATCGCGGACCCGGAAGGCTACGAGACCACCTGTGGCTTCCCGGGTGCTGGGCCGCAGTCGGGTGCCCCCCGGGCGGGGAACCTGGGGCGCTATACCTACCAGGAAGATGCCGCCCGCAACGTCACCATGACCTATGCGGACCCGCTGGGCCGCACCTGGACGCACGCCAGCTCGGCCCAGGGCCTGCGGCTGCGGGAACACCTGGAATCGGAGCGCGACAACCTGGGTGGTGCTGTCTCGAGATCGCCTGCTGACGGCCGATCCGGATCGGAGGACGGCACCGGCTCAGGCTCGGGGGATCCCCGCGGATCCGCCCCGCCGCTGGCGCCGGCGGGGTGGATCCGCTGCGGATGAGGATTCTGCGCATCCCTTCGATCCGCGTGCTCGCAGGAACGCCGGCAGCTTGCCGGCCTCCGGTGCGGTTTGCACCGTGTTTTCCCAGGCAGAATCCCAACTGCTGGTTGCCGCGGAAGCATCCACTGGGATGAGGGAATCTTCAGACGCGGTCCTGTGCGACACCGGCGCTGAGTGGTGTGTGGACCCCGGGCACAGGGCGCCGTCAGCCGGGTACGCAACCACAGCGGGCCTCCAGCACGCACTCGGGGAGGCCGGCAAGATGCCGGCGTTCCCGGGGCGGAGGGAAGGAAAGAGTGGGGAGGTGTGAGTAAGGAGAGCGGCAGGCTACTCGTTTCTCACTTCTCTTTACTCACTCCTCCCCCCGGATGTCCGTGCTACTTCACGCCGTTGGAGCGCGACGTTCCTCTTCCGGCCGGATTTGTGCTATCCTCGGCGGGATGCAGAGCTTGAGAGACGCGCTGGAAGATCGGATGCGGGCCGCGCTGGCGGCCGTCGTCGGACCGGAGGGCCGGGAACTGGACCCGCTGATCCGGCCTACTCAGGATGCTCGCTTCGGCGACTACCAGAGCAATGTCGCCCTGAGCCTCGCCAAACGCCTCGGGGAGAAGCCGCGTGACACGGCTGCGCGGTTAGTAGCAGCGCTGGCGCTGGATGATCTGACCGATCCGCCGGAGGTGTCGGGACCCGGCTTCATCAATTTCCGGTTCCGCCCGGCGTTTCTTGCGGCGCAGTTGGCGGCGATTCAAGCGGACCCGCGCCTGGGCCTGGCGCCGGTGGCCGAGCCGCAGCGGGTGGTCGTGGATTTCTCCTCGCCGAACCTGGCGAAGGAGATGCATGTTGGCCATGTGCGCTCCACGATCATCGGAGATTGCATCGCACGTCTCCTGGAGCACTTTGGGCACACCGTGCTGCGCCTGAATCATGTGGGCGACTGGGGCACGCAGTTTGGGATGCTCATCCAGCATGTGCGCGAGTTGCAGCCGCATGTGCTCGAGGACCCGGAGCAACTGCACATTGACGACCTCGAGGCGTTCTATGTCGAGGCGAAGCGGCGGTTCGACTCGGACCCGGAGTTTGCCGTGCGGGCGCGGCGGGCCGTGGTTGACCTTCAGTCGGGTGACCCTATGGCGCTGGAGGTGTGGCGGGCGTTCTGCCGTGAGTCGCTCCGGCACTGCCACGAGATCTACGAACGGCTGGGCGTGCGCCTGGAAGATCGGGGCGAGAGTTTCTACAACCCCTACCTGCCCGAACTGGTCGCCGAGCTGCGGGCACGCGAACTCGCGGTGGACCACGACGGAGCGGTCTGCTTTTTCGTGGAGGGCTGGACCAACCGCGAGGGGAAACCGCTCCCGCTGATGGTGCAGAAGTCGGATGGGGGCTACAACTACGACACCACCGATCTGGCCGGCATCCGGCACCGCACCGGGGTGGAACGCGCGGCGCGAATCATCTATGTGACGGATATTCGCCAGCACCAGCATTTCGAGATGGTCTTCGCGGGGGCGAGAAAAGCGGGTTGGGCGCCGCCGTCCGTCTCGCTGGAGCATGTCGGGTTTGGGATGATCCTGGGCGTTGACGGGCGCCCATTCCGCACGCGGGACGGCGGCACAATCAAGCTCAAGGAACTGCTGGATGAGGCGATCGAACGGGCCGCCGCCCGGGTGGCGGAGCTACGCGAGAAGGACCCGGAGCGCCGGCCCGACACTTCGCCGGAAGCCGACGCGAACATTGCCAGGATTGTAGGCCTGGGGGCGGTGAAGTACGCCGACCTGAGCCACAACGTGACCAGCGACTACCGGTTTGATTGGAACACGATGCTGGCGCTGGAAGGCAACACGGCGCCGTACATGCTCTATGCCTACGCGCGCATCCGGAGCATAAGGCGCCGCGCCCACCCCGGGAACGCCGGCATCTTGCCGGCACCTGCGCAGCACGTCCCGGGAGTAGATAGCCCGGAAATTCACTCCTGGGAACTGCCGCCGGATCTCCCGATCCTTCTGGAGCACCCGAGTGAGGTGGCTCTGGCAAAGCAGTTGCTGCACTTCGTCCCGACCCTGCGCCAGGTGGCGGTAGAACTGCGGCCACACCTGCTCACCGACTATTTGTACGGGTTGAGCCGTGCCTACAGCACGTTCTACGACCGTGAACGCGGCGTGCGGATCGTGGATGCCGAGCCGGAGTCGGTCCGTCTCAGCCGCCTGCGCCTCTGTGATCTGACGGCGCGCACGCTGAAGCTGGGACTGGAACTGCTCGGCATCGGGGTGCTGGAGCAGATGTAGGCCCGCCGGCGTTGCCGGCGGAGGGGAAGTAGATGTTAGTACCTGCCTGCTACCTGCACCAGGTAATCGCTCCTATCCTGGGTGTCCGCCACGACAACGAGACGCTCCGGCTGACCTACGAGAGCGATATCGCAGCGCTGCCCCTGGACTCGGACGCACGGGCCCGACTCGCACAGTTTGTCCGGTTCCAACTGATCGGCGAGCGGGCGCGGCGCTCGGTGGTTCCGGATTGGAGCCTGCTCGGAGATTTTGCCTCGCGGGCGGACCTGTATGAGGCCGGCGCGGAGCAGGCGCTGGACCTGCTGGCCGCGGAAATCGGGCCGTCGGCTCGGAACGCAGGCTTCGTCTATGATGCCCTCGTCACCACTACCAGTACCGGGGGCCTGATGCCCGGTCTCAGCTATCGGCTCGCGCACCGGCTCGGGGATCGGGTGGCTCCGGGCGCTGCATTGGTGGATCTGGCGCACGCCGGGTGCACCGGCAGCCTGAAAGCGCTCCAGGTAGCCCGGCACCTCCTCCCCTCGTTCCCGCGGGTGCTGCTGGCGGCCGTGGAGCTTCCCACGGTGATGCTGGACTCAGCCTCCGCGGACCACGATGTCTGGCAGGGAAACTGTACGTTTGGCGACGGGTGTGTCGCCGTTCACCTCTCCACCAACGTCAACGACAGCCCGGCGCCGCTGCTGCTGGAACAATTGCAGGGGCGCACCTTCACCGCGGACACCCTCGACCTGATTCATTGGCAGCACCGCACCTACTACACCTTCCGCCTCCGGGATGAGAGTACTTTCGACGGCGCTGTCCGACAATGTGTCGTGGAGACGCTCAACGAGTTCGCCACCGAGTGGCGGCAGACTCCGCGCTGGGTGGTGCATCCGGCAGGGATCGCCTTGCTGGTGCGCCTGTCCCGCAAGCTCGGCATCTCATCCGAAGCTCTGCGCTCTACCGTGGCACACTACCGGGAATACTCGAACCAGAGCAGCGTGAGTCTCTACCAGATTCTCGCCGCCGAACGGGAAGCGACCCCGGTCGGCCAGGCAATCAACCTGCTCTCGATGGGGGCGGGTTTTGAAGTCTACTACGGGCGCGTGCGCCGGTGCGCGCCGGAGATCCCCGCACCGTGAATGCCGTGACCGTACTGCAGATCATGCGCGCCTATTTCGCCGACCAGCAGCCTGCGCCGGATCTCACCCGTTTTGCGGATCTCTCCCCACAGGACCTGCTCAAAGAGAGCATGGACTATGTCAGCTTCGTCGTGTATCTGGAAGAGGAACTCGGCTGTGACTTCCCCCTCCAGCAACTCGGCGAGGCCACTCTCAATCAGACCTTCGCCGGACTTGCCGAGGAGGTCGCTCGAATAACGCCACAGGCATGAATCCCTCCCGCCGACACCTCCTGCTTGCCTCTGCGGGGTTGCTGCCTGTTTCGCTCGGCCAGGGTGCCCAACTCTCGGCCGCGGCCGGAACTCAGGCCGAAGGGACCGAGGCCGGCTTCGAATACCGCGACTCGCGCCTGAATCCGCTGCCGCCCCGGCGCACCTGGGAGTTTCTCGCGGCGCCGGCTGGGGTTTCCCAGGAGGTCTACGGCCTCTTTCGTGACCCGAAGCAGAACCGGGAATACCCACACCGGCTGCTGGTGTACTGCCCGGCCCGTCTGCGGGCGACCGTCCCCCGGCCGCCCCGGTTCATCATCCATACACCGCACGCCGAGGATGCGTTGCTGGCGCGCCGGGCGGGCAGCACCCTGGCACGGATCTTCTGGGTGTGTGCGGACTACCTCAACCGCACCCCGCCGGCGACAGTAAACGTATGGCTGTCGCGGGACGGAGAGCCGGGCGGGGAGCTCTACCGCGACCACATTTACCTGTTCGCGGTCGAAACCCCCCGGGCCCCTGCGGAATGGGCGCGGGAGCTGGCACACGAGTACGGGCACCTGGTTCTGCCGCCGTTCGGGCGCTATGTCTCTCCGGAGCCCTGGGGCAACGGCTACTTCGGAGAGCGCCTTATGCTCAAGTGGATGCTGGCGGACAATCGCAGCACCGATGTCTGGGACTCCCCTGTCGATGGCGCTGCGTACGTTGCCAACGAGGTCGAGCCGCTGGTCACTCAGTTTCTGCGGGAAGGCCCCGGATCTGCTCGCAGCACCCGGACAGATGAAGACGGCATGAACTTTTTCATCGGGCAGCTACTCGCCCTGGAGGCGGCTCACGGCCCGGCATTCCTGCAGGCAGTGCTGGCCCAGTTCAATACGCCGCGCCCGCAGAACCTGGGTCTCTACATCACCGCCGCGCTCCTCCAGCAGCGCGCCGCCGCATTCACGCTCGACCCGGCGGTGACCGTGCCGCAGCTCACCGAGCGCCTGCCGGCGGTCGCCGGGGCGACGCTGACCCACTTTCGCCGTGCAGCCTACCGCTGCTTCCTGCCCCCGGGCGAGTGGCGGGTGCAGTGGCGGGGGAGTGCGCCTCCACCGCAGGCGGCGCTCGACACTCTGTCGCTCCGCACTGCCCCGCTGCTCGGCGAAGAGACTGCGGCGTGGCAGGTTTCCGTACCGCCGCCGCTCGGCATCTGGACAATCCTGCGCCTGACCGCGGCGAACGAGCCCTTTGCCACACAGGAACTCTCCGTGCGCCGAGTCCGCCAGTCGAATTGACTGGCCCTCCCGGGAGCGCCGGCATCTTGCCGGCCTCCCGCACGCACGAAAGGAACTCCCCAGGAATGACTGCCCCGGAAACGAATTCGAGTGAACTACGGCCGGGGGCGACTGCTCCGGACTTCGCGGTGCCCGACGACTCCGGGGCCGTGCGCTCCCTGGGGGAACGGGTGCGTGACCGGCCGCACGTGGTGATCTTTTATCGAGGGTGCTGGTGACCCTTCTGCCTTCGCCAGTTGGCGGAGTTCCGAGACCGGTATGACGAATTCCGGGCGCTGAACGTAGAGATCGCCGCACTGGCGACCGACACGCCCGCGCAGTCCGCCGCCATGCGCGCCGAATTCCGGCTGCCGTACGTGCTGCTCTGCGATGTGGACAAGCAGGCCATTCAGGCCTGGGACCGGATCAACCGCCTTGAGCGGGGAGGCATCGCCAAACCCACGGTCGCGATCGTGGGCCAGGATCGCACGCTGCTCTACGTTTCCCGGGACAACGAGTTCACCCGCGTGAGCGCTCCGGAAGCACTCGCAGTGCTGCGCGCCCTTCCGGGACGCGCGCCTCACCACACGGAATCAACGCCCCTACAGACCGCGCCTCCCCGCCGGCGCTTCATGATGCCCAGCCCCCGGCAACTGGCCATTGCGCTCCGGAACTTCTTCAAATAGCCCGCAGGGAACTGGTTTCGGAGCCGGCGCCCCACACCCTACTCCCCACACCCTGCTCCCGAACAAAACCGCACGCGGATGGCTGCGGCATGCGCGTCCAGTGTCTCCGCTTCGGCCAGACGAATCACGTGCCTCGCCTCGCGCTCAAAGCACTCACGGCTGTAGTGAATGACCGAGGTCCGTGTCACGAAATCGTCCACGTGCAGAGGCGAGGAGAAGCGCGCCGTGCCGCCGGTGGGGAGGATGTGGCTGGGGCCTGCGATGTAGTCCCCGATCGGTTCGGGGGTGTATCCACCGACGAAGATTGCCCCGGCGTGATGGATGCGATCCAGGAGCGGCTCGGGATCACGCACGACGAGTTCGAGATGTTCCGGCGCACATTCATTCGCCAGCGCGCAGGCTTCCGCAAGATCGCGGGTGAGGATGGTCCAGCCGTGCGCCGCCAGACACTTCCGCACCGTTTCCTGACGTGAGAGCCGCGGGATCTGTCGTTCGAGTTCGGCAGCGACCGCCCGTCCCAGTGATTCGCTGGGGGTCAGCAAGATGCAGAGTGAATCGGCGCCGTGTTCGGCCTGGGAGAGAAGATCGGCGGCGATCCAGATCGGGTTGGCGCTGTCGTCGGCGATGATGAGCACCTCCGTGGGACCCGGGAGGCTCTCGATGTCCACCTGCCCGAACACGGCGCGCTTGGCGAGGACGGTGTACGGGCCGCCGGGGCCGACGATCTTATCCACCTTGCGGATCGTCTCGGTTCCGTAGGCGAGTGCTGCTACGCCGTGTGCCCCGCCGAGCTTGTAGAAGCGATCCACCCCGGCGCGCCGCGCGGCCACCAGCGTATAAGGGTTGGCGCTGCCGTCCGGTGCGGGCGCGGACGACACCACAATCTCCGGCACGCCCGCCGTTCGAGCAGGAATGACCGCCATCAGCAGGGTGCTGGGAAGCGGCGCCTTTCCGGCCGGCACCACGACTCCGACCCGATCCAGCGGCCGCACCCGCTGCCCGAGCCGAGCACCGTCCCGCTCCATGCTCCAGCTCTCCGGACGGTGGGTTTCGTGGAATGCCCGCACATTCTCGATGGCGAGGTCTACGGCCGCGAGATACGGCGCGTCCACGAATGCCTCTGCTGCGGCGAACTCCGCCTCCGAAACCGCGAAGTCGCTCAGCGCTACTCCGCTGAAGCGTCGCAGGCAATCGTGCAGCGCCGCGTCGCCGCGCCGGCGGACGTCCTGGACGATCTCGCGTACCGCGGCCTCAACTTCCGGAAGGTCCAGGCTGTTCCCCTGGGTAAGGGCGGCCCGAATCTCGCCCGGAGTGCTGGAGGTAGTCGCCAGGAACCGCATCTTCGTCACACCTAACGCTGCGAGAAATAAAGCCCGATCGCCCAGGCTCCGACCAGAATGCGGTAGAAGGCGAACGCGCCCAGGCTGCGGTGGCGGAGCCAGCGCAGCAAGAAAGCGATGGCTCCGTAGCCGGTGATGCCGGCGGCCACGCCGGCCACCAGCATGGACTGCCACTCTCCGGGGGCCACCGGTTCGGCGCCGCCTGCGAGTTTCAGCAGTTTGTAGCCGGTGGCGGCCAGCATGATCGGGGTCATCAGCAAGAAGCTGAAGCGCGCCGCCGCATCGCGAGTCAGGCCCCCCAGCAGACCCGCGGTGATCGTAGCCCCCGAGCGAGACACACCCGGAAACAGCGCCAACGCCTGCGCGAAGCCCACGAACAGCGCGTCGCCCGGCTGGATCTCTTCCAGGCTGCGCGTCCGCCGGCTGACCTGTTCGGCGTACCACATGATGCACCCGACAATGATCAATGCCAGCCCGATGAAGAGCTTTGCTTCGTGAAAATCGGGATCGGCGAGTCGCTCAATCTTCTTCTCGAACAGCAGCCCGGCGACACCTGCCGGAATGCTCCCGAGCACGATGTACTTGACGAGACGTTCGTTCAGATCGTCGCCCACCCGCCGGTTCTGCACCACCCGCAGGCCCGCCTGCGCGAGAGAAACCCAGTCGCGCCAGAAGTATGCGAGGACCGGCGCCACGGTCCCGAGCTGGATGACGGTATCGAACGTATGTGGGTTGGCGGACAGGCGGGTGGACGAGAAGGTCTGCGCCAGGATCAGGTGAGCGGTGCTGCTGACCGGGATAAACTCAGTGAGCCCCTGAATGACTCCGTACACCACCGACTGCGGAACGTTCAACTTGCGGTTCCTTCTGGCTGGGGGATGAATCTCGCGTGGCCCCAGACGCGGGACCGTCCCCGCGCTGTACGGGCCGGAGAAAGAAGTGACGAAATACGGTGCGCAGCACCGCGGCCACGGGAGCGGCGAGGAACATGCCCCACATCCCGAAGAACTCTGCCCCAATCAACAGCACGATGATCACTACCGCCGGATGCAGGTGAATCCGGTAGCCGATGAGGCGCGGCATGATGATCTTGCTTTCGACCAGGTGCAGGACACTGAAGGCGATGAGCACGGCGACGCCCTTCTCCCACCCCTGCAGCACGCTCATCAGCACAATGGGGATCCCGCCGATGATCGGGCCTACTACGGGAATGACCCGGGTAATCGCCGCAATGACCGCCAGTGCGAGTGCGTAGCGCACTCCCAGACCCACCAGCAACAACCAGACCACGACCCCGGCGATGGTCGCCAGGATGATCTGGCCCACCGCGTAGCTCTGGAGAATGATCCCCGTCTGGCGCAGCAGGTAGAGGCCATCCTTCACTCGCCGTACCGGGAGCACAACCGCCAGTTCTCGTTTGAGTGGGCGGCTCTCCGTGAGGAAGGAGAACGCGAGGACGGGAATCAGGATCAACTCGACCAGGAACATCCCGGACTCGACCGTGCGATGTACTATCCGGCTTAACTGCTCCGTGGCCGTGCGCCCGAGATCGGCCCCGCCCTTGCTCTCGGCCCACTGGCGCGCCAGCCACTCCTGCGCGTCCGGCGGAAGCTGAGCCCATTGCCGCTGGGACCAGACCACCATCTCCTCCCACTGCGCCTGGTGGTTGGGCCAGTTGCGGATCAGGCTCTGAATCTCCTGTCCCAGCGGACGGATCATCAGCACCCCGAGCTGGAAGAGCAGGATCGCCAGTGCTACGAATACGATGGTCACCGCCACATTGCGCCGGAGCTTGCGGGGCAGGAACCGGAGCAGCCCGGACTTACAGAGCCAGTCTACCGCCGGGGCCGTCGCCAGCGCGAACATGACCGCCATCACTACCACTACGATGATGAATCCGACGCGGTACAGGAAGTACCCGACGGCTGCCACGAGGAGGATCCGCATCAGCAGCGCCGAGGCGGCAGTGAGCCAGGTATCCGGTCGGGAGCGCTTGTCGTAAACAGACACGATGGTGGAGTGTGCGAATGCAGTGTGACGCTTCAGGGTCAGGATTCAGGACGGCCCAGCATCTCCGCCCGGCCTGATCGGATCCAAACTCCGCTCGCCCGGTTTCGACTTCTCAGGCCGGGGTCGGGGGGTGATTGTTACTACTTTACCTTGTTTCGCCCCTGAACGGGGAGGGGGATCTTTTCCGCAAGTCGTTTACGTAAGAGTGCGTCCCCGGGCCTCGGGGTTGCCTGCCCTGCTCCGCCGCCTATCCGCCGGAGGGCTGGTCCACGAGGATGCGGCAGATCCGTTCGGCGCTGTGCCCATCTCCGTATGGGTTGGTGGCGCGGGACATGGCCTGGTAGGCGACCGGGTCGTGCAGCAGCTTGCCTGCCTCGCACCGGATCACCTCGGGATCGGTGCCCACGAGGCGGGCGGTCCCGGCGGCCACTCCCTCGGGACGTTCGGTCGTTTCACGCAAGACCAACACCGGTTTCCCCAGGGCAGGCGCCTCCTCCTG
>SYMT01000295.1 GCA_005805375.1 Actinomycetota bacterium
CTGAGGAAAGAGTAGAGAGGAGTGAGCGCAGTGGCTACCCGTTTCGCACTTCTCGTTACTCACTTCTCCTTCGGCCGATGGGGCGCTCGGCCTGCTGATGGTGGGGGGCGCGTGGTGCGCCTGGGAGGGGATGGTACTCCCGGCCGGGCGCCTGCCTGGCTGCCCGGAGCCGGAATCGCACCCTCACGTGCCTCGCTGCCCTCCTGCCTGGTCGTCAGGATGGTAGACTGAGCGGTGGGCCGCAGGGCATTCGACTCGACGCTGAGGCACACGAAACGGTCCAGTGGCGGTATTCCGGCGCGCCGGTGAGGGCCACCAACCCGGTGAGCCGATCCAAGGCGGCCGGCGGCGGAACGGAGCGCAGGTAGAATGCTGAATGCCGGAGTGCTGAGCTTTCGGGAGTTCGCGATGGCGGAGCGATGGCCCCTGGCGACGATCCATGACGCCGTGCTGGAGTTCCTCCGGCACCGTTCGGATGTGGTCCTGTTCGGCGCCCAGGCAGTGAATGCCTACGTGGATGAGCCCCGGATGACGCAGGACATTGACGTGATGTGCGCCGGGGCGGAGCAACTCGCTGAGGAGCTTTGTGGGTTCCTGCGCGATCGGTTCGGCATCACCGTTCGCGTCCGGTCGGTCGCGGGGGGGCGTGAGCTGCGGATCTATCAAGCGCGCACGGGAGGGGATCGCCATCTGGTGGACGTTCGCCCCGTCGCCGTGCTCCCCACCAGCCGGGAGGTGGACGGGGTGCGGATCCTGGCGCCGCCGGAACTGGTGGCATCCAAGGTTCTGGCATTCCACGCGCGGCGCGGCCAGCCCAAGTCCGGCACGGATTGGCGTGATCTGGCGATGCTGCTGCTGACCTTTCCCCATCTGAAGCAGGAGCAAGGCGCAGTCCTCGGCTGCCTGCGGCGCCAGGCGGCGCCCCCGGACGCACTCGGCGTCTGGCGAGAGATCGTGAATCAGGAGATCCTCCCCGCCGTCGACGACGACGCCTACTGATGCCTCCCGGCGCCGGCCGTAAGGAGGAGTGAGTGAAGAGAAGTGAGAAACGAGGAGTCTTCGCGCTTTCTCCTCTGCTCCCCGTTCCTCGCCGGCGAACCGGATCGGGGTGAAGGGACCGGAGTACATGCGTCTGTGCCGAAGCGCGCGTCCGCAACTTCGCCGGCGCGCAGCCGATGGGAGGCCAACATGACAGCCATCGTTTCCACCGCCGTCGAGGGGGTTGAGGCCCGAGTGGGGGAACTCGGACGCGCGCTCATTGCCGCCGCGCGCGAGCGGAACAGCGCCTTCTGGGCCCGCGAGCACTGGGAAGAGGCGCTGCTGCGGAAGTTGATGGTGAACGAGCGCTTCCGCATCCAGGCGCTGCGGTTCGTGGATGTACTGCCGGCGCTGACCGACGATGAAGCCCTGGTGCAGCATCTGCGGGAATACTTCGGCGAGGAATCCCTGCCCCTCCCGGGCGCCGCGCGCTGGGGAATGGAGGTTGCCGCGGAGGGTATGGCGGCGCACCTGGTGGCGGGAGCGGTGCGGGCCGCGATGCACGGGCTCGCCACGCGCTTTATCGGCGGGGCGCACACCCGCGAAGCGCTGCAAACCGTCGAGGGTCTGCGCCGCGAGGGGATGGCGTTTTCCCTGGATCTGCTCGGCGAAGCGACCGTCAGCGAGGCGGAGGCGGAAGCGTATCAGGCCCGCTACCTCCGGCTGTTTGAAGAGGCGGCGCCGATCGTGGCGCGGTGGAAGCCGAATCCGCTGCTCGACCGCGTATCCGGTCGCCCCAGCCCGCGTTTGAATGTCTCCGTCAAGCTCTCTGCGCTCTTCTCTCAGCTTTCCGCCGTGGATCCGGCCGGGTGCATCCGCGCGTTGAAGGAGCGGCTCCGCCCGATCTGCCGCCTCGCCCGCGAGAAGGGCGCGTTTGTCTGCCTCGACATGGAGCAGTACGAGACGAAGGAGATCACGCTCCGTCTCCTGCGCGAACTCCTGATGGAACCGGAGTTTCGCGACTGGCCGGATGTGGGGCTGGCCATGCAGGCGTACCTGCGGGAAACCGAGGTGGACCTGGCATCGCTCATTGACTGGGTGCGGCAGCGAGGGGCGCCGGTCACGGTGCGTCTCGTGCGCGGGGCGTATTGGGATTACGAGACGGTGATTGCCCGCCAGCACGGATGGCCGGCGCCGGTGTGGAACGAAAAGTGGGAGACCGACCGCAACTACGAACGCTGCGTGCGCCTGCTGATCGAGAACCACCCGCACATTGAGGCGGCGTTCGCGACCCACAATGCGCGCAGTCTGGCGTTGGCCCTCGCGATGGCCGAAGCGAAGGGGCTGCATCCGGATCAGTTTGAGATCCAGATGCTCTATGGGATGGCGGACCCATTGAAGGATGCCGTCGCCGAGCGCGGACGGCGCGTGCGGGTGTATGTGCCGTATGGGGAGGTGCTGCCCGGCATGGCGTATCTCGTGCGGCGCCTGCTGGAGAACACCGCCAGCCAGAGCTTCCTGCGCATGGGATTCGCCGACGATCTGGCGCCGGATACGCTCCTGGCGCCCCCGGGCCCTGCTCCCAGCCGGCGCACCACGGATCGCGCTCTCCCCGCCGCGGCTCCCTCACCCACTGCGTCTGTGGGGAGCGCTCAGCCCTCTCCGTTCCGGACTGAGCCTCCGCGCCGGTTCACGCTGCCCGCCGAGCGGGAGCGCTTTGCGAGCGCGCTGGAGCGGGTGAAGAAGGAACTGGGGCGCGAGTATCCGGCGCTGCTGCACGGGCGGGCACAAACGACCGGAAACTGGTTCGAATCCGTCAACCCGGCGCGGCCCACGGAGATCATCGGGCGGGTGGCGGCCGCCAATGAACGGGATGCGGAGACCGCCGTGCGGTCCGCGCGTTCCGCCTTCCCCGGCTGGCGCGATCGAGCCGTCGGCGAGCGGATAGCGCTGCTGCTGCGGGCCGCCGAAAAGCTGCGCGCCCGCCGCGACGAGTTCGCTGCCTGGCAGGTCCTGGAGGCCGGAAAGACGTGGCGGGAGGCGGATGCCGATGTGATTGAGGCGATTGACTTCCTTGAGTACTACTCGCGGGAAGCGCTGCGCCTCTCCGCACTGATCCCGCTCCATGCCCCCGGCGAGGCCAACACGTTCTTCTATCAGCCGCGGGGGGTCTGCGTGGTCATCCCCCCCTGGAATTTCCCGCTGGCGATTGCTGCCGGCATGACCGCCGCGGCGCTGGTCACGGGGAACACAGTCGTGCTGAAGCCGGCGCCCCAGACGCCCGTCATCGCCGCGAAGTTCGTGGAGGTGCTGCGGGAATGCGGCCTGGAACCGGGAGTCCTGAACTTCGTGCCGTCCCTGGGCGCTGCGGTTGGGGAGGCGCTGGTGGCCCATCCACAGGTGGACTGCATTGCCTTCACCGGATCTCGCGCTGTAGGGTGTCGCATCTTCGCCCGTGCTGCGGAGGTCGCGCCCGGGCAGAACCACTTGAAGCGTGTGATCGCCGAGATGGGCGGCAAGAACGCGATCATCGTGGACGAGGACGCGGACCCGGATGACGCGGTGCTCGGAACTCTGTGGTCGGCGTTCGGCTTCCAGGGGCAGAAGTGCAGCGCCGCTTCCCGGGTGATCGTGATCGGAAAGATCCACGACACCTTCGTGCGCCGGCTGGTGGACGCCGCGCGCAGCCTGACCCTCGGCCCGCCCGACGATCCCGGCGCCGCTCTGGGCCCGGTGATTGACGCGCGCGCCCGCGACCGGATCCGGCAGGCGATTGAGGCGGGCAAGCAGACCGCCCGGCCCGTGTTGGAAACGGATGTGTCTGCGCTCGGTGACGGCTACTATGTGGGGCCCACGATCTTCACGGACGCGGATCCGGGCAGCGCCTTCTGCCAGGAGGAGATTTTCGGTCCCGTGCTGGCCGTCCTGCGCGCCGCCACGTTTTCCCAGGCGCTGGAGATCGCGATGCGGACCGACTATGCCCTGACCGGCGGTGTCTACTCACGCAGCCCGGACAACCTCGAACGCGCCTGCCGCGAATTCCGGGTCGGCAACCTGTATCTGAACCGGAAAATCACGGGAGCGGTGGTGGGCCGGCAGCCGTTCGGAGGGTTTCGCATGAGCGGCATCGGCAGCAAGGCCGGCGGTCCCGACTACCTGCTCCAATTCCTGGAGCCGCGCACCATCACCGAGAACACGCTCCGCCGCGGCTTCGCCGCCGCGGCCGACGAGTTCGGCGCTGTCGGGGGGGTGCAGTGAAGGTCGCGATGTGGACCAGTTCGGAGGCACGGTGCGGCATCGCCAGCTACACAGCGTCGCTCGTACAGGAACTGGGAGTGCTCGGAGTTGAGGTGGATCTGGTCGGCGTCCCGTACACCGATCGCGATCCGGCACGGCGCCGGGCGGACCTGGATCGGTTGAACGCCGCCGATCTCATCCACCTCCAGCACGAATACACGTTCTTCGGCGGCATCGCGCCCGGCGCCTCGTCCCTCCCCACCTGGCTGCGGGGACTGCACCGGCCCCATGTAGTCACGGCACACACCGTGTTCACCGCCCGCGAACTGCTGCGGGTGGATCTGGAGACGCGCCCCCGCCAGCGCCTCGCCAAGCGCATTCTGGCTGCGCTCCCGCAGTTCCGCCGCAGCGTGGAGCGAACCCCGTTCGCCGGCGCGTCTGCCTGGATCGTCCATACCGAGGCGGCCCGGGAACGATTCCGGCGGCAGCAATTTCCCGCGGAGCGAATTCACGTGCTGCCCGCGGGCATTCCACCGGTAGCGGAGGCGGGCGGCGGCGCTGCCGAGGTGGAGGCACTGCGCCGGCGGTTGGGTTGGGGGCCGGGGCGGGTCGTGGCGATCTTCGGCTACATCACTCCGGACAAGGGCTACGAATTGGCACTGGAGGCCGTGGGGGCGCTCCCCACACCCGTGCATCTGCTGATCGCGGGGGGCACGCGAGTCGAACACGAACGCGCCTATCTGGACCAACTGGAAGCCCGCATCGCCGCGAGCAAGCTGGCTGCCCGCACAGCCATCACCGGCTACCTGACCGATCCGGAGGTGCGCACCGCAATGGAACTCGCCGACCTGGTGCTGGTGCCGCACACGGCCGCGAACGGGAGCTACTCGGTGATGGTGGCCCTGGGACACGGCCGTCCGGTCCTGGCGGCGGACCTCGCCTGCTTCCGCGAAATCCAGGAACGGACCGGGAGCCTGGATCTCTTCCAGGCAGGCGACGCCCGCTCACTGCAGGACCGTCTTGCCTTCCTGCTCGCTTCGGCGGGCACCCGGCGCCAGTTGGCAGAGAAGGCGCGTGCCTTCGCGGAGGAACAGAGTTGGGCGTCCGTGGCGAAGCAGACCGCAGGTATCTACCGGGAATGGATAGGAAGTGGGAAATAGAGACGTGGTTACTATGGATCCATCGCCACCTGCGCACTCAGACTTGCGCATCACTTGCACCCGCGACTATTTTCTATTTCCCGACTCCAATTTCTCGGAATAAATGAGGCGAGTGAGGTTGCCGTAGCCGTGCCTTTCGGTGCGGATTGGGGCCATTCCAGGCGCTGAGTGCGACGCATGCCACGACAGCGACGGTGGGCATCAACGCCATCGGAGCGTGGTGACTTACCAGGTGATGAGTGTCAGCCCGGGCAGATCCTGAAAATCCGCGAGGTTGCGCGTGACCAGTGGCACCTGATGGGCAATACAGATTGCGGCGATGCGCAGGTCATTGCGACTTCGGTCTCCGCGGCCCACTCCGAGTACGGCGAAGGCTCGCTGCGCCTCCTCGGTATATCGCAGGATATCTGATGCCCGCGCCCATTCGTGGAATTCGCACAGTCGCGCAAGAGCTGTCGCCAGTCGCGCTTCCTGTTTGTGCCGGTGGTGTCGTTCGGCCAAATCGCACCAACCCTCCACGACCTCACCGAATACGATGCACGGTAAACAGAACTTCCCCATTCGGAGGTGCGGGACCGAGTTCAGTTCGCCGCGGAAGAGTGCGGTAACCGCATTTGTGTCCAGTGCCATCGCGGGCGGCTCTGTCACGCTCACCCGTCCACCCGGAGTTCACGGGAGCGGCGCGCAGCCTCTTCCAGCGCGACGCTACACTCCGCCTGGTCCTCCGGGTCCATGGAAGCCCAGCCTTCTTGCAACTGCCTGAGTGCCTCACGCCCATCACCGGGAGACAGTGGTGGTTCCCGCAGACGGGCGACCTCGGCTTCCAGGACGTGGACCCGTTCTCGCAAGCGGGTTACCTCGGCCTGCAGGGCGAAGCTGGATGCGGGCTCCATCAGGGCTGTGCTCATATCGATAAGTATAGTATGGGTGCCCGTGCGTTGCCATAGCGCCGGGCCCCGTTTTCACCCCGTGTCCATCGCGACCGGAACTCCTCATGCGTGAGGTTCCCGCTGTGTCCACAGTCCCGACGATCGAGTCCGGATTCCTATTTTCCCTTCAAATACTCCTCGGTCAGGAAGCGCAGAAACTCCCGCGAGGCGCTCGATAACTCCCCGTGGGCCCGCTGGACCACGAAAAGGTCGCGGGCGAGGTCGAGGCCCTGTACCGGCAGCGCGCGCAGGAGTCCCAGACGCACTTCCTCGCGCACCGTCCACTCGCTCACGATCGCCACGGCGTCCACGGCGCGTACTCCGGACTTGATCGCCTCGGTGCTCCCCAATTCCAGCATGATGTTGAGTGTGTCCACTCCCCGGCCCGCCGCCTCAAGGGCACGCTCCAGAGTGGCGCGGGTGGCGGATCCCTGTTCGCGCAGCAGCAGCGGTTGGCGGATCAGCTCATCCACCTGCAGCGCAGTCTGAGTGACGAGTGGGTGTTCCGGCCGCAGCACCGCTACCAGACCATCCCGTGCGATCGGTTGGAACGTGAGGCGGTCGTCCCGGACCCGCTCCCCGATCACCCCCACATCCAGCGCGCCGGCGCGCACCTGGTCGCGCACCTCTTCCGAATTGGAGACGACCACCCGGATCTCGATGCCGGAGTGGGCTTGCTTGAACAGCAGGAGTGCGCACGGGAGCAGGTAGTGACCCGGAACGCTGCTGGCGCCCAGTTCCAGGCGTCCGCGCTCCAACCCCTGGAGCTCCTGAATGGCGTCCTCGGCGCGATCCGCCAGCGCCATCAGGTCCAGCGCATAGGGATGGAACGTGCGCCCGGCGGCGGTCAGCGTGATGCCCTGTGCGGACCGATCAAAGAGCCGCGCGTTCAGCGCTTTTTCGAGCAACTGAATCTGGGCGCTGATCGTTGGTTGCGTGAGCTGGACTTCCCGCGCCGCCCGCGAAAAGCTGCCGTGGGCCACGATCGCGCAGAAGGCGCGCACGTGATGCAGGTTGAGCGGATCTCGGGAAGTCACAGCGTCAGCGCATGGCGGCGAATCGCATCCTCGTCCACCTCCACGCCCAAACCGGGACCGTCCGGGACGGTGATCACCGCGCCATCCGAATGCAGATCTTTCAGCCACATGGATTCGAGGAACTGCACGCCGTTCAATTCCGGAGGCAGCAGCGTTTCCAGCGTGGAGAACAGGTGAATGCTGGCGATGAAGCCGATTCCGCTCTCGGTCAGGCCGCTGCCCAGCAGACCCAGACCGTGCGCATCTGCCACAGCCGCGGACTTCAGGCACTCACGGAGCCCGCCACTCTTGCAGACCTTGAGGACGACCAGTTCGGCCGCACGATGCTCCGCGATCCGCGCCACGTCGTGGGAGCTGAAACAGCCTTCGTCTATGGCGATCGGGAACGGCGAGCGCTCGCGGGCAATCCGCATCCCCATCCAGTCCACACTGCGCACGGGCTGCTCCAGGCAGAAAATGTGCGGGATGTGCCGGACGGACTCGACGAACGGCACCAGGCGCGCGGGGTGGTAGGACTGGTTCGCATCCAGCCACAAGATGGCATCGGGACGAGCATCGGCGATGCTCTTCACCCGCTCGCGATCGGTTTCCGGATCCCCGGCGACCTTGATCTTGAAACAGCCGCACTCGGGAGCCGCGGCCGCCTGCTCCGCCATTTCCGCCGGCGACGCGATGCTCAGCGCATAACAGAGCGGTACCCGGTCGCGGATCTTCCCTCCCAGCAGCGCATGCACCGGTCGGCCCGTGAGCCGTCCTTGCAGGTCGTGCAGCGCGATGTCGAGCGCCGACTTGGCAAACGGCTGCCCGTTGCTGACCGCGGGGGTGAGCGTCTCGTACATCGCCCGCTGGATGGCGTTCAGATCGAACGGCGACCGCCCGATCAACAACGGCCCGAGGTAACCGCGAATGGCGGACGCGATGGACTCCACCGTTTCGTAGCTCCACGACGGGAGCGCCCGCGCCTCGCCCCACCCCACCGAGCCGCAGTCCGTCTCCACCCGCACGAACACGTGCTGGCCGGCGCCGCCGGCAGCCCCCACGGAGCCACGTCCGATCACGAACGTTTGCCGGAACGGCGCCCGGCACGGGATCGCCTCCACCCGCTTGATTGTGCTCAAATCGCGCTCCCGAGCCGGCTCACCATCGGCCCTCCGGCGTAAAACTTCGCTTCAGCACCCCGTCGGGCAGCCCCTCGTACAACGCCATCCCGTACCGCGCGAACCAGTAGAGACCGGCCTTGCGGTAGTGCTCGGCGTACGCAGGATCATCCGCGCCACGTGCTCCGAGTCGTTTCAGCCGACCGGCGTGCTCTTCCTGCAAGAGGAGCGGATTTCGCGTGACATGGTGGCCGCTGATGTACAGGTACGGGTTCGCGCGCACCAGCACGTGGAGCCGGTC